>DASVFT010000166.1:0-67803 GCA_036379935.1 Solirubrobacteraceae bacterium | reverse complement strand
ATCTCGACCGGCCCATCGGCGGGCTGCTCCTGCTCCAGCCGCGCCTGGGCACCGACGAGCGCAGCGGGTTCCAGCAGGGGACGGCCGACGCGCTGTGGCGCAACGCGCCGCTCGTCCGCGAGTTCGCGCCGGACGCCCTCGTGGTCCTCAGCGCCGACGCCGTTTACGTCCAGGACTACGGTGCGCTGGTCGCGGACCACGTGTCCAGCGGCGCCGCGGTGACCATGGTCACGACCGAGGTCGACCCCGACGACGCCGGCCGCTACGGCGTGGTCACGGTTCAGGACGGAGCCGTGCGCGAGTACGCCTACAAGCCCGAGGACCCGGCGGGCAACCTAGTAGCCAACGAGGTCTTCGTCTTCCGGCCCGACCCACTGCTCGAGACGCTCGAGGAGCTCGCGTCCGCGCGCGGCGACGACGAGCTCGAGGACCTCGGCCACGAGCTGCTGCCGCGCCTGGTCGCCGCGGGCGCGGCGCGCGAGGCGCGCTTCGAGGGCTACTGGCGCGACGTCGGCACCGTGGACGCCTATTGGGAGTCCCACCAGGAGCTGCTCGAGGAGCCCCCGCCGATCGACCTCGACGACCCCGCCTGGCCGGTGCTCACTCGCGCCCCCGCCCGCCACGCGTCGGCGCGCGTCCTCCCCGGAGCATCGGTCACGCGGAGCATGCTGGCACCCGGCACGACGGTTGCGGGCACGGTCGAGCGATCGGTCGTCAGCCGCGGCGCGGTCATCGAGCGCGATGCGGTCGTGCGCGACTCGGTCCTGCTGCCGGGCGCGGTCGTGCGCTCCGGCGCCCAGGTCGTCCGCGCCGTCCTCGACGACGCGGTCGAGATCGGCAGCGGCGCCGCCGTCGGCGCGCCCGACGGCGCGATCGCTCTCGTCGGCCTGCACGCCCACGTGAGCGGCGACGCGGTGATCCCAGCCGGAGCGCGCTTCCCCGACGAGGACGCCTAGCCGCGCCGCTCCCTACCGCACCACGCGCGCCTCGTACCCGGCGTCGCGCACGCGGCCGAGCACCTCTTCGGCGTGGTCGCGCCCGCGCGTCTCGAGCACGAGCTGGACGGCCGTCTCGCGCACGTGCAGGTCGAGCCCCTCGCGCACGTGCTCGACGTCGACGAGATTGGCTCCTGCCTCGCCCACCAGCGCCAGGAGCCGCGCCAGGAAGCCCGGCCGGTCGGGCACGCGGGTCAGCACGACGAGCCGCCGTCCGGCCTCGCTCTCGTGGCGGCGGGCGATCGAGGCCAGCAGGCCGGCGTCGACGTTGCCGCCGCTGAGCACGACCACGGTGCTGCCCTGGGCGGCCGGGACGACCTGGCCGCCGAGCAGAGCGGCGACGCCCACGGCTCCGGCACCCTCGACCACGAGCTTGGCCCGCTCCATGAGCATGACCATCGCCTCGGCCACGTCGTCCTCCTCGACGACCACCACGTCGTCGAGCCATTCGCGGATGAGGCTCAGCGTGAGCTCACCTGGCCGCTTGACCGCAATGCCATCGGCGATGGTCAGGCCGGCGGGGACCTCCACGGGCTCCCCGCGGCGCAGCGACTCGGGATAGGCGGCCACGGAATCGACCTGCACGCCCACGACCTCGATCGCCGGCCGCGCCGACTTCATGGCGATGGCCACGCCGCTGGCCAGGCCACCGCCCCCCACGGGGACCACGACCTTGGCCACGTCGTCGACGTCCTCGAGCAGCTCGAGCCCGAGCGTGCCCTGGCCGGCGACGATGTCGGGGTCGTCGAACGGGTGCACGAAGGCCATCCCGGCCTCCTCGGCGCGCTCGCGGGCCGCGGCCACGCAGTCGTCCACCGAGTTGCCGCCGATGTGAACGGTGGCCCCCAGCGTGTTGCACCCGTCGACCTTGGACAGCGCCGCCTCGACCGGCATGAAGACCTCGCACGCCACGCCGCGCGCGCGGGCCGCCTGTGCCAGCGCCCAGCCGTGGTTGCCCGCGCTCCCCGCGGTGACGCCGCGAGCGCAGCCCTCGCCGAGCGCGGCCAGCTTGTTGAGCGCGCCGCGGATCTTGAACGAGCCCGTGCGCTGCAGGCTCTCGGCCTTGAGGGCGATGTCGGCGCCGAGCTGCTGTGACAGGGTCAGCGACGGCAGGACAGGCGTGTGCTTGACCACATCCGCGATGGCGCCCCGCGCGCGCTGCACGTCCTCGGCGGTGACGGCGGAACGGGGGGGCGATGTCGCCATGACCTCAGTCCGGCAGCGCGATGACGGCGTCGATCTCGACCTGGGCCCCGAGCGGCAGCGCCGCGACGCCGATGGTGCTTCGCGCCGGCGGCCCGTCGCCGAAGAAGGCGGCGTAGGCCTCGTTGACCTGTCCGAACGTGCTCATGTCGGTCACGTACACGCCCATGCGCACGGCATCCGCCAGCGACGCGCCGGCGGCGCCGGCCACGGCCTGGACGTTCTCCAGGCAGCGGCGCGTCTGCTCGCCGACCGAGCCCTCGACGAGCTTGCCGGTGGCGGGATCGAGCGGGACCTGGCCCGACACGAAGAGCAGCCCGCCGCTCTTGACAGCGTGGCTGTAGGGGCCGACGGCGTCGGGCGCGCCGGCCGCGGTGACGGCCTCACGGTGATGCGACATGCCCACGGACACTAATGCGCCCGCAGGCGAGGCGCACCGGGCGGCCCGCAGGCCACGGCGCACCCGGGGGGCCCCGCGGGAGCGCACCGGACGATCGCCTACCCGCCGACCGCACGTGGTCTACCCTGGCTCGAGATGCGCGCCCGGTCCACTCTGGCGGCCCTCGCCGCGGCCGCCGCGGTCCTGGGCCTGACGCCCGCCGCGCACGCGGCCATCTCCTACGCGCCATGCGAGCCGGCGGGCTACCAGTGCGGCCAGCTCCCCGTTCCCCTCGACCGCACCGGCGCCGTCCCCGGCACGCTCACGCTGAGCATCAAGCGGGCCGTCGCGACGAGCAATCCGACCGCCTCCGCCGTCGTCGGACTGGCCGGCGGGCCCGGGCAGGCCGCCCTCCCCTCGGTCACCGAGTTCGCCTCGATCCTTGGCCCGGTGCTGACCAACCGCGACCTCGTGATCTTCGACCAGCGCGGGACCGGTGCGTCGGGCCGCCTGCGCTGCGCCGCCTTCGAGAGCGGCTTCTCGTCGATCACGGAGGCCGCCGCGTCGTGCGCCAGCCAGCTGGGCCCGGCGCGCGGCTTCTTCCGCTCGGCTGACAGCGTCGACGACATCGAGAGCATCCGCGTGGAGTCCGGGTATCAGAAGCTCGTCCTGTTCGGCGTCTCCTACGGCACCAAGGTCGCGCTCGACTACGCGGCCAAGTACCCGGCCAACGTCGAGGCCATCGTCCTCGACTCGGTCGTGCCGCCGGAGGGCTCGGACGTCCTCAACGTCTCGACGTTCAAGGCGCTGCCACGCGCGCTCGGCGAGCTGTGCGGCAACGGCCTGTGCAACGGCATCACGAACAACGTCGGCCGCGACCTGGCCACGGTCGCGCGCCGCGCCGGCCAGCCGGGGGCCGGCGGGCGCCCGGGCTTCACGGGGAAGGTCAACACGCCCGGCGGCACCAGCGTGAGGCTGCGCCTCACGCGCGACGGGCTGCTCGAGATCCTCCTCGCCGGCGACCTCAATCCGACGCTGCGTGCCGAGCTGCCCGCGGCGCTGCGCAGCACGATCAAGGGCGACCGCCGGCCGCTGCTGCGCCTGCGCCTGCGCGCCGCCGGGTTGACCGGCATCCCCAACACGCGCGCGCAGACGGACACCGCCAGCGACTCCGACGCGCTGTTCGTCGCCACGCGCTGCGAGGAGTCGATCTTCCCGTGGGATCGCAACGCGCCCGCTCGCCAGCGGGCCGCCCAGGCGGTCGGCGCGGCACAGGCACACCCGGCGACCGACTTCGGGGCCTTCGGCTGGAGCGTGGCGCTGCGCAGCGAGGCCATCCCGGTCTGCCTGGGATGGCCCAACGCGAGCCCGCCCCCGGCGCCACCGCTGCCGCTCCCGGCCGTGCCGACGCTCGTCCTCACCGGCGGTGGCGACGTCCGCACGCCGGTCGAGGACGCCCAGGCCGTCGCGTCGCGGATCCCGGGCGCGCAGATCCTCGCCGTCCCCTACACCGGGCACTCCGTGCTGACGAGCGACGTGAGCGACTGCGCCAAGAACGCGATGGCCGCCTTCTTCACGGGGCAGCCGGTCACCGCCTGTGCCAACCCGCGGCCGATCATCGCGCCCACGCCGATCGCGCCCACGAGGCTGAGCCGCCTGCCCGGCCGCACGCGCGCGTCCAAGACCGTGGCCGCGGCCTCCGCCACGGTCCGCGACGTCCGCCTGCAGTTCCTCGGCGACGAGCTGGCCGCGGGACGCATCACCCCCGTCGGCGCCAGGGTCGGCGGCCTGCGCTCGGGCCGCGCGACCGCGACGTCGCGCGGCTACAGCCTGCGGCGCGTCGAGTTCGTGCCCGGCGTCACGGTCACGGGACTCGTCCCGGTGGCGAACGGCAACTCGACGCTCACGATCAGCGGCCGTGTCGCGCCGCACGGCCGCCTGACCTTCCATCCCGACGGGAGCGTCACCGGCCGCCTCGGCGGCCGCAAGGTCAGCATCAGGCACGTGCGTGCCGCGCAGCTCGTGACCCGCGGGGTCCCGATCAAGGTCCCTCGCCACGCGCGCCGCCTACAGTTGGGTTGATGCCCAACGCCCTGGCGCGCGAGACGAGTCCCTACCTCCTCCAGCACAAGGACAACCCGGTCGACTGGCTGGCCTGGGGCGAGGATGCCCTGCGCCGGGCGCGCGAGCTCGACCGCCCGCTGCTGGTGTCGATCGGGTACTCGAGCTGCCACTGGTGCCACGTCATGGAGCGCGAGTCGTTCGAGGATTCCGAGACCGCCGCGCTCATGAACGAGCGCTTCGTGTGCGTCAAGGTCGATCGCGAGGAGCGCCCCGACGTCGACGCGCTCTACATGGACGCCGTGCAGTCGATGACCGGGCACGGCGGCTGGCCGCTCAACGTGTTCCTCACGCCCGAGCAGGCGCCGTTCTACGGCGGCACCTACTTCCCGCCCGAGCCGCGCCACGGGATGCCGAGCTGGCGCCAGGTGCTGGGCGCGGTGGCCGAGGCGTGGGAGACGCAGCGCGAGGACATCCGAGCCCAGGGCCAGCGCGTGGCGCCGCGGCTGAGCGGCGGCGCGCTGCTGGAGGCCTCCGAGGCACCGTTGCAGCAGGCGGCCCTCGACGAGGCGGTGGCCACGCTGCGCAAGAGCTACGACAGCGTGTACGGCGGCTGGGGCGCGGCGCCGAAGTTCCCGCATGCCTCGGTCATCGAGTTCCTGCTCGCGCGCAACGAGCTGCCCATGGCGCTGCAGACGCTGCGCTCGATGGCGGGCGGCGGCATCTACGACCAGGTCGGCGGCGGCTTCTCGCGCTACAGCGTCGACGCTCGCTGGACGGTGCCGCACTTCGAGAAGATGCTCTACGACAACGCGCTGCTGGCGCGCGCCTACCTGCACGGCTACCAGGCCACCGGCGACGAGCTGCTGCGGCGCACCGCCGAGGAGACGCTCGACTGGGCGCTGCGCGAGATGCTCGCGCCCGAGGGCGGCTTCTACAGCGCGCTCGACGCGGACTCCGAAGGGGTCGAAGGCAAGTTCTACGTGTGGACGGTCGCCGAGCTGCGCGCCGCGCTGGGCGACGACGCCGAGGCCGCGATCGCCTGGTTCGGCGCCACCGAGCGCGGCAACTTCGAAGGCGCCAACGTCCTGGAGTCGCGCGGGCCCGAGCCGCCGCGCGAGCAGCGCGAGCGCATCCGCGCCACGCTGCTGGCCGCGCGCGCCGAGCGCGCGCGGCCCGGCCTCGACGACAAGCGCCTGGCCGCATGGAACGCGCTCATGATCGCCGCGCTGGCCGACGCCGGCGCCGTGCTGGGGCGCGAGGACTACCTCGAGGCCGCGCGCGCGGCCGCCGCCTTCGTCCTCGATCGCATGCGCGGTCCCGACGGGCGCCTGCTGCGGACCTTCAACGCCGGCACGGCGCGGCTGGGGGCCTACCTCGAGGACCATGCCTTCCTGCTCGAGGCCCTGCTCGTGCTCTACGAGGCGACGTTCGAGGAGCGCTGGTTCACCGAGGCGCGCGCGCTGGCGGACACGATCGTGGCGCGCTTCGCCGATCCCGAGCGCGGCGGCTTCTTCTCGACGGCCGACGACCACGAGGCGCTCGTCGCGCGGCGCAAGGACCTCGAGGACACCCCCATCCCGGCCGGCGGCTCGTCGGCGGCGCTGGGCCTGCTGCGGCTCGCGGCGCTGACGGGCGAGCACCGCTACGAGGAGGCGGCGGCGGGCCACCTCGCGCTCCTGCACGAGATCGCCGTCCGGCATCCGACCGGCTTCGGCCATCTGCTCCACGCCATCGACCTCCAGCTCGCGCCGCGGCGCGAGGTCGCCCTCGCCGGCGATGCCGCGGGCGTGGCGGCCCTGGCGGCGGTCGTGCGCGAGGAGCGCCGACCGCACCTGGTGCTCGCCGCCGGCGCCGGCGACGGCCCCACGTCGGTGCCGCTCATGGAGCACCGCGTGCCGGTGGCCGGCCGCGCCGCCGCCTACGTGTGCGAGCGCTTCGCCTGTCAGCGGCCCGTGACCGAGCCCGACGAGCTGCGCGCGCTGCTGAGCTCGTAGCGCGGCTTCAGCGCACGACCATGACGGGACAGTGGGCACGGTGCGCCACGCGGTCGGCAGTCGAGCCGAGGAGGTAGTCGCCCAGGAAATGGCCGCGATGGCCCAGGACGACGAGGTCGTGGCCGTGGGCGCGTGCGTAGTGGGTGATCACCTCCGCCGCGTGCCCGGGAACGAGATCGGTGCTGATCTCGACGCCCCTGGCCCTCGCTTGCTCGGTGGCGTCGGCGAGCACGCCACCGAAGTACTCGTCCTTCTCGCGCTTGACCTCGTCGACCTCGCCCAGCGACGCCGCGTAGGCGGGCAGCTTTCCCTCGACGGCCAGCGCCGTCAGGCGCGCGCCGACGGCCGAGCAGATCGACAGCGCGCAGTCGAGCGCCTTCGCCGCGCCCGCGGATCCGTCCAGGGCGACCAGGACGTTGGTGAACTCGTACGGGCTCATGCGCCCTCACCGGCCGTTACGGGTTGTGTCGACGCCCGCGCGCCGCGACGGGAAGCGGCGCGCTCAGCCTCGACGTCGGGCGCGAACCAGCGCTGCGCGATCGCCGTGGGGACGATCGCCGAGAGCACGACCACGGTCACGAGCAGCGAGAACTGCGTGCGGTCGATGATGCCCGCGTTCAGCCCGTAGAGCGAGGAGATGGTGCCGAAGGTGAGTCCCGTCGACATCAGAAGCGTGGTGAACGTGGCGTGCTGCGGGGCGTGCCGCCGCGCGAGCGGAAGGATCATGGCGACCTTGGGGACCATCTTGGCTGCGAAGAGGACGACGAGCAGGCCAAGGTTCGCCGCCACCGCGCCCAGCGACACGTTCAGCCCGCCGCGCAGGAAGAAGAAGGGCGTCAGGAAGGCAAACGCCACGACACGCAGGCGCTCCTGTTCCAGGCGATGCTCGCGGTAGTGGCGCGACATGACCAGCCCGAGCACGAAGGCGGGCAGCACCGCGTGGCCCTTCGCCGCGTCGGCCAGGACCATCAGGGCGAACAGGCACACGAACACGAGCTTGATCTCCGGCTCGATGACGCGGTCGCCGTAGCGTCCGAAGAACCACGGAGCGATCTTCGGCAGCACCACGATGAGCGCCACCGAAACCGCCAGGAAGACTCCGAACCATGCGTTCGGCTTCAGGAAGATCGCCGACAGGGCGACCGCCGTGCCCATATCGGTGACGAAGCACGCCGACATGATCAGCTTGCCGATCCGCGTGTCGTTCAGGCCCGTTTCGACGAGCACCGCGTACACGACCGCGAGCGACGTCGTGGACAGGGCGGTGCCGGCGATCAGCGAGGCCTTCAGCGACCATCCGAGGGCGCCGTAGGCGGCCAGCGTCGCAACGACGAACGGCCCCACGAACGAGACCAGCCCGATCGCCAGGGCGGCTCCAAACCGCTCCCTGAAATCATCGGGGTCCACCTCCGCGCCGGCAAGGAAGGTCAGCACGATCGAGGCGAAGTTGGCGATGAAGACGAGCCAACCGCTGTTGGGGTCCAGGCCAAAAGCGTTGCCGAACACCACCCCGAGCGCGAGCTCGACGAGCGCCACCGAGAGCCCGATCTCGACGGAGATCATGCTCGCGAGCACCACCGCGGCAGCGAGGATCGCCGCCAGTTGAACGGGCGTCACTACGACCTCCGCCCGTAACCGTCGGCAAAGCTGCCGCTGTGTTCGCCGCCGGCCATCGCGGGAAGCTGCTCCAGGCCGTCGCTGAAGCGCCCGATGCGCAGCGACGCCGACGTCTCAGGCAATCGCTCGAGGCCGTCGCTGAAGCGCCCGACGCGCCTCGTGGCCGACGTTTCGGGCAGTCGCTCGAGCCCTTCGCTGAACCGCCCGCACTCAGGCGTGCACAGGCCAACGGCGACGACGGGGAATCCGGCCAACTCCATGTAAACCACCTCTACGAAGACGTTTGACAGGTACTCGTAGAGGCCATCAGCGGCCCGGAGCCGCGGTTATGGAGCGAGCCTCATCGCTCGGTGGCGAGCGTAGCAGTCAGTCGCCACGCGCGTTCGCGCGGCCAGCGAGCTCGTGCTCGCCGGGTGCTAGCGGCTCAGAGCACCGGCAGGTAGCGCTCGAGCTCCCACGGCGTGACCTGCACGCGGTAGTCCTCCCACTCCTGTCGCTTGATCTCGACGAAGCGATTGAACATGTGCTCGCCCAGCGTGCGCAGCACGAGCTCGGACTCGGCGGTCAGCTCGATCGCCTCGCCCAGCGTCTCGGGCAGCTGCTCGATTCCCAGGCGCTTGCGGTCGTCCGGCGCCAGGTGGTAGAGGTTCTTCTCCATCGGCTCGGGGAGCTCGTAGCCCTTCTCGATGCCCTCGAGCCCGGCGTGCAGCAGCGCGGCGAAGGTCAGGTAGGGGTTGCACGCGGGGTCCGGACAGCGCAGCTCCATGCGTGTCGCCTGCTCCTTGCCCGGGTGGTAGAGCGGCACGCGCACGAGCGCCGAGCGATTGCGCCGGCTCCACGCCACGTAGACCGGCGCCTCGAACCCCGGCACCAGGCGCTTGTAGGAGTTCACCCACTGGGCGAAGATCGAGGAGATCTCGCGCGCGTGCTTGAGCTGGCCCGCGATGAACGCCTTGCCGGTGTCGGACAGGAAGTAGGGGTCGCCGGCGTCGAACATCGCGTTGTCGGTGCCGCGGAAGAGGCTCATGTGCGTGTGCATGCCCGAGCCGTTCTCGCCGAAGAGCGGCTTGGGCATGAACGTCGCGTGCCAGCCGTACTTCATCGCGTATTCCTTGACCGTGATGCGGTAGGTCATGCAGTCGTCGGCCATCTTCAGCGCGTTGGCGTAGCGCATGTCGATCTCGTGCTGGCTGGGGCCGACCTCGTGGTGGGTGTACTCCACGTGGATGCCGAGCTGCTCCAGCGCGAGGACGGTCTCGCGGCGCACGTCGGACCCCGCGTCGAGGGTGGTGAGGTCGAAGTAGCCGCCCTCGTCCAGGACCTCGGTGGAGTCCTTGTCCTTGAACAGGAAGTACTCGAGCTCCGGCCCGACGTTGAAGGTGTCGAACCCCATCGCGCTGGCGCGCTCCAGCGCGCGGCGCAGGACGTGGCGCGGGTCGCCCTCGTAGGGCGTGCGCTCGGGGGTGAGGATGTCGCAGAACATCCGCCCCACGCCCTGGGCCTCGGGACGCCAGGGCAGGATCGCGAAGGTCGACGGGTCGGGCATGGCGATCATGTCCGACTCCTCGATGGCGTTGAAGCCGGTGATCGACGAGCCGTCGAAGCCCATGCCGCCCTCGAAGGCGTCGTCGAGCTCGGCGGCGTTGATCGAGAACGACTTCAGCTGCCCGAGGATGTCGGTGAACCAGAAGCGGATGAAGCGGATGTCGTGCTCGTCGACGATGGCCTGGACGTCGTCCGCGGTGGTGGGCTGCTGGGTCACGCTCATAGCCCGTGGAACCTAGCGAAGCCACGCTGGACCGCAGGTTGAAAGCGGATGGACAATGGGGCCATGTCCGCTCCGTCCTACGCTCACGGCACCTTCGACACGCCGCTGCTCGGCGACACCATCGGCGCGCACTTCGAGCGCACCGCGGCGCGCTTCGCCGACCGCGACGCGCTCGTCAGCTGCCACCAGGGCGTGCGGCTGACCTACGCCGAGCTCGATGCCGCCATCGACGCGCTCGCCGGCGGGCTGCTGCGCGCCGGCGTGGAGGCCGGCGACCGCGTCGCCCTCTGGGCGCCGAACTGCATCGAATGGGTCCTCGTCCAGTACGCGACCGCCAAGGTCGGCGCCATCCTCGTCAACGTCAATCCGGCCTACCGCTCTCACGAGCTCGAGTACGTGCTGCGCCAATCAGGCGCGCGCCTGCTGTTCAGCGTCAGCGCCTTCAAGAGCAGCGACTACGCCGCGATGATCGAGGAGGTCGCAGGCGGCGTCGAGACGCTGGAGCGCACGGTCTTCGTCGACGGCGACGACTGGGCCGAGCTCGCCGCCGGCGAGCCCGACCGCGAGGCGATCGCCACGCGGATGGCCGCGCTGTCCTTCGACGACCCGATCAACATCCAGTACACGAGCGGCACGACGGGCTTTCCCAAGGGCGCGACGCTTTCGCACCACAACATCCTCAACAACGGCTTCTTCGTCACCGAGCTCCTGCACCTCGCCGAGGACGACGTCACCTGCCTGCCGGTGCCGTTCTACCACTGCTTCGGCATGGTCATGGGCAACCTCGGCACGCTGGCCCACGGCGCGTGCGTGGTCATCCCGGCGCCCTCGTTCGACGCCGGCGCGACGCTCGGGGCCGTCGCGGCGGAGCGGGTGACGTCGCTCTACGGCGTGCCCACCATGTTCATCGCCATGCTCGAGCACGACGACTTCGACGCCTTCGACCTCGGCTCGCTGCGCACGGGGATCATGGCCGGCTCGCCGTGCCCGATCGAGGTGATGAAGAAGGTCGTGGACCGGATGCACATGTCCGAGGTGGCCATCTGCTACGGGATGACCGAGACGTCGCCGGTGTCGACGCAGACGCGCGTCGACGACCCGCTCGAGCGCCGGGTCGGCAGCGTCGGGCGGGTCGGGCCGCACGTCGAGGTCAAGGTCATCGATCCCGAGAGCGGGCTGGTGGTCGAACGCGGCGAGCCGGGCGAGCTGTGCACGCGCGGCTACAGCGTGATGCTCGGCTACTGGCAGGATCCCGAACGCACCGGCGAGGCGCTCGACGGCGCCGGGTGGATGCACACCGGCGACCTCGCCACCATGGACGACGACGGCTACCTGAACATCGTCGGGCGCAGCAAGGACATGGTCATCCGCGGCGGCGAGAACATCTACCCGCGCGAGATCGAGGAGTTCCTCTACGCGGTCGAGGGCGTGGCCGACGTCCAGGTCGTCGGCGTGCCCGACGAGCGCTACGGCGAGGAGCTGTGTGCCTTCGTCGCCGCGCGCCCCGGCGCCGACCTCGACGAGGACGCCGTCCGCGACTTCTGCCGCGACCGCCTGGCGCACTTCAAGGTCCCCCGCTACGTGCTCTTCACCGACGAGTTCCCGATGACCGTCACCGGCAAGGTCCAGAAGTTCAAGCTCCGCGAGGCCGCGATCGAGCGCCTCGGCCTCGAGTCCGCGGCCGCGGTGCGCAGCGCCTAGCGCCCGCTGCCCGGCGCAGCGCCTAGCGCCCGCCGCCCGGCGCAGCGCCTAGCGCCCGCCGCCGCGCGGCCTACGTCCCCAGGCATGGGACGCTACACGGGGCCGGTCGAGCGGCTCTCCCGGCGCGAGGGCGTCGAGCTCTTCCTCAAGGGGGAGCGCGCGCTGAACGGCAAGTCGGCGCTCGAGCGGCGCGGCCCTGCGCCGCCGGGTCAGCACGGCACGCGACGGGGGCGACGCGAGTCGATCTACGGGCGCCAGCTGCGCGAGAAGCAGCGCGCCAAGCGCTACTACGGCGTGCGCGAGCGCCAGTTCCGACGCTACGTCGAAGCCGCCGCCCGTCGCCGCGAGGGCCGGATGGGCGAGGAGCTGCTCACGCTCCTGGAGACGCGGCTGGACAACATCGTGTACCGCCTGGGCTTCGCGACGACCCGCGCGCAGGCGCGCCAGTTCGTCAGCCACGGGCACGTGCTCGTGGACGGCCGTCGGGTCACGATCCCCTCGTACGGGGTGCGCGCCGGCCAGACGGTCGCGATCTCCGCGACGAGCGCGGTGGCGCCCGTCGCCCGCGCGGCCACGGAGCTGACCGCGGCCATGCCGGCGTGGCTGCAGGTCGACTTCGACCGGCTCGAGGGCACGCTCGTGCGCCGGCCCCAGCGCAGCGAGATCACCGCACCGGTCGACGAGCAGCTGATCGTCGAGTTCTACTCGCGGCGCTAGAGCGTGCGGACGGGACGGGCCTGGCGGCGGCGGCGCTCCTCGTCGGCCGCCAGCCATTGCCGGGCCCACGACCGCAGCTCGTCGAGCGCCGGCTGGAGCTCGTGGCCCATCGCGGTGAGCTCGTAGCTCACACGCACGGGAGGCCCCGGCTCGACGTGGCGCGCGACGAGGCCGCGCGCCTCCAGCTCCTTCATGCGCTCCGACAGCAGCCGGTCGCTGAGCTCGGGGACCGCCTGGGCGATCTCCGAGAAGCGCAGGGGTCCGTGGTCGAGCAGGACGGCGACGATGGCGCCGGTCCAGCGCCGGCCGATCAGCTCGACAGCCTCGTGGTAGAACGGGCAGCACCCCGCCGGCCGCGCACCGGCACCGCCGGGCGAGCCGGTCGCTCGAGGCTCCAGGCTCATGGGTTCAGCCTACCGCTGCCGCCGCGTGGGGATCAGGCGGCCCTCAGCGTCCGGGTGTCCTCGGTCGAGCCGTCGACCGGCACCTCGCCGGCGACGTTGATCATCGCGGTGAACGTCTCGAGGGCGACGAACGCGACCGCCTCCAGGATCTGCTCGTCGCTCCACCCCGCCTCGCGCGCCTCCTCGTGGAGGTGCATCGGCGGCTTGCCCTGGCCCTCGATCAGCACCTTGAGGTAGCGCAGCAGCGTCGCCTCGCGCTCGTCGCGCGAGTCGAACTCGCGCGCGAGGGCGAGCTCGTCGAGCCCGAGCCCGGCCTGGCGCGCAGTGCGCGCGTGCAGGGCGATGCCGGGCGCCGAGCCGTAGTGCTCGGCCACCGCGATGGCGATCCGCTCCAGCGTGCCGTGGGAGAGGGTGCCGTGGCGCAGCTCGGAGCGGAAGCGCGCGTAGCCGCGCAGCGCCGCGGGCGAGCCGGCGAGGACGCCGAGGAAGTTCGGGAGCTGGCCGCCGGTGGCCAGCGCCCCGCGCAGGACCGGGACCGAGCCTTCGGGCGCGGTCAGCTCGTCGTGGATCTGGAAACGGCTCATGGGTGTCTTCATGGCGAGGCCTTCGTGAGGAGAGGAATGGAAGGCCGGCGTCCGTGCCGAAATTACGCGAAGCAACCTGCTTACGAGATGTAAGTGTACGTCGGCGCAGCGGCGATGACAACGCCGTCCCCTGAGGTAGGTCATCTCACGGCGCGCGCAGGTGGCTCGGAGCGCGAGCGCCCAGGTGCCTCGTGAGGCGAGCGCGCAGGTGCCTCGTACCGCGAGCGCGCGGCCGCCCGCGCTCGGGCGGACGCCCCCTGCGGTCAGGCCCACCCACGGCGACGCGGCCGGGGCGGACCCATCATGGGGCCGCCCCGGCCGATGATCAGCGCGCCGGGGGGGTAGCGCGCAGCGTCGCCGTGTAAGCGCGAAGGACCTGGGAGTGCGCGGTGTGGCCGTCGACGGCGCGCGCGCCCGGGGCGCGGGTGGCCGCATGCGACGTGCTCGTCACCGCGACGAGGATCAAGAAGAACCCGAGGACGACGGCCCACAGCGCGAGCCGGTCGGGCCGCGGCCCGACGCGCTCCACCGCCCGTCGCGCCGGCCGGCGACGGTCGATCTGGACCAGCCGCGGAAGCGACGGCGCACCCACCGTGCGTCCGGTGATCTCGACGGTGCGACGGCGCGAGGGCGCCTTCAGGGCGCGCCGGGTGCCCTCCGCGGCGCGGACGCCCCTGTCGCGCTGCGCCTCGTCGCCATCGCGTTCGGACCGCGCGGAGCGGCGCCGCGGCGCGCGATCGTCGGGCTCCGGGCGGGCGAAGCGGCCCCGCGGCTCACCCTCGTCGGGCCCCGGGCGCGCGAAGCGGCCCCGCGGCTCGCGATCGTCGGGCCCCGGGCGCGCGAAGCGGCCCCGCGGCTCACCCTCGCTCTCGGCCGGACCGCTCGCCGCACGATCCGCCACCGCCCGTGCTGCCGAGCGCGCGTCCAGCCGCAGGCCACGGCGGGCTTCGGCTTCACGCCTACGCTCGATCGAGTCGCGCAGGTGCTGCACGTCGGACCACCACGCGCGGGGCTCGGGCTGGGGCATGCCTCTGTCGTCGTCCTCTTTCGTGTGCTTACGGGGTTAGCTGACGGGCTCGCGCTGAAAGAGCTTGCGCTACGTGCCGGACGACACGATTCGCCCCAACTCTGGGTCCCCCGTTTCCCCACCTCTCCCGCAACGAGTGCGGGTGGAGCTGGAGAACTCAGCGGTCTTGACGGCCGGCACTCTAGCAGCGGCACCCCCACCCGTCAGGGCGGGTTTTTTCGGTCGATGCGGGGCCGCGCCTAATCGGCGCGGCCGGCGACCTTGGCGACGTAGGCCGCCACGTCCTGGGCATCCTGGCCGTCCACCAGGCCCGGCGGCATCTGGCCGCGGCCCTGCGCCCGCCCCTTCTTGATGGCGTCGAGGACGAGGACCTTGGGCGGGTGCAGCACATCGAGGTTGGGCCCGACCTTGCCCACGGCGTTCGACGCCTTGAGCGTGTGGCAGGTCGAGCAGTACCTGGCGAAGATGGCTCGGCCGTGGACCTCCGCCGCGGTGAGCTCGACGCCACCCGGCGCGCTCTTGGCGTGGTCGTTGCCGTTGACCACGGCGACGGCCAGCGGCACCGCGACCCCGAGCCCAAGGACGATCATCACGGTTCCCGCCACCACGGCGCGCCGGCTCGCGCGCGACGGCCCCGCCCTGCGTTCATGGGCGCCGCGAGGCCCGCCGCTGAACGCGAAGAAGACGACGGAGAGCCCGAGGACGACGAAGGCGAGCACGAAGACGAGCGCGGCGATCATCGCGCGGGAACATACCTGTCGGCCTCCCGGTACGCCGCCGACGCCCTCATCGCCGGCGCCCCTGGGCGAAGCTCATGACGGGCGGGGCGACCGCGCGGAAGTCCTCGGCGCCATCCGTCGCGGGGTCCGAGCCGGTGGAAGCCGCCGGGCGCACGTGGCCGGCGGTGGCTCCGCCGGCGGCGGCGACGGCGACGCGTGGCTGCTCGGCCTCGGCGTGGTTGGGCGTGGGTGGGTCGGAACCGATCCGGGCCAGCTCGCGGGCGTCGAGCATCGAGAAGTCCTTGACCTCCGCCCGCGGCCTGCGGTCGAGGAGCTCGGGCGCGTCGAGCGGCGTCAGGCGGCGGACGAGGAGGTTGATCGCGCCGCCCGCGGACGCGAAGCGCTCGAGCGTCCCCTCCACCATCACCAGGGGCTCGGTCCGCACGGTGAGGCGGTCGCGCTCGTAGACCGGAGGCGGCACGATGACGTTCACCGTTCCCGTCTCGTCCTCGAGCAGCAGGAAGACCACCCCCTTGGCGGTGCCGGGGCGCTGGCGAGCCACGACGAGGCCGGCCACGTGCACGTCGGCGCCGTGCGGCAGCTCGCCGAGGTCGGCGCTGGAGGCCACACCCCGCGCCACCAGGCCCTTGCGCAGCAGGCGCAGCGGATGGCGCTCGACGGTGAGCCCAGTCGTCGCGTAGTCGGCGATCATCGCCTCCCAGTCGCCGAGCGCGGCGAGCTCCGGCGCCGCGGGCAGCTCGAGCGGAAGCGAGAGCTGGGTCGCGCCCCGCCCCGCGCCGTACGCGGGCGCGGCGGCGCCCAGCCGCCACAGCGCCGGCCGGCGCCCGCCGGCCAGGCCATCGCAGGCGCCGGACCACGCCAGCTGCGCCAGCGAAGGCCGGCCGGCACCGGCGCGGGCTGCGAGGTCCTCGAGTGAGCGGAAGGGGCCGTCGCGGTGGCGGGCGGCGACGAGCGCGGCGACTTCCTCTGCGCGCACGCCGAGGATGTAGCCGAGGCCGAGGCGGACGGCGGCCCGCGCGGGGGCCCGAGCCGGGGCGGCAGCGGCAGCGGCCGGGGCCGGAGCGGGGGCCCGAGCGGCGGCGGGGCCGGCGTGGAGCGGGGTCGGTGGGCTCGGGCGGGGGGCAGCGAGAGGCGTGGCACGTGCCGGGCGTGGGCGGAAGGGGAGCACGGCCGCCGGCGCATCGACGACGGTGCACCCCACGTCGCTCTCGTTGATGTCGGGTGGGAGGGTCTCGATCCCGCGGCGCTGGGCCTCGTGGATGAGGGCGTCGGGCGGATAGAAGCCCATGGGCTGCTCGTCGAGGAGCGAGGACAGGAACTCGGGGCCATAGTGGACCCGCAGCCAGGTCGACTGGTAGGCCAGCAGGCCGAAGGCCGCTCCGTGGGCCTTGGGGAAGCCGAAGCCCGAGAAGCCGACGACCATCGACCACACGCGCTCGGCTCGTGCCTCGTCGACGTCGGGCCACTTGGCCACCGCGCCCTCCACGAAGCCACGATGGTGCTCCTCGATCGCCGCCGCCGAGCGCTTGCGGCTCATCGCGCGGCGCAGGCCCTCGGCCTGCCCCGGCGAGAAGCCGGAGAAGGCCATCGCCACCTCGATGACCTGGTCCTGGAAGATGATCGTCCCCAGCGTGTCCTGCAGGACCGGTTCCAGCGACGGGTGGTCGTAGGGGATCTCGTAGTCCGGCTCGACCCGCAGGCGCTGGCGGCGCTCGATGTAGGGGTTGACCGCACCGCCCTGGATCGGCCCCGGCCGCACGATGGCCACCTGGATGGTGAGGTCGTCGAGGTTCTCCGGCCGCGTGCGCCGCAGCGAGCCCATCTGCGCGCGGCTCTCGATCTGGAAGACGCCGGTGGTCTCGGCCTCCTGGATCGCCTCGAAGGTGGCGGGGTCGTCGTAGGGGATGCGCGAGAGGTCGATGCGCTCGCCGCGGCGCGCGGCGATGAGCTCGACGCAGCGCTCGACGGCCGACAGCATCCCCAGGCCGAGCAGGTCGATCTTCAGGAAGCCGGCGTCCGAGCAGGAGTCCTTGTCCCACATGACCATCTGCCGGCCCTCCATGGCCGCGGGCACGACGGGGCAGCAGTCCACCAGCGGACGCGTGGCGACGATCATCCCGCCGGAGTGCTGGGAGAGGTGGCGCGGCAGACCGTGCGCCTCCTCGGCCAGCGCCGCCAACCAGCGCCAGCGGTTGGGGTGCGCATCGCGGCCGGTCAGCCGGTGACCGCCCAGCGCGGTGGCGATGTCGCGGTCGACGTCCTCCCCGCTCCAGCCCTCCGAGCCGCGCGCGACGCGCTCGATCTCCCCCGGCGGCAGGCCCAGCGCCTTGCCCAGCTCGCGGATGGCGCCGCGCGCGCGGAAGGTGGGAAAGGCGGCGACCAGCGCGGCGCGATCGCGCCCGAAGCGGTCGTGCACGCGCGGGATCAGGACCTCGCGCACGTCGCGCGGGAAGTCGAGGTCGATGTCGGGCAGCGTCGAGATCTCCTCGTTGAGGAAGCGCCCGAGGAGGAGCTTGTTGGCGATCGGGTCGACGTGCGAGAGCCCGGTGAGGTAGCAGACGATCGAGGAGACCGAGGAGCCGCGCCCGCGCCCCGGCGGCAGCAGCGCGCGCGCCGTGGACGGCCCGCGCACCTCGACCGCGACCGCACGGGCCAGCTCGAGCATCTCGCGGTGCAGCAGGAAGAAGCCCGAGAGCCCCAGGGCGGCGATGAGGCGCAGCTCGTCCTCGAGGCGCGCGGCGGCCTCGATCCGCAGCGCCGACCCGACCGGGTAGCGGTCCTCGAAGCAGGCGTGGCAGACCTCGGCCAGGTCGCGATCGGCCGCGCCGTCCTCGGCTCCGGGGTAGCGATAGCCGAGGTCGCTGGTGAGGTCGAAGCGGAGCGTGTCGGCCAGGCGCTCGGTCTCCGCCACCGCCTCGGGGTGGTCGGCGAAGCGGGCCACCATCGCCTCCGGCGTGGCCAGGACGTGGCTGTGGTTGCCGCGACGCAGCGGCTCGGAGGCGTCGAGCGTGGTGTGCTCGCGAACGGCCACGAAGGCGTCCTGCAACCTCGCGCGCCCAGGCGTGTGGGCGTGGACGTTGCCCGTGGCCACGCACGGCACCCGGAGGCGCTCGGCCAGCGCGACGAGGCTTCGGTTGAGCGCGCGGTCGTGGCGATGGAACGGGCGCTGCAGCTCGACCCGAAAGGCGTCGCGACCGAAGGCCCGCAGCAGGCGACGCATCGTCGACTCGTCGCGCACGCCCTGGCGGGCGCAGCCGCTGAGGCAGACCAGGCCCTCGGCATGCGCCTCGACGTCCTCGAACGTGACGCTCGGCTTCCCCACCACCCGCGAGGTCCGCGTCGACGGCGCGCGGTCGCGCCGGGGACCGGCCGCCATCCCTGGAGCAGGCTCGGAGCTGTACACGCGCGTGTGGGCATGCGCGCGCGTGAGCAGCCGGCAGAGGTTCGTCCAGCCGCGCGCGTCGCGCACCAGGAGCGTGAGGTGGTGCGACTCGTCGCCGTCGCCCACCGTGATCTCGGCGCCGTGGATGGCCCGCAGCCCCAGCTGCTCGGCCGCCTGCGCGAACTCCATGGAGCCCGAGACCGAGTCGTGGTCGGTGAGGGCCAGCGCCGTGTGGCCACGCTCCAGCGCGGCGGCCACCAGCTCGTCGGGCAGCGAGGCGCCGTCCAGGAAGGAGAAGGCGGTGTGGCAGTGCAGCTCGACGTAGGACACGCGAACACATGTTCGCATGTGGCGAAGACGGAGCCCCGCTTCGCTACGCCACGGCCGAGGTGTGCTCGTCGACGACCTCCAGCTCGATCGCCGACGGGTAGAGATGCTCGAGACCCGCGATGCGCAAGCTATCGACCACCGCGGCATGAAGCTCTCCGGCGGCCGCCGCCGGATCCGAGGCGGTTGTGGAGAGGACAACCTGCACCCCTCTCGCGTCCCCGCCCAGGATCGGACCCAGCTCACCGTGATCGCGATCAAGCGTCCGATGCAACGCAAGCGACGCGTCGTCAGGTTCGATCGGCAAGCCCGGGATCGTGATCCAGGCGCGGTACTCGGGCATCGTGCTCAAGGACGGTACCCCTCATGACGAGGCAGGGCACCTACGCCCGCGCAAGGCAGTCCGCGCGCTTACGCCACACGCCGTCGAGGCCGCGGGTGGTGGCGGCGACGAGGTGGCTGGCCTCGAGCGTGCGGGAGAGCTCGCCTCCGATCCGGATGCCCTTGACGCTCACCGCGCCCGCGACGCCGTAGCGGCGCTCGTCGGCGTCGTACGTGCGCGCGTGCACGACTCCCGCGGCGTCGAGGCGGCGGCGCAGGGCGTCGGTCACCGCCGCCGGCGGCCCGACGCTCACCGCGCGAGGATGGCTCACCTGGTGAAGGAAGGCGGCCGCCACGCGCAGGCTCTCGGGATCGGTGAGGTCGAGGTGCGTCTCCTCGACGTAGGTGCGCGCGTGGCCCGTGGGGACGGACTGCAGCCCGACGGCGGGCTGCAGGCGCGCTGGCAGGTCGATCGAGGCGCGGTACCGGCCGGCGCTCATCACCATGAGGTCGACCGGGCGCCCCCGGCGGTCGTAGGTGACGGCGTAGCGCTCGCGCGCGCGGCGCGCGCCCGTGAGGCCACCGCCCGCGCCGGTCAGCGACAGCGACCCCTCGACCGTGCGCTGCACGTAGGCCGTCCGTCGCCCGGTCTGCATGTCGATTCGCGACCCCGCTACGTCCTGCGACGACAGGGCGAGCACGCCCCCGTGCTCGCCCCCGCGCGACGCCTGACCCGTGACCGAGAGCCCGCCCTGCCCGTAGCGCTGGGTCGGCGCGGGCATCCTCCCCGCGGCGACGAGGCGCTCGAGCTCGCCGAGCGAGGCCCCGAGCCGGTCCACGATCGCGTCGGCGGCGCGCGGATCGTGCAGCAGCCACGTGTAGCCGTGCTCCCGCGTGGCGACGGCCGAGGCGGTGAGCTCGCCGCCGAGCCCGATGCCACCGTGCCCGAGCGACACCGCCAGGCGCACGCCATCGGCGACCTCCAGCCCCGCCTCGCGCCCGTACGCCACGGTGACGGCGATGCTGCCGTCGGAGCGCTCCTCGCGGACGACCGTCTTGTCCTGGCCGAGGCGGAAGACGAGGATCCTCGCGCCGATGGCGTCGTCGCGGCGGTCGGTGGCGACCGGGCACGGCGCCCGGTCCTGCTCGCACTCACCGCCGCGCGTCACGCACAGCGCGCGCAGCAGTTGATGGTGGACCGCCCGCGGGACCCCGGACGCGTCGGCGACGAGCGCCACCGCTCCCAGGGCCGCGACCACGACCAGGACGAGGGTGACGTAGTCGACGCCGGCCTGGCCGCGATCGGACGGTCCCGGGGAGCGTTGTGGGGGCACCCGGGTACGGTGGCGGGAGCCGCGTCACGGGACAACCGCTCGGCTGTGACAAGACTGCGCACGCGCTGCGTCAGCGGTGCCGGTACCAGCGACCCTCGGTGAGCTCGCGGAAGACGACGAGGTCGCGGCCGTCGACGGTGACCACCTCCCAGTAGCGCCGTCGCAGCGGCCGGTCGGTCCACCAGCGATCCTCGATGAGCCACGACTCGCGCACGGCGACGACCTCGTGGCGGTCGACCGACAGCGGCCGGCCCCCGGGACCGGCCAGCACGGCCGCGGGGCGCGGGACGCCGAGGCGGCGGGCGCCGGGGCTCATGGGGCGCCGGGCGCGGAGCGGGGCGGCCTCGCCCGGCGGGGCGGCCTCGCCCGGCGGGGCGGCCTCGCGGAGCGGCGCAACATCACACCTCGAAGGGCGTCAGCACGGCGCGGCGCTCGGGGACCCGCGAGTCGGGATCGACGGCCAGGATGCGCAGCGCGGCCTCGGGGCCGGCCGCCGCTCGCGTCTGGTGGATGGCCTCGCGCAGGCGCGCCTGTCGACGGGCGCGACCGTCGTCGAAGAGCGCCGCGCCCGCGGGATGCGGCGGACCGAAGCGCTCGACGGACAGGCGCACGCTCTCGGCCGGCGCCGGCAGCAGCGCCAGGCGCTGGCCGAGGACGAGGCGCATGCGCCCGGCGTCGGCCAGGGGCTCGCGGAACACGACACGCTCGCGCCACGTGCCGCCCTCGACCAGCGCCGCGCCGAGCACGACGGCGCGCAGCGTGCGCCCGTCGCGCTCGCGGCGGGCCAGCAGGCGATCGATCAGCAGGCCGAGCGCGCGCTCGAGCGCAGCCCCCGAGGAGGACTCCTCGAGCTCGAGGACCTCCTCGAGCACCTCGCCGGGACGGCGCGGACGCAGCGGCGTGTCGCGCCCGCAGGCGAGATCGTGGGCCAGCAGCCCGGGACGACCGAAGCGGTCGGCCATCGCATCGCGCGGCAGGGCGGCCAGGGCACCGAGCGTGACGATCCCCAGGCGCTCGAGCTCCTGCGGCAGCGCCGCCAGCTCGGGGCGATGGCGCAGCAGCGCGACGGGCTGAGCGGCCAGATCGCCGGCGCCGCCGACGAAGCCCGGGCGGCGCGCGCGGGCGCGCGCCGCGGCGGCGACGACCGCGCAGAAGCGCGAGGGACCGGCGCCGAGGCGCGCCACGGTGGCGCGGCGCAGCGCCTCGCGCACGGCGCCCAGCACCCCGTCCAGCGAGCCGCCGTGCAAGCGCCGCAGGCCGCGGGCCTCGAAGCAGGCCAGGCCGGGGCGCCCCGGCTCCACCAGCGCACCCGTCGCCTCCAGGCGGGCGAGGATCCGCTCCCAGACCTCGGCTACTCCCACCGGGTCGGGCGGGACCAGAGCCAGCCGCGGGCAGCGCGCCAGCGCCTCCCCCATCCGCATGCCCGGATGGATGCCGAACGCCTGCGCCGCCGCCGAGACCTCCCCTACGAACTGCTCGCGGCCGGGCTCGGGAGCCAGCGCGGCGGGTGCCTTCAGGAGCGCCGCGCGCGAGCCGGCGGCGACGGCGAGCTCGAAGCGCGGCAGCAGGACGCAGACGACAGAAGACACGAACACATGTTCGCATCGGTTCTCTGTCGAGGCAAGCCCAAACTAGGTATCGGCGCCGGAAAAGATGGGTCGCTTGCCCGATGTGCTCCTCGCCGGGCGCTCGTAGCGTGGCCGCCACCGACGAAAGGGGAGCAGATGTCCAAGCGTGCACTGTTGTCGATGGCGATCGCCCTGGCCCTCGCGCTGGGGGTCGGCATCGTGGCCACCGCGAAGCCTCCCGCTGGGCGCTCGGCCCTGGCCGACCAGCTCGCGGCGGCGCGGCTCGCGACCGGCAAGTACGCCACGAGCCTCGGCCGCGCGCGAGCCGACGGCTATCAGATCATCACCCGGATGATCCCGAGCATGGGCTACCACTACATGAACCCGACGATCCAGGCGTTCGACGTGCGGCGCCCGCCGATCCTCGTCTACGAGCGCCGTGGACGCGGCTGGCAGCTCGCAGCCCTCGAATGGGTCTTCCCGAAGAAGCCGGTCACGCCGCCGCTTCCCGGCGCGCGCTACGGCTCGTTCGGAGCGGCCTGCCACTACGCGGACGGGACCTTCGTGTTCGCCGCCACGCAGGACAAGTGCAAGCCCAAGAACCGCAAGACCGGCGCCAAGTTCGGCTTCTGGCACCCGGATCTCGTGACGATGCACGTCTGGCTGTGGTACCCGAACCCGTCCGGGCTCTTCGCGAGCTTCAACCCGCTCGTCAAGCCGTTCGACGGAAGCTGAGGCTCGCCGCTGGGGGGCCGGCGCGATCAGACGACGAGGGCGGCCACCTGGGTCCGCGCCTCGTCGTCTGACAGCCCGCCGTGGTGGCCGAGGAAGCGCATGTCGAAGCGGTGGCGCTCGCGCCACCAGACGGTCTCGCCGGGCGCGGGGAGCACGCAGAGGTCGGGTAGCCGCGCGCGCAGGCGCTCGCCGACGGGACCGAACCACCCGGCGGCGACGAGGTCGGCGACCCGGTGCACGGTGGCGCGCTCGCCGAGCAGGCGAGCGAGGCCGCCGGCGACCTCGTCGACCGTGCCGGGACGGCAGTGCAGGAAGAGGTCGCGCGCGGAGCCGGCGGGCGCGAGGACACGACCACCGGCCCCGTGCGCCAGCAGCCCCGGCAGCTGCGGCCACGCCTCGTTGACGTAGACGGTGGTGGCCGGGTCGACGTCCACCTGCCCGTGATCGGCGGCCAGGAGGACCACGGTCCCCTCGGGCAGCGCGCGCAGGCCAACGTCGAGGGCGTCGAGGCAGCGCTCCGCCACGGCCGCGAACTCGCGCGACGAAGGGCCCCGCAGGTGGCCGGTGGTGTCGAGCTCGTCCCAGTACACGTAGGCGTAGGCCGGCGCCTCGGCCGCGCGCAGCGTGGCCGCCAGCTCGACGAGCCCCGAGGGCAGGTCGGCCATCGGGTGGATGTGCGCGCCGCGCGCCAGCACGCCGTCGTAGGTCGAGGGGGCGAAGGCGGCGGGCTCGAAGACGTGCGAGGCCACGCCGGCCGCGCCCAGGCGCTCGTGGAAGGTCGTCGGCGACGGCAGCACGACCGTCGGGTCGACGCCCGCGCGCAGCAGCGTGTCGCGCGCGCCGTCGCCGGCGAACGAGAACAGCAGCGGCGTGACGAGCGCGTCGAGCGCGGGGTCGTAGACGTTCCACTCGTACAGCCCGTGCTCGCCCACTCCCAGCCCGCTGTGCAGCGTCGTGATGTGCGCGGTCGTCGTGGCCGGGAACTGGGTCGTCAGCCGCGCCACCACGTCGAGGCGGCGCAGCAGCGGATGGTCACCGTGGCGGGTGAAGAAGGGCCAGCCGAACGCGTCGAGCAGTACGAGCACGACGCGGCGCGCGGGCACCGGCAGGCCCTCGAGCGCCACACCGCCCTCCCCCACGCCCAGCAGCCGCGCCACCGTCGCCGGCAGGGCCGCGAACCCGCCCTCGTCGTAGCGCGGGACGACCACTACAGCGCGCTCGGCTGGCCGAACATCTCGCCCAGCCGCGCCGCCAGCGCGAGGTCGCCCTCCATGTCGATCCGCCCGGTCAGCAGCGCCTTGCCGGGATCGAGGTCGCGGCCGGCGAGGCGCACGAAGTCGGCCAGCCCGACCTTGAGCGTCAGCGCGGGGGCGCCGGCGGCCCCGGGTCGCGCGCGGGCGCGCCGGGCGTCGAGCGAGAGCGTCCAGCTGATGACCTCCCCGTCCGCGCGCGTGAGCTCGTACTGCAGCTCGCCGACGAAGCCGCCGGCCTTGTCGGGCTCGAAGGCCTGCGCCATCGCGCCGAAGACGACCCTCAGCCCGCGCTGGGTGCCGACCGTGCGCTCCAGGCGCAGGTCGTCGGAGCGTCGCACGAAGGCCCGGAAGGCGCGCTCGCCCTGGTCGGTCAGCAGTCCCTGGACGGCGGCGAGGCGCGGGCGGCCGTTGGCGGTCGCCCGCGCGAGCCCGGACTCGGCCGGCGGCCCGGACGCGGTCGGCACGATCGCGTAGTCGGGGTCGCTCGCGCGCGGCGGCTCGCGGCGCGCGAGGGCGGCTTCGATGGCCGCGCCGAAGCGCTCGGCGCGCGCCGCGTCGGCCGCGTCGGCGCGCTCGGCGAACTCGGGCATCACCTCGGCGGCGAAGAGCTCGATCGACTCGCAGATGTGCGCGTGGCGGTTGCGGCCCGCCTGCATGACGAAGACGACCTGGTCGACGCCCGCCTCCTCGTAGCGGCGGCACAGGTCGCGCACTTGTGCGGGCGAGCCGATCGCGCCGCGTAGCGAGCCCAGCCCCTGCTGCAGCACGCGCACCCCCAGCGGCGCGCCGCCGTCGGTGATGATGGAGCGCGCGAAGCCGACCTCGTCGCGGCGGGCGAGGAACTCCTCGTAGATGTTCGTGCGCCCCGGACGGTGGTCGCCGAAGACGTAGTAGTGCGCCAGCGAGTAGCCGAAGAAGTGCGCGCCGTCGATGCCGCGCTCGATGGCCTGCGCCTCGTCGGGAGCGCACATCATCGGCAGCACCACGGCGACCTGGGGGTTGACGGCGAAGCCGCCGGGGACGCAGCGCTCGCTGGCGACGATCGCGCGGTACTCGTCGACCCACGCCTTGGCCTCCTCGGGCTCGACGAAGGAGAAGCTCAGGGCGCCGATGCCCTTCTCGGCGGCCAGGCGGATCGTCTCGCGCCGCGAGCACGCCACCCACAGCGGCGGGTGCGGCTTCTGCAGCGGCTTGGGCACGACGTTGCGCGGCGGCATCCGCAGGAAGCGACCGTCGACGCCGGCGAACGGCTCCTCGACCATCATCCGCGCGACGACCGGGAGCATCTCCTCCCATTGCGCGCGCTTGGTCTCGCGGTCGACGCCGAAGCCCTCGAGCTCGGCGCCGCTGGACGTCTCGCCGGTGCCGAGCTCGACGCGCCCACCCGACACTAGGTCGAGCATGGCCGCGGTCTCGGCCACGCGCGCGGGATGCTGGTACCCGGTCGGGAGCGGCAGGATCCCGAGACCCAGGCGGATGCGCTTCGTCCGCTGCGAGGCGGCGCCCAGGAACACGCCCGAGGCACTGGAGTGCGAGTACTCCTCGAGGAAGTGGTGCTCGACCTCCCAGACGTAGTCGAAGCCCATGCGATCGGCGATCTCGACCTGCTCGAGCGCGTGCTGGATGAGGCGGTGCTCGCCGTCGTCGCCCCACGGACGGGGGATCTGGTGCTCGTAGAAGAGCCCGAAGCGCATGGTCCAGGAGCCTAGTCATCATCCAGCCCATGCCGGCCTTCCGTGGCTTCCCGCCCGAGGCGCTCGAGTTCCTCTCAGACCTCGAGGCCAACAACGACCGCGACTGGTTCAAGGCGAACCGCGCGCGCTACGACGAGCACCTGGTGGCGCCGGCCCGCGCGCTGGCCGCCGACCTCGCCGACCTCGGGCGCCCGCACCTGTTCCGCCCGTGGAACGACACCCGCTTCCACGCGCGTCCGCCAATCAAGGAGCAGCTCGGTCTCGCCATCGGGCACGAGGGCGCGGGCGGCTACTACGTCGAGCTCTCGCTCGACGGCTTCCTCGTCGCCGCCGGGATCCACGCCCCCGCGGCCGACCAGGTCGACCGCCTGCGACGCGCGATCGACGCCGGGCGCACCGCGGCCCCGCTGGCACGGGCGCTGGGACGCGCGCAGGCCGCAGGCTTCGAGCTCGGCGCGCCCGCGCTGGCGCGCGTCCCGCGCGGCTATCCGGCGGACCACCCACGCGCGGACCTGCTGCGGCGCCGCAGCCTCACCGTCCACCGTCGCCACCCGCTCGGCCCGTGGCTGCACCGCCCTGGAGCCGGCAAGCGCGTGCGCGAGGAGCTCGAGTCGGCGACCCCGCTGGTGCGCTGGCTGCGCGAGCACGTGGGGCCGTCACAGCGCGGCGTGGCGCGCGCGGGCTGAGGCTGCGGGCAATCCGCACTCGCCGTGCGTGCAACTGCGGATGGCGGGCGACGCTCTGGCGGCGAGCCTCCGGCCACGACCATGCAGACGTCGCGCACAGCAGCCGTGGATCTGTATTGGATCCCGCTCGGCGCGGGCGGTCACTCCGTCCGCTTCAACGGCCGCGTGTTCGAGGCCATCGAAGCCGCGCGCCAGCGTCGGCCACGATGCGACCTCTATCACGCGGCGCTCGTCATTGAGCTCGCCGGCGAGCGCTATACCGTCGAGGTCGCGCCGTCCCCGGACGACGACGAGGCGAGTCGAGGCGTCGTCGCCACGGGCCCCGTCGGCAGCCGCTCCATTGGCTGGTGGCGCCTGTTTCGCTACGAGGTCCGCTGCTGGCGTGGCGGGTCGATTCCCGATCTCCGCGAGGCTGTGGGCACCCCACGGCGGCTGAGCAGCGATCCGCACGTTGCGCGCCGGCTGCTCGACGTGATCACCGTCGTGCCGACGCCCGTGTGGGGACGCGACGAGCTGCACGCAGGCGACATGTGGAACTCCAACTCGGTGATCGCGTGGCTCATTGCGACCGCGGGTCTCTCCACAGACCTCGTCTTGCCGCCGGCGCACGGTCGCGCCCCGGGCTGGCACGCGGGTCTCGAAGCCGCTCGCCGCAGCCACGATGCCGGAGCGCGCGTCGGCCCCGTGCCAGGATCGGCGGCGAAACCGGTGGGGGGCAGATCCTCCAGCGTCGTCGAGCCCGCGGGGACGAATCGAGGATGGGAAGAGGTCGCATGAGGATCTGCATCGTCGGTGCGTCCGGGAAGCTCGGGAGGTACATGGTCCAGCACGCGCTGGACCGCGGACACGAGGTGGTCGCCGTGTGCCGCGAGCAGAGCGTGGGCAAGCTCGCCGACTTCGACGGACGGATCAGCATCGTTCCCGGCGCGACCGACGACCGCGAGGTCATCCGCCGGGCGGTGGCGGGCTGCGGCGGCGTGCTCGTCGTGCTCGTCCCGCGGGGAGTGCATGGGTACTCCACGGGAACGGCCCAGGCGGTCCTCGACTACGCCGGGCCGGGAGCCCGCCTCGTCTTCTCGTGCGGGTGGCACATCACCCGCGATGGCCAGGACGTCTATTCGTGGCGCATCAAGGCGCTCGTCAAGGTCGGCGGGCCTCTGGCACGCCTCGCCCGCTTCGCCGACCTCGACGATCAGGTGGAGGCGTGCCGGCGCATCTTCGCCAGTGACACCCGCTGGACCGTCGTGCGCGGCAGCGACCTCGAGGAGGGCGACAGCCAGGGTCTGCCTGTGTGGAGCCGCCACGTGGGCGACCCCGTGCTCGAAAGCAACATCACGCGCCGCGTGGACTTCGCCATGTTCATGGTCGAAGCCCTCGAGGACGACGATCTCGTCCACGAGGCCCCCGCGATCGTCAGCCGCCACAGCCCCTCGGCGCTCGCGCACGCGGCGGTCTGAACGGCTGTCGCTCGCACGTCATGGGTGCGTCACGAATCATCCGCTTGCCAAGGCATAGAAAAACCCCGCCGGAGCGGGGCTTTTCCGTATCAGGCCGATAAGCCGGATTCTGTCGTGGGCAGCCATCTCTCTCTGCGGCCGACCTGGACCTTGGCGGGTCACCTGCAAGCGGTCCTGCTTGGCCTTGCACCGGGTGGGGTTTGCCCAGCCGCCGCGTCGCCGCGACGCTGGTGCGCTCTTACCGCACCATTTCAACCTTGCCTGTGCGGAGCTCTCGAGAGGCTCCGCCATCGGCGGTGTGTTTCTGTGGCACTTTCCCGCGGGTTTCCCCGGGTCGGTGTCACCGACCACCCTGCCCTGCGGTGTCCGGACTTTCCTCGACGGGCTGTCTGTCCCGCCGCGGCTGCCTAGCCTGCACGATCCAGGGTAGCGCGCGACCGGACCGCCGGCTAGAAGCGGTCGCGCCGTGCCATCGCGTCCTCGCGATGGTCGAAGCCCCGCACCACGTGGTGAAACTCGGCGGGTAGGTCGGGAGGGACCTCGACGTTCGGGTCGGCCAAGAGCATGCGGCCGACGCGCGTTCGCTCCATCAGGCCCGCGACCAGACCGAGGACGCCGCCGAGCGCCAGCACCGCCTCGCGGAGGAAGAGGACGTCCGCACCGACGACGAGCCACACGACGGCGCCAACCGCGATCCCCAGCGCGACGCCGATGACCGGCAGCCAACGAACCACTCTGGGCGCCCGCCCGCCGAGCAGAAGCTCGAGGCGCTCGGCCCTGTGGGCTATCCGGTCTCGCGCCGACACACGCCTGGCGTACCCCCGCGCCGTGCCACGATCCCCTGCCCCCGGGGGTGGGCCGGCTACTCGTCGCCCGGAAGCGGCGCCGCAGCGGCTACCTTGCCCGGATTGAAGATGTCGTGCGGGTCGAGCGCGTGCTTGATGGCGCGCATCATGCGCACCGCGGCCTCGCCGTGCTCGAGCTCCAGGTAGGCGCCCTTGCCGTAGCCGACGCCGTGCTCGCCGGTGCAGGTGCCGCCGTGATCGAGGGCGCGGCGCACGAGCCGATCGTGGAAGGCCATCGCGCGCTCGACGTCGGCGGGGTCGTCGGCGTCGACCAGCAGGGTCACGTGGAAGTTGCCGTCGCCCACGTGGCCGAGGATCGCGCCGGTCAGGCCGTGCTCGTCGAGGTCCGCGCGCGTCTGGAGGATGGTGTCAACGAGCCCGGAGACCGGCACGCAGGCGTCGGTCGCCAACGCCGCCGATCCGGGGCGCAGCGCCTGGGTCGCCGCGTAGCCGCGGTGGCGCGCCTCCCACATCCGCCGGCGCTCGCTCTCGTCGGTGGCCCAGCGGAAGCCCTCGCCCCCGTGCTCGGAGGCGAGCTGTTCGGTCTCGGCCGCCTGCGCCCGCACCTCGTCGGGCGTTCCGTGGAACTCCAGGAAGAGCGTCGGGGCGATCGGGTGGTCGAGGTCGTCGTGGCGGTTGATGGCCTCGATGAGCATCTCGTCGAGGAGCTCGATGCGCGCCACGGGGATCCCGTGCTGGGAGACCGCGACCACGCAATCGACCGCGTCGCGCAGCCTGGGAAAGCCGCACACGGCCGCGGACATCGCCTCGGGCGTCGGATGCACACGGAGCGTGACCTCGCAGACGAGTCCGAGCGTCCCCTCCGCGCCGATGAACAGGCGCGTGAGGTCGTAGCCGGCCGACGACTTGCGCGCCCGGGAGCGCGTGCGGACCACGTCGCCGTCCGCGGTCACCACCACGAGCGAGAGGACGTTCTCGCGCATGGCGCCGTAGCGCACGGTCGTGGTGCCGGAGGCGCCGGTCGAGACCATGCCGCCGAGCGTCGCGTCGGCGCCGGGATCGACCGGGAAGAAGACTCCCTCGGGGCGCAGTGCGGCGTCGAGCTGGGTGCGCGTCACGCCGGCCTGCACGGTGACGTCGAGGTCCTCGACCGACAGGCGCAGGATCCGGTTCATCTCGCGCATGTCGACGCTGACGCCACCGCGCAGCGCGGCGACATGCCCTTCGAGCGACGTGCCGGCGCCGAACGGCACGAGTGGCGCCCGGTGGCGCGCGCAGACGGCGACGATCGCCGCGGCCTCGTCGGTGCTCGTCGGATAGACGACGGCGTCGGGGGCGGCAGCTGGGTGAAACGACTCGTCGACCCCGTGCTGCTCGCGCACGTCGCGCCCGGTCAGGACGCGGTCAGCGCCAAGAAGGTCGCGCAGCTCGTCGAGCACCCGCGCCGTCTCCGCCTCGGAGAGGCGCCGGCGTTGGGCTGTCGAGACTCCCGCCACGGTCAGTATGGGAGCACAAGCCCGGGGCTGGTGCCGCGGAACGTGGCCGCCGTAAGTCGTCGCAGTACCGACCCTGTCGGCATGGGCCCTACACGAGCCGTGTCGTTCCGTGTAGACTGGCCTCAGATGGAGCGGCTGAACATCACGCTGGATGACGATCGGGCGGAGAAGCTCTCGCGGCTGGCCGATCGGATGCATGTCCAGCCCGGCACCATCGCCCGCTCGCTTCTCTCGAGCGCGCTCGACGATGCGGACCCCGACGCACGCAACATCGTTGAGCTCCTCGACAGCATCCCGGGTGCCTACGAACGTGCACAACTCGGCCTTCAGCAGGCCACCCGCGGCGAGACGGTGTCGCTCGACGAGCTGTAGCCGTGCCGTCGGTCGAGCTCGCCGCGGCCGCGATCGAGGATCTCGATGAGCTCATTCGCACGCACACCCTGCCCGCCAATTCGCGCGCGCGTGTGGCGAGGTCCCTGCGCGGCTTGCAGCGGTTCCCGCTCATGGGACCCGCGCTCGGCGGAAGGTGGGAAGGCTTACGCTTCGTGCTCGGGCCGTGGCGGTGGCTGTTGCTTGTCTACGTGTTCCTTGAGTCAGAAGACCGAGTCGTTGTCGTAACCATTCAGGACGCTCGCTCAGCTTCCGCCCCCAGGTCGTAGGAATGGCCCGGCTCAGCCCAGCGTCGAGCCGCAGCGCCGGCAGCGACCGCCGACCGGCCGCGCGCCGGAGCCGTAGCGCGGCGCCATCGATCCCGCGCACACCGGGCAGCTGACGGTGTGATGGGCCGCCAGATCCGCCCAGGCCCCCAAGATCACGTCGTCCAAGAGCACTCCACCGTGCTGTCTCCGGCGCGGATCGTCGTCCCTGACGCCGACCGCCGGGCCGGGACAGTGCGAGAGCACGGACCGGCCAAGGCGGGTGGCGTCAGGGGCGGCGAAACGCCCCGGAGAGAGTGCGGCGGTCATGTGACGCTCCTGAATACGCCCACCACCCGGCCGAGGATGCGGACCTCCTTGGAGCGGATGGGCTCCATGGTCTCGTTCTCCGGCTGCAGGCGGACGTGGTCGGACTCGCGGTAGAAGCGCTTGACGGTTGCCTCCTCGCCCACCAGGGCGACGATGATCTCGCCGTCGGTGGCGGTCTCCTGCGGGCGCACGACGACGAAGTCGCCGCCGAGGATGCCGGCGTTCTTCATCGACTCGCCGCGGACGCGCAGGATGAACTCGCCGTCGTCGCCGCCTGCGATCGGCGGGACCTGGACGTACTCCTCGATGTTCTCCTCGGCCAGGATCGGCGAGCCCGCCGCGACCTGACCGACGAGCGGCAGCCCGGGGCGCAGTACGCCGAGGGCGCTCTCCACCGCGCTGCCGACGGCGCTGCCGACGTCCTCGCGGACGCGGTCGAGCAGCTCGATCGCGCGCGGCTTGGACGGATCGCGGCGCAGCAGCCCGAGCTTCTCGAGGTTGGCCAGGTGGGCGTGGACCGTCGACGAGGACGCGAGCCCCACGGCCTTCCCGATGTCGCGCACGGTCGGCGGATAGCCATACTTCGCCGAGTAGCGCTTGATGTAGTCGAAGATCTCCTGCTGGCGCTTGGTCAGATCCATGTGAGGGCTCCTCGGCGGTTCGGTCTCAGCGATGAAGCGAACACGTGTTCGACACGGTAGCGCGGTTCCTGGACGGAACGCAACCCCATCTCACGACACGGCGCGGGCCGGCGTCATGAAGGACATGCACACGACGATCCCCTCCCCCATCGGCCCCCTGCGCCTGACCGTCGCCGACGACGGCGCCCTCACGCGCGTGGACTTCGGCGCCGGCGACGTCTCCGACGACCCCCGCTTCGCCGCGGCCGCGGCCCAGCTCGGCGAGTACTTCGCCGGGCAGCGCACCGCCTTCGACCTCCCCATGCGGGCACACGGCACCGCCTTCGAGCAGCTCGTCTGGGCCGAGCTCCTGCGCATCCCGTACGGCGAGACCGCCAGCTACGCCGACATCGCCGCGCGCATCGGTCACCCCGGCAAGGCCCGCGCCGTCGGCCTCGCGAACGCCCGCAACCCGCTCGCGATCGTGTGCCCGTGCCACCGCGTCATCGGCAGCGACGGGTCGCTCACCGGCTACGCCGGCGGGCTCGCGTCCAAGCGCGCGCTGCTCGCGCTCGAGGCCGGCGCCCTGTCGCTGCTCTGAGCATCGTCGATCCGGCCACGGCCAAACCGTCTCGCGCCCGCGCGCGGGGACCGGCATCCTGTCGGCATGCGCGCCGTCCTGCGCACGCCCCGGGTCCTGTCGCTCTTCGTCGCCTCGTGCGTGGCGCGACTGCCGATGGGCGCGCTCGGACTGCTGCTCGTGCTGCACACGCAGCAGATCACCGGCTCCTACGCCAAGGGCGGCCTGGCGTCCGGTGCCTACGCGATCGCGCTCGGGCTGTCGAACCCCGCGCTCGCGCGGGTGGTGGACCGGCGCGGTCAGACGCTCGTGCTGCGCGTCGGCGCGCCGTGCGCGGCCGCCGCGATCCTCCTGCTCGCGATCCTGCCCGACGGCGCGCCGCTGGGCGCGATCCTGGCGGCCGCGGCCGCCGCCGGCGCATCCCAACCACCGGTGGGCGCGTGCATGCGCGCGCTCTGGCCCGTCCTGCTCGACAGCGCCGACGCGCGCCACGCCGCCTACTCGCTGGAGGGCGCGCTGCTCGAGATCGTCTACATCTGCGGCCCGCTGGCCATCGTCGCCGGCATCGGCTCGTGGTCGTCCGCGGCAGCGATGGTCGCCTGCGCGGGCTTCCTGCTCGTCGGCGACCTCCTGTTCTCCGCGCATCCGGTCTCGCGCGGCTGGCGCCCCGACATCGGCCGCGAGCGCGACCTGACCGGCGCCCTGCGCGGTCCTGGCGTGCGCGTCCTGATCGCGGTGTTCGTGCTCTGCGGGCTCTCGGTCGGGGCCGTCGAGGTCGTCGTGCCGGCCGCGCTCGACGGCACCGGCCATCGCGACCTGACCGGCGTGCTCCTGGGCGTCTGGGGCGTCGGCTCGATGGCCGCGGGCTTCGCCGTCGGCCAGCTCGGCGCCGCCGCCGATGCGCGCCGTCGCCTGGCCGTCACGCTGGTGGGCTGGGGCGGCGCCCACGCCGTGCTGGGCACGTCCGGCGACCCCGTCCTGCTCGCGCTGCTCCTGCTCGTCGCGGGCGCCACCATCGCCCCGACCTTCGTCTCGGCCAACGGCATGCTCGACCAGCTCGCGCCCGCGGGCACGCTGACCGAGGCCTTCACCTGGACGGCGACGGGCATCTCGGTCGGCATCGCCGCCGGCAGCGCGCTGGCCGGCGCGCTGGTCGAAGCGGCCTCGCCGGCCATCGCGATGGCGGCCCTCGGCGCCGGGGGCGTGCTCGCCGACCTGCTCGTGCGCGCCACTTCGACCGGTCCGCTGCGAGCCGCCGCGCCGGCGCCCGCGTGACCGCGGCGCGCCCGAAGCGCGCCCCGGAGCGGAGCTATACTCGGCCCCCGCCGGCGGCCGCTGAGGCCCCGGCGATCCCACCTGCGCCGGTGGCGGAATTGGTAGACGCGCAAGGTTGAGGGCCTTGTCCGGGGATTCCCGGGTGGAGGTTCGAGTCCTCTTCGGCGCATGCGAGAGACCCCTGCTGACGCGGGGGTCTCTGCGTTCTGCGCCGAGCTGCGCTGCTCCGACCGATGTAGCGTGTACGATAACCCTCCATGACGCTACATTCAGATCGCCTCAAGACCGAGGTCGGGGTCCGGGAGCTTCACGATCACCTCAGCCGCTACGTCCAGCAGGTCCAGAACGGGGCCGAGATCGTCGTGACGATGCGCGGTCGGCACGTGGCGCGCCTGGTGCCCGTCGGCGACCGCGACGCGCTCGCCGATCTGCGCTCGCGCGGCCTGGTGCGCGAGCCGACGGGGCCCCGCCGGCGCCGCGGGCGGCATGAGCGGATCGCCGCGGCCAAGCCCGTCTCAGAGCTCGTCGCTGATCAACGGCGCTGATCGTCTACCTCGACACCTCGGCGCTGGTCAAGCTGGTGTTCCAGGAGCCCGGCTCCGATCTCGCCGCCGAGCTCTGGGATCGCGCCGAGCTACTCGTCTCGAGCCAGCTCGTCTACCCCGAGGCCCGCGCGGCACTGGCGGCTGCTCGGCGAGCGGACCGGATCGACGAGCCCGCGCATGCCCTGGCCGTCGAGGCCTTCGAGGAGATCTACGCGGAGCTGCGCATCCTCGGCATCGACGAGCCGCTCGCACGGCACGCCGGAGACCTTGCCGCGCGGCACGCCCTGCGTGGCTATGACGCCGTCCATCTCGCATCTGCGCTGGCGATCGAGGCCAAGGACGTCCTGCTGGCAACCTGGGACACCGCACTCGGTGATGCCGCATATGAGACCGGCGCGCTGCTGGTCAACGACATCGCCTGAGCGCCAGGGCGCCAGGGTTGGGCGCGCTGATCCAGAGCGATCCCAGAGTCGCCGCTGTCGTCCTCGCCACGATCTGGGCATAACGCCGGCCGCCCCGGGGCATCATCCGGCCGGCGCGGCCGGGCGCAGGGGAGCGCAAGGAACGAACACGGCCGCCGTTTGGAGGCTGCATGAAACCGCTTCTGTTGATCTGCCTTGCGGCGGTCGCGCTCGGCGTGCTGCCGGCTGCCGCCGGGGCGGCCGACGTGCCGCCCGGCGCGACGTGGACGCAGGCCACGATCCCGTCCTCGGACGGCGTGCAGCTGCACGCCGACATCCTGCGCCCGAGCAACCTGGCCGCCGATGCCAAGACGCCGGTGATCGTGTCGATCGGGCCGTACTTCAACCACTCCGGCCAGGTCGGGCCCGCCGGGCCCGTGGAGGACGCCTCGTACGACCCGGTCGGTCCCGCCGGCCCGTCGGATCGCTTCCTCGACTTCATCAAGGGCGCCAAGCTCATGGAGCGCGGCTACACCTACGTCATGGTCGACCTGCGTGGCTTCGGCGGCTCGACCGGCTGCCTGGACTGGGCCGGCCCCGGCGAGCAGGCGGACGTCGTCAACGCCGTCCAGTGGGCCGCCGCGCAGCCGTGGTCGACCGGCGCGGTGGGCATGTACGGCAAGTCCTATGACGCCGTCACCGGGCTCATCGGCGTCGACCACCATCCGTCCGGCCTGAAGGCGGTCGTGGCCCAGGAGCCGGTGTACGACCTCTATCGCTACCTGTACGGCGACGGCATCCGCCGGCTCAACTCGGTGGCCACGCCCGCGCTGTACGACCTCATCGACCTGACCCCCGGCCCGGCGCTCGACGACCCCAACTACAACGCCACGGGCCTGAACGACACCCAGCGCCCCGGCTGCCCGGTGCTCAACCTCACCGACCAGAGCGCCAACGACGACCACTACTCGGCGTACTGGCGTGAGCGCAACCTCATCCCGGGCGCCGCGGGGTCCACGGTGCCGCTGTTCCTCACGCAGGGCCTGACCGAGAACAACACGGTCTCCGACGGCACGGCGCAGTACCTGGCCAGCCACGGCGGCTACGAGCGCGCGTGGCTCGGCCCGTGGGAGCACGTGCGCGGCAACGAGACCGACGACAACGGCCGCCTGAAGATGGGACGCGCGGGCTTCTTCGACGAGGTCATGCGCTTCTACGACCGGTTCCTGAAGGGCGTGGCACCCACCGTCCAGGATCCGCAGATCGCCGTGCAGACCAACGACGGCAAGTGGCGCGCCGAGCAGTCGTGGCCGCCCGTCGACGCCAAGGGCTACACGAGCCCGCTACGCGCCGGCAGCTACACGGACGACGGCTCGGGCTCGGCCACGGGCACAAGCGACACCGACGGCGTGTGGACGATCTCGCCGGCGCTGCCCTACGCCGCCCACCTGTCCGGATCGGGCAGGGCGATCGTGGACGTGGCCACCACCAGGCCCAACGCCAACCTCGTGGTCGACGTCTACGACCTCGACCAGTACGGCATCGGGCCGCTGATCACGCGCCAGGGCTTCCTCGCCCGCTCGAGCGGCGAGAAGACGCTCGACCTGTGGTCGGCCGATTGGAAGCTCGCGGCCGGCCACCGGATCGCGGTGCGCGTGACCGACGCCAACGAGGACTGGTGGATCCACACGCCGCTGTTCGACACGGTGAAGGTCGTCGGCGGCTCGGTGACGCTGCCGTTTTTGACCTACCAGCGCACGCGCACCATCCAGGGCGACCCCGGCACGCAGCTCGCCGGCTATCTCGCCGACACGATCACGGTCCCGCCGGAGACCGTGCGCGACTCGGTGAGCAGCACGTTCAAGCTGCCGCCGCGCCAGAAGCCGCAGCCCTAGGTCCGCCGGGCGCGGCCGGCCGGCACGAGAGCCGGCCGGCCGCCGCCCGCGCGCAAGCGCCACAGGGCGCTGGACGGGCGCGACTACCATCTGCTCGTCCATGACGAACGGGTCCTCTTCCGGTACGGCAGCGCCTCGTGAGGTCAGGACCTCGCTCGTGGACGTCGCGGAGGACGCGCTGCGGCGCTGGCTTGCGACCGGTCGTCACCGCTCCGGCGAGCGCCTGCCGCCTGAGCAGGAGCTCTCGGCCCGGCTGGGCATCTCGCGCGGCACGCTGCGCACCGCGTTGCGCCGACTCGAGGAGAGCGGGGAGATCGTGCGCCGCCAGGGCAGCGGCACCTTCGTCGGGCAGGCGACGTCGTGGACCCTGGACGAGGGCCTGGAGAAGCTCGTCTCCTACAACGAGCTGGCCCGCCAGCGCGGCGTCCGGCTCGAGCTGGGACAGCTGGACATCGAGCGGCTGCCGCTCGGCTCCGAGCACGCGCCGCTCTTCGAGCTCGAGCCCGAGACCCTGGCCACGACCATCACCCGCGTGGTGGTCATGGACGGCGGGCCCGCCGCCCACATGCGCGACGTCGTCCATCCGCGCATCCCGCTGCCGGCGCCCGCCAAGCTCCGCCACGCCCTGGAGCGCGGTCAGATGGTCCTCGACGTCCTGCTCAAGCAGGGCGTGCCGGTGGCCTACAACCGCTCGCACATCATGGCCCGAGTCCTCACGGAGCGCGACCCGGTCGGCCGGGCGCTCGGCGTCACCGACACCACCGCGGCGCTCGAGATCGAGCACGTGACCTGCACCGCCGAGGGAGCTCCACTCGAGCATTCCGTCGACACCTTCCTGCCTCGCAGCCTCGACCTGCACGTCGTGCGCTGGCTGGAGGAAGCGCCGCCGGTGCCGGCGATCGGTCGCCGCTCGCGCGAATAGACCAATTTGACCAATCCAGATATAGTCGGGCCGCGTTCGCCCGCGCTGGATTCGCACCCCATCGACACCCGGAGAGTGCGCATGACCGACCGTTACGAGGGAAGCGTTGCCGTCGACCCGCAGGCTCCGCTGAGCTTCGGCGGCACCGTCAAGACCGTTCTCGAGACGCCGAAGACAGCGCCTCCCCCGGCCACGCTCGAGGAGGCGCGCAACCAGCCCGGCCGGCGCGAGCGGATCGAGGAGATCACGCGCCGGATCGAGAGCCAGGGGATCAAGTACGTCTTCTTCCAGCAGGTCTCGGTCACCGGCCGGGTCATGGGCAAGGGCGTCGTCTCGTCGTTCTTCCCGCAGGTCGCCGAGAAGGGCTACCAGCTCGTGTACGGCGCCACCGCCAATCTCTTCACCGACCGCGCGGGCAACTACATCGGCTTCGGACCCGAGGAGTCCGAGCTCGCGGCGATCGCCGATCTCGACACCTTCGCCCAGCTGCCCTGGGATCCGCGCGTCGCGCGCGTGTACTGCGATTGCTACGACACCGAGACCGGCGAGCTGATGGACGCCGACCCGCGCCAGAACCTCAAGCGCGTCGTCGCCGAGTTCGAGCGCGAGCTGGGCTACAGCTTCCTCATCGGCATCGAGCCGGAGATGATGTGGCTGCGGCGCTCCGAGGACGGCTCGTCCGCCGAGGGCGTGACGAAGCCCTACTGCTACCACATCCACCAGTTCGAGGAGCTTCGTCCGGTCCTGCTCGACGTGGTCGAGTACGGCCAGGCGCTCGGCCTCGACATGAGCTACGGCGACCACGAGGACGCCCCCGGACAGCTCGAGCTGAACTTCCGCTTCGACCGGCCGGTCAAGACCGCCGACAACATCACGACCTACCGCCAGCTCTGCGCGGCGGTCGGGCGCAAGCACGGCCTGCTGCCGAGCTTCATGCCCAAGCCGTTCACGGGCGTCTCGGCCAACGGCCACCACCACCACTTCACGCTCGTCGACGACGAGGGCAACAACGTCTTCCACGACCCGGACGGCCCCGCCCAGCTCTCGGACATCGCCCGCTCCTTCCTGGGCGGCATGCTCGACCACTTCGGGGCGCTGATGTGCGTCGGCAACCCGACGGTGAACTCCTACTGCCGGATGTGGGACGTCGGCTTCTGGGCTCCGGTGTACAAGAACTGGGGCTGGCAGAACCGCACCTGCACCGTGCGCGTCGCCTCCGGCGGGCGCTTCGAGTACCGCGGCGTGGACTCGTCGTGCAACCCCTTCCTCACCGTGGCGGCCCTGCTGGTCGCCGGCCTGGACGGGATCAAGCGCGAGCTCGACCCCGGCGAGCCCCAGAGCGCCAACACCTACGACCTGCTCCAGGAGTCCAACGGCAAGCAGCCGCTCGAGCGCGTGCCCGACAGCCTGGGCGACGCGCTCGTCGCGCTCGGCAACGACGAGGTCATCCGCGACGGCGCGATGCCCGGGCGCCTGTGGCAGGTGTTCCACCACTACAAGCGCGACGAATGGGAGCGCTACCTCGCCGCCGTGACCGACTGGGAGCGCGACGAGTACCTCGAGGTGCTCCCCTAGCCATGTGCGGGATCGCCGGGATCATCTACCGCGACGGCGAGGAGCGCCACGACATCGGGCGCGACATGACGCGCATGCTCCAGGCCATGAAGCACCGGGGGCCGGACTCGACGGGCTACGCGCTCTACCGCCCCGACGCCGACGGCTACGTCATGCACGTGAAGCTGTCGGAGGCCAACGGGCACCAGGACTTCGAGTTCACCGACCGCCTGCGCCGCCAGCGCGGGCAGATCGAGGCCCGTCTCGGCTCGCTCGGCGCGCGCGTCGGCTCGATCGACGCCAGCTCCGAGCACGCGATGACCGTCACCTTCGACCACGACGGCGACCTCAAGGAGCTCGCCGACTACATCGAGGACGTGCGCGGCGCCGAGGTGCTCTCGCTGGGGCGCTCGCTGGAGATCGTCAAGGACCTCGGCGACGCCGAGACCGTGGCGGCCGACTACGGCCTGAACGGCTTCGTGGGCACCCACGCGATCGGGCACGCGCGGATGGCGACCGAGTCCGACGTGGACATCGCCAACGCCCACCCCTACTGGGCCTACCCCTTCCCCGATGTGGCCGTCGTCCACAACGGCCAGCTCACGAACTACCACCAGTGGCGGCGGCGCCTGGAGCGCGCCGGCCACCGATTCCAGTCGGAGTGCGACTCGGAGATCATCGCCGTCTACCTGGCCGAGCGGCTGACCCAGGGCGACTCGCTGGAGGACGCGATGCGCCGCAGCCTGCGCGAGCTCGACGGCGTGTTCACCTACATCTGCGTCACCGAGGACGCGCTCGGCGTGGCCAAGGACGAGCTCGGCGCCAAGCCGCTCGTGCTCTACGAGTCCGACGAGATCGTCGCCCTGGCCTCCGAGGAGATCGCCATCCGCAAGGTCGTCGACCGCGAGATCGAGACCTACGACCCCTACGAGGGCGCGGTGATGGTGTGGACAGCCTGAGCGCGACCTACGACGCCCGCGGGCTCGTCGAGCTCGACGGCAGCGTTCCCAAGATCGCCGAGATCGACGGCGAGCGTGCCGTGCTCGACGCGCGCGAGCTGTCGACGCGCAAGATCAACGCCGAGCTGCGCTGGCTGGTCTACGAGCAGGGCGTCAAGGACGTCACGATCCTCAACCCCAGCGCCCGCCACTCGCTCGCCGCCGGCATCCTCACGCGCTGCCGGATCACCTTCGAGGGCAGCCTCGGCTACTTCGGCTGCGGCCTGATCGACGGGCCCGAGGTCCAGATCAATGGCCGCGTGGGCTGGTCGGTGGCCGAGAACATGATGTCGGGGGTGGTCGTCGTCGAGAGCAACGCCGGCTCGCTCGCGGGGGCCGCGCTGCGCGGCGGCGATCTCGTCGTCAAGGGCCAGGTCGGCGCGCGCACAGGGATCGACCAGAAGGGCGGGACCATCCTCGTGCTCGGCGACGCCGGCTCGATGACGGGCTTCATGATGCAGCGCGGGCGCCAGATCATCTGCGGCGACGTGGGCCCCGGCCTCGGCGACTCGATGTACGACGGCACGATCTACGTGGGCGGCAAGGTCGCGGCGCTGGGCATCGACTGCGTCGAGGGCGAGTGGACCGACGCCGACACGGAGCTCGTCGAGCGCAAGTTCCGCATCTACGGCCTCGGCGCGCCCCCCGAACTGCAGAAGTTCGTGTGCGGCAAGAAGCTCTACAACTACGACAGCCTCGAGCCCTCCGAGAGGAAGCTGGTCCTGTGACCCCCGACGAGAACGCTCCTTCTCAGCGCACGGTCCTCGGGCGCAGCCAGATCTTCACGCCGGAGGTCATCGACGACATCCACATGAAGGCCGAGCTCGGCCGCTACCGGATGCGCGGCTTCTCGATGTTCAAGAAGATCCCGCACTGGGACGAGCTCATCTTCCTGCCCGGGACCCTGACCCGCTTCGTCATCGAGGGCTACCGCGAGAAGTGCGAGACGAAGACCGTGCTCGGGGCGCGGTTCGCGAAGAAGCCGCTCGAGCTCGACATCCCGATCTACATCACGGGCATGAGCTTCGGCGCGCTCTCCCTGGAGGCGAAGATGGCGCTGGCCAAGGGCGCCTCGATGGCCGGGACGGCGACGTGCTCCGGTGAGGGCGGGATGACCCCGCCCGAGCGCGACCTCTCGACCAAGTGGTACTACCAGATCATCCAGAGCCGGTACGGCTTCAACCCGCACCATCTGATGCTGGCCGACGGGATCGAGTTCTTCATCGGCCAGGGCTGCAAGGTCGGGCTCGGCGGCCACCTGATGGGCCAGAAGGTGACCGAGCAGGTCGCGGAGATGCGCAGTCTGCCGCCCGGCATCGACCAGCGCTCCCCGGCGCGCCACCCCGACTGGCTCGGCCCCGACGACCTCTCGCTGAAGGTCCAGGAGACGCGCGAGGCGACGAACTACGAGGTGCCGATCCAGCTCAAGCTGGGCGCCGCGCGCGTGTACGACGACGTGCGCATGGCGGCCAAGTGCGGTCCGGACGTCATCTACCTCGACGGCGCCGAGGGCAGCACCGGCGCGGGGCCACACCTGGCGACCGAGGAGACCGGCATCCCGCTGATGGCCGCCATCCCCGAGGCGCGGCGCGCGCTCGAGGACGTGGGGCTGGCCGACGAGATCGACCTCGTGGTGGCCGGTGGCATCCGCAACGGCGGCGACGTCGCCAAGTGCCTGGCGCTGGGGGCCACCGCGGTGGCGATCGGCCACTCCGCGCTCATGGCGCTCAACTGCAACAAGGAGATCCCGGGCGTCACCGACTACGAGGGCACCGTCGGCGTCGCGGCCGGCCGCTGCTACCACTGCCACACGGGCCGCTGCCCGGTCGGCATCACCACGCAGGACCCCGAGCTGCGCAAGCGACTGCACGTGGAGGAGGCCGCCCACCGCGTCTACAACTTCCTGCACACGATGACGCTCGAGGTGCAGATGCTGGCGCGCGCGTGCGGCAAGACCAACGTGCACAGCCTCGAGCCCGAGGACCTCGCCGCCCTCACCACCGAGGCCGCGGCCATGGCCCGCGTCCCGCTCGCCGGCACGAGCTACATCCCCGGCGTGTCCGAGGAGCGCGCGCTCGACGAGATCAAGACGATGCTCGACCGCTATCTGGAGAACCCCATCGACCGGCTCCCCGAGCGCGAGGCGGTGGAGCCGTGAGCGAGCCGCGCAAGATCGTCGCCCTCGACGCGGAGGAGCTCTCCGGGCAGCGCTTCCCCTACCAGGAGGACATCGGCCTCGTCGAGGACATCGACCTCGAGGCCGCCACGCCCGGGCAGGACATCAACTGGCTCGAGGACATCGAGCTCCTGCAGGAAGAGGGGACGCCGGCGGTGTTCGACCGCTACTCCAACGCCTTCCTGAAGATCTACTTCGCGATCCCCGAAGGGCGCGAGCACGAGATCGCCCGCAAGGTCCTGATCGCGCATCTGCAGGCGGGCAACTCCTACGGCATCCGGCTCAAGGAGACCCACTGCAAGTTCCCCCAGCCCGAGCTCGGCCCCTGGGTCGAGGGCTCGCGGACCGTCGGCGAGGACTGGCGGCCGGGCGTGCTCGAGGGCTGGGAGGCGCCGGCCCACTGAGATGCGCGCGACCGGCCATCTCGTCATCGGAGCGGGAGTCCACGGGCTCTCCACGGCGTGGCACCTCGCCCAGCAGGGCGAGGACGTCCTCGTCGTCGACAAGACCGGCGTGGCCGCCGGAGCCTCCGGCATCGCTTGCGGCGTCGTGCGCAACAACTACTTCCAGCCGGCGATGTCCGAGCTCATGGCCGCCTGCGTGGAGATCTGGGAGTCCGACCCCGAGACCTTCGCGTATCACGGCTCGGGCTACATCGCCCTGGGCGACGGGGCCCAGGTCGACGACCTCACGACGGTCCACGAGCGCCAGCAGCAGATCGGCTATCCGTCGCAGCTCATCCTCGGCGAGGCCGAGGTGGCGGCGCACATGCGCTCGCTGTTCGGGGACTGGCGGGCGCCGGGGCTGAGCGTCTGCCTGCACGAGCGGGCGGGCGGGTTCGCCTACAACCGCGACTCCATGCTCGGCCTGGCCTCCAAGGCGCGCGCCGCCGGCGCGGAGATCGAGGAGGGCGTCGAGGTCACCGGGTTCGACCTCGACGGCTCGGGCGCGGTGACGCACGTGCAGACCTCGGCCGGGGCGATCGCGGTCGAGCAGGTCATCGTCGCTGTGGGGCCCTGGATCCCGGTGCTGTGGGAGATGCTCGGCCTGCCGCGGCGCCTGGAGGTCGCGGGCTCCGAGCGCGAGATGTGGACCTACTGGTACCTCCAGGAGGGCGAGATCGGCGTCGATCCGGCGATCTTCGTCACCAACGACGGCGCCCTGCCCCCGGTCGTCCACGTCGACAGCCACGCGCCGCTGCACGACGACGACGGGCGGCTCATCACCGACGAGCAGTGGGGCATCTACTACAAGCAGGACAAGCACAGCGTCCAGGGCGGCGCCTCACCGCTGCCGAAGGGACACGAGTTCGCGCTCGACCCCTATCCGACGGGCACGGTCGAGCCGGAGTTCCCCGACCTCTTCTGCGCGGCGCTCTCGCACTGCATGGAGCGCTTCGAGGGCTCGCGACCGCGCTACCGCCAGACGCGCTCGGGCGGCGTGGGCGCCTTCACGGCCGACAACTTCCCCGTCTTCGACTACATGCGCCCGAACGTCTTCGTCGCGGCCGACTCCAACCACGGCTACAAGATGATCGCGGTGGGCCGCGAGATCGCCCGCGTGCTGCAGGGCGAGCACTCCGCGCTGCTGCACCCCTTCCGCTACGAGCGCTTCGCCACCGGCGACCTGCACCCGGTGTCGAACAGCCCGTATCCCTGGAGCTGATGCCGTCCCACGTCGTCGTCGGCGGCGGGGTCAACGGCCTCTCGGTCGCCTGGCGCCTCGCCGAGCGCGGCGCTGACGTGGTCGTGCTCGACAAGGCGCGCCCGGGCGCCGGCGCCTCGGGGATCGCGGGAGGGATCGTCCGCAACTACTACCGGGCCGAGGCGATCACCGAGCTCGTGCGGCTGTCGGTGGAGATGTTCGAGGCCGAGCCCGAGGCTTACGGGTTCCGGCAGGTCGGCTACCTCGCAGCGGTGCCGGAGCGCCAGGTCGACGACCTCGTCGCCATCCGCGAGCAGCACGAGCGCGCCGGGTACGAGTCAGAGCTCGTGCTTGGCGCGGAGCGCTGCCGCGAGTACCTGTCGTGGACCTGGGCCGACTGGGACGCCCCGGTCGAAGCCGTGCTGCACGAGCGCCGCGGAGGCTGGGCGGACGCGATGCAGACGGTGCGCCACCTCGCCCACCGGGCGCGCGCGGCCGGCGCCGAGATCCGCGAGGGCGTGGAGGTCGTCGGCTTCGAGCGCGACGGGCGAGCCGTGGCGACGAGCGAGGGCCGCGTGCCGTGCGAGACGGTGATCGTCGCACCGGGACCGTGGATCGCGGGCGTCTGGAGGATGCTCGGCCTGAGCCCGGAGGTCGAGGTGGGCGGCAAGCCACGCCCGTTGGTCTCCTACATGAAGGCCCAGGAGGGCGAGTTCCAGCTGCGCGGCGTGGGCCTGAGCGGCGCAGGCGCCGAGCCGCCGGTCGTGCACCTCGACCAGGAGGAGCCGCTGCGCTCCGATCGCGACAACCGCGTCCTGGTCGACGGCCCCTGGGGGATCTACTTCCGCGGCAGCAGCTCGATCGCGGGGGGCGGCCTGCCGGTCTTCCTGGACGATCCCGAGCTCGACCCGTACGGCTGGGGCAACCCCGCGCACGTGGCCGAGCCGGCCTTCGCGGAGTTCCTCACCTCGGGGCTGGCCAGGGCGCTGCGGCGCTTCCGCGGGCGCTCGGACGACTGGAGCGTGACCGCCAACGGCGGCATCGTCCCCCACACACCCGACAATTACCCCGTGTGCGACTGGGTCCTTCCCAACGTCTACGCGATCGTCGACTCCGGCCATGGCTTCAAGACGCTGGCCATCGGCCGGCTCGCGGCCGACGACATCCTCGACGACGGCGAGCCGCTCCTGGACGCCTTCCGCCTCGGCCGCTTCGCGCAGGGCGCGACGCACGCGGCCTCCAAGGGGCCCTACCCGTGGACGTAAGGCCGCGCGAGCGCCTCGGCCGCGAGCAGCCGGGCACGGTCCTGCGCGGCCCGCCGATCGCGGTCACCTGCGAGTGCGGCTCCAAGCGCGACCTGCGCTACGGGGAGGAGTGGCGGTGCGAGCGCTGCGGCAAGCGCTGGGACACGCGCCAGATCCCGGCCGAGCAGTACGAGGCCATCCGGCGGCTCCAGTGGCGCTTCCGCATGGTGCCGATCGCCCTCGGCATGGTCGTCGCCGCGCTGGCGATCTTCTTCACGCTCACCGGCAACATCTTCAACGTGTTCGTGCTGCTGCCGATGGCGATGATGATCTGGTTCGTCTTCGTGCGGCCCGTCCACCGACGGCGCTACCGGCAGGCCATCGCCCACCTGCCCCGCTGGGAGCTGCGCCCGCAGTAGGCGGGCGCAGCGCGATCAGGACGAAGGCGACGTCGGCGGCGGCGCGGGCCCGGCCGTCGCGATGAGGTCGTCCGGGTCGCCCACGCCCGCGGGAGCCAGCTCGGGATGGACCAAGAGGTCCTCCGGCGTCTGCGGGACCTCCTCGCGCAGCCGCAGCGGGATCTTGTCCTGGACCACGTGCCGGTAGACGTAGAGCAGGAAGGCCGCGACGAGGACGATCAGGCCCGTGCGGGTCTTGTCCCAGCCATAGCCGTAGCCCGTGATGCCGAGGAAGCCGCCCGAGTACAGGAAGCCGCCGGCGATGAGGAGGACGACGTTGATCGCCAGCAGCACGCTGGCGATCGGCACCCAGATGTCGGGCAAGCGGATCGGGCGCGGCCAGTTCGGCCGGTCCTTGCGCAGCAGCAGGAAGCCGGCGAGCGCGCAGCATGTGGCGAACACGTAGCCGATGTTGCTCACCGCGAGGATCGACAGCACTCCGGTGAAGTAGGTGATCAGGAAGATGTTGAGGATCGCGTCGATCGTCATCGCGCGCCCGGGGACGCGGAACCGGTTGAGCACTCCGAGCTCGCGGATCGTCATCCCGTCCTTCGAGATGCCGTAGAGCGCGCGCGAGCCGTCCATGGTCGCCGTGTTCATCGACAGCACGAGACCGCCGACGATGCAGGCGATCATCACGTTGGTCAGCCCGTGGCCCACGATCTTGTCGAAGGCCTGGGTGTAGAAGGCGATGAAGGTCGCGTCGTCGGCGACCGCCTTCGTGCCGAGCGTGCCGCCCAGGCCGAGCGGCAGCAGGGCGTAGACCGCGACGGAGAAGAGCGCCGCTGAGCGCAGGGCCTTCGGCGTGTCGCGCTCCGTGTCGTGGTACTCGGGCGCGAACGTGGCGACGACCTCGATGCCGTACGAGGACCAGCACATGAAGTACAGCCACGTGAGCACGAGCGGGATGCCGCCGCCCGCGCCGATGTTCCACTGCATGTTCGCGCTGTGCCAGTCACCGGTGACGTAGGGCAGGAACATGAGCACGAACGCGGGGACGCACAGCAGGGCGCCGGTCACGTAGCCGAACCACACGGCCGGCCGCACGCCGTAGATGTTGAAGAGCCAGACGAGCACGATCAGGCCGATGCCGATCACGATCGGCAGCGACAGGTCGAAGCCCGCGCCGCTCTTGGTCCACGTGTTCTTCGAGAACCACTCGGCCTGGATCAGCGTGCCGGCGACGAGGCCGTTGATCGACAGGACGACCGACCACCCGATCCAGTAGCCGAACGTCGCCACAGGGCCGATGAAGGTGAGGTACTTGCGCCACGCCTCGTGCGCGTAGAGGGCGATGCCGCCGGACTTGTTGGGGAACATGCACGCCAACTCGGCATGGATGTTGTTCTGCAGCGCGCCGAAGACGATCGACACGGTCCAGAGCACGAACGCGCCCGTCGTCCCCAACGCACCGATCGACGAGCCCAACGCGGCGATCAGGAAGCCCGGGTTCGCGAGCGCGACGACGAACCCGTCCCACCATGTCATCGCCTTGAGTAGCTGTCTCTCCTCTACCTCGGCATACGCCATTGGCCCTCGCTCTCGACGGGACGCCCAGCAGGCTCGTACCAATTGGTACACGGCCGGGCAGAGCGTCTTCTACCACGCCCCCCGGACAGCGTCAACGGCGGCGTGCCATGCGTCGTTCACCTCGCACGGGATGGACAGGCGAGTCTGGGAGCGGTAGAAGTTGCTCTGTACAAGTTTGTACGATCGATCCCCCGACCGAGGAGAGGCGATGGCGGATAAGGCGTGGGGAGGAGAGCCCTTCTGGGGGCTCGGATACGACTGGGACCCCGACTGGGTCCTCACGGAACGCCAGCAGGAGCTGCGGACGAAGCTCATCGAGCTCTGCGAGCAGGAGCTGCGTGCCAACGCCAAGCGCTCGGATGACGAGCTGCTCTTCCCGCGGCGCAACTTCGAGATCCTGGCCGAGAACGGCTTCCTGTCGCTCATCGTGCCCGAGGAGTACGGCGGCCTGGGCGAGAACCACGTCGCCTTCTGCATGACCTGCGAGACGCTGGCGCGCTACGGCTGCGCGTCGACGGCCATGTGCTACGTCATGCACACCGGCGCCGTGGCCACGATCATGCTGCGCCCGACGCCAGAGCTCGTCGACAAGTACATCCGCCCCCTCAACGAGTGCAAGATCGGCACGCTGTCGTACTCGGACCCGGAGACCGGCTCGCACTTCTGGTACCCGTTCTCGTCGGGCGCCGAGCGCGCCAACGGCGGCTTCAAGGTGCGCAAGAAGGCGTCGTGGACCACGTCGGGCGGCTTCGCGGACTTCTACGTCGTGCAGACCACGAGCCCCGACTTCAAGGGCTACGACGACCTGTCCGTCTTCGTCATCGACGGCGAGCACGTCAAGTCCCAGCCCTCCTTGTGGGACGCGCTGGGCCTGCGCGGCAACCAGTCGGGCCCGATCGAGGTCGACAACATCGAGATCCCCGGCGACCAGATCGTCGGGCCGATCGGCGACGGCGCCGCCTCCAACGACGAGGCCGTCGACCCGTGGTTCCTCATCGGCTCCTCGTCGGTGTGGAACGGCATCGCGATGGGCGCGATCGACATCGCCAAGCGCCACACCACCCGCAAGCGCCACGTCGACGTCGGCATGCGCGTGGCCGACTACCCGACGATCCAGGACTACGTCGGCGAGGCCGTGATGGACACCAACGCCTCGCGCCTGTTCGTCTTCTCGGTCGCGCAGGCGATGGACCGCGCCACCGACGACAACCGGCGAGAGCTCAAGCCCGGCGAGACGGCGCGCGCCGATTACCTGCACTGGGCCTGGCAGATCAAGTTCGAGGCCGCCAAGAACACCGCCCATGTGGTGGACAAGATGCTCCACGCCTGCGGCGGGTCGGGCTACAAGCGCGACATGGAGATCGAGCGCTACCTGCGTGACGCCAAGGCCGGCTGGGTCATGGGCCCGACCAACGAGGTGCTGCGCCAGTTCGTCGGCAAGGCGGTGCTGCTGGGCTTCGAGTCGCTCGACTACTGGAACCAGACGTACAACCGCCGCGTGGTCGAGAACGAGATCAAGAAGCTCGACGCCGCGGCCAAGCGCGAACTCGCCAAGCAGCTCGCCGACCAGGCGGACAAGGACGAGGCGCGCGAGCCCGCCGGAAAGGCCTAGATGACTGATTCCACGACGCCCACGACCATCTGTCCGCGCCCCGCGGCGCCGGATCGCCACGGTCCGAAGAGGTCACCGACCAACGGCCTCCGGCCGTCGGTGCCCGCTCTGCCACTGTCCCCCTTCGGCCCGCGTCGCCCGGCATCCACGGTGCACGGCCATCTGGCCGCGCGGGCCGCGGAATCAGTCATCTAGCCTTCCTGCCCATGGCGATCGAGACCGGCAGTCGACCGCTCGTCGCCGGGCGTAGGCCGGCCGATCCGAGCCTGGAGACCTGGTGGGTCAGGCCCGGCTCGGCCACCGTCGTCGAGCTGCGCGGCGACGACCGCATGACGGTGATCGACGTCGAGGGCGGGCAGCCGGCCGAGCTGACCGTCCTCGCGCCCGACGGGCGCCACGATCCCGGCGCCCTGGGTGCCAGCGCCGACGCGCCGGCCGGTGCGCTGCGCGAGCTCGTGCGCAGCGGAGCCGACGACGCCTTCCTGGCCGTCCTGCACGCGCGCGGGCTGGCCCCGCATGACGCGAAGGCGCTGCTGCTCTTCGGCCGCGACAGCCCGCCCGGCGCCTCGGAGGCCTTCCTCGCCCAGCGCGACGCGCTGGTCATCGTGGCGGCGCCCGGAGGCCGCGTGGTGGACGGCGATCCGCCGGCGTCGGCGCTCGTCATCGAGATCCGCCGCGCCGCGCCGCGGCCCGCGACCGACGTGGAGCTGCCGCCGCCGCTGGCCGAGCCGCGCCTCGACTTCCGCGTCGACCTCGCGAGCGCGCTCGCCTACGAGGTGCGCCGGGGCGAGTACATCCAGGTCATCGACGTCCAGGGGCGCCAGTGCTCGGACTTCCTGGCCTTCCATCGCGCCAAGCTCGAGAAGGGGCTCGAGCGCGGCCTCGACGGCGCCACGACCCGCACGCTGATGGGCCAGGCCTATCCGAGCCCGGGCCTTCAGGGCAAGTTCTACGACGTCGACATGGACCCGCTCGTCGAGGTCGTGCGCGACACCGTCGGGCGTCACGACACCTTCGCGCTGGCCTGCACCTCGAAGTACTACGAGGACATGGGCTATCCGGGCCACATCAACTGCACGGCGAACTTCAACGGCCAGGTCACGCCCTACGGCATCGCCGAGCGCAAGGGATGGGAGGCGCTCAACTTCTTCTACAACACCGGGTTCGACGCGAGCAACGTCCTCTTCTTCGACGAGCCCTGGTCGCGCCCCGGCGACTACGTGCTGCTGCGGGCGATGACCGACCTGGTCTGCGCCTCGTCGGCGTGCCCGGACGACATCGACCCGGCCAACGGTTGGGAGCTCACCGACGTCCACGTGCGCGTGTACTCGCCTGAGAACCGCTTCTCGGCGGCGATCGCCCATCGCGTCACCCCGGAGGCAGAGCCCGTGCTGACCAAGGAGACCACCTTCCATCCGCGCACGAGCGCGCTGACCGAGAGCTTCGTGGAGTACCGCGGCTACTGGCTGCCCCATTGCTACAACAACGAGGGCGCCATCGCCGAGTACTGGGCCTGCCGCGAGAAGGCGGTCGTCATGGATCTCTCCCCCCTGCGCAAGTGGGAGGTCCTCGGCCCCGACGCCGAGACGCTGATCCAGCGCGCGATCACGCGCGACGCGCGCCGGCTGGCGGTCGGCCACGTGGTCTACACGGCATTGTGCAACGAGACCGGAGGGATGATCGACGACGCCACCGTCTTCCGCCTCGGCGAGGACAACTTCCGCTTCGTCGGCGGCGACCCCTACGACGGCGTCTGGCTCAAGGAGCTGGCCGAGCGCCTCGCGCTGAAGGCCTTCGTCAAGCCCTCGACCGATCAGCTGCACAACCTCGCGGTCCAGGGGCCCGAGAGCCGCGCGATCATGCAGCAGATCATCTGGACGCCCCCGACGCAGCCCCCGCTCGACGAGCTGAAGTGGTTCCGCTTCCTCGTCGGGCGCATCGGGGGCTACGACGGCGTCCCCGTCGTGGTCTCGCGCACCGGCTACACGGGCGAGCTCGGCTACGAGGTGTTCTGCCACCCCGACGACGGCCCGGCCGTGTGGGACGCCATCTGGGAGGCGGGCCAGCCGCACGGCCTCAAGCCGCTCGGCCTCGAGGCGCTGGACATGATCCGCATCGAGGCGGGGCTCATCTTCGCCGGGTACGAGTTCGACGACCAGGTCGACCCCTTCGAGGCCGGCATCGGCTTCGCGGTCAAGCTCGACGGCGAGGAGGACTTCGTCGGCAAGGACGCGCTCGTCGAGCGCGCGGCGCACCCCCAGCACCGGCTCGTCGGTCTCGATCTCGAGGGCAACGAGACCGCCGGCCACGGCGACGAGGTCTACGTGGGCCGCCAGCGCGTGGGCGTCGTCACCAGCGGCACCCGCAGCCCGACGCTGCGCAAGAACGTCGCGCTGTGCCGCATGGCCGTGCAGTACGCGGAGCTGGGCACGGAGGTCGAGGTGGGCAAGCTCGACGGGCTCCAGAAGCGCATCGCGGCCAAGGTCGTCCGCTTCCCGTTCTACGACCCGGACAAGACCCGCCCGCGCGCATGACATGAGCGACGCCGCCCGCCCGCCCGCGGAGTTCGACTTCCCGCTCAGCTGGGCCGGCCCGGACGGCATCGGAGAGACCCGCTTCGACGAGGTCGCCGAGGTCCAGCGGCCGGACCTCGCCGACGAGGGCGACGATCCCGCGGCCGCTCTACGCCGCACGCTGGGGATGTTCACCACCGGCGTCACGGTGATCACGACGCTCAAGGGCGAGAAGGTCCACGGGATGACGGCCAACGCCTTCATGTCGGTGTCGCTCGACCCACCGCTCGTGCTGGTGTCCGTCGACCGGCGGACCAAGATGTGTGGCCTGCTCTACGAGGGGAGCCGGTACGGCGTCAGCGTGCTGAGCGAGACCCAGAGCGCGCTCTCGGATCGCTTCGCGGGGCGGGTGGCGAACGGAGCTCCGGAGCCGCGCTTCGAGCTCGTGCGCGACACGCCCTTGGTCGAAGCCGCGCTCGCGCACTTCGTGGCGCGTGTGGAGCGCTCGTACTGGGGCGGCGACCACTCGCTCTTCCTCGGGCGCGTCGAGTACGCGCGCCAGCATCCGGGCACGCCGCTGCTGTTCCACGGCGGGCGCTACGAGAGGTTGGGCAACTCGTCGAGCCAGGACGTGCGCCCGCCGGCCTCGTCCCAGAGCACCGGGAAGAACGACTCGTCCATCGACAGGTCGCCGCGGCGCCGGTAGCGCGAGTAGATCGGGTCGACGTTCGTCGGGTGGAAGCGCGCCTGAGCCGGCAGCAGGTGCGAGACGATCGCGCGCCGGTGCGTGGTCGCCTCGTTGGGGCCGGAGCCGTGGAAGGTGAGCGAGTGGTGGAACGAGCAGCCGCCGGCCTTGACCACGACCGGCACCACCTCGGGCTCCTCACCCTCGGGCGCGGCGGCGTGCAGCGGCGCCAGCCAGTCGTCCGGGGCGTGGAAGCTCCCGCGGTCGGGTGGGACCTTGGGCCAGCGGTGCGAGCCGCGCGCGTACTCGATCGTCCCGCCCTCGGCGCGGGTGTCGTCCAGCGCCACCCAGCAGGTGATCATCTCCGCCGGGACCAGGTAGTCGGCGTAGGAGCCGTCCTGGTGCATGCCGAGCGAGCGCGCGCCGGGCGGCTTCCAGAGGCAGTTGTCCTGCAGGATGCGAGCGCCGCCGTAGCCCATCAGTCGGGCGGCGATGCGCCCCGTCGGCTCGCTGAGCACCTGTGCGGCGATCATGTCGTCCGCCCGCCAGCCGTTGCAGATCTGCCGCGTCCTGTCCTCGGGATCGCGGCCTGGTCTCCAGTTGACCTCGTCGGGCTGGATGCCGGAGGCGTACTCGCCCGCGAACAACCGGTCGAAGCGCTCGCGCAGCGCCTCGATCGTGCGGTCGGAGATGAAGCCCTCCTCGATGACGAGGAAGCCGTCGCGGTGGAAGGCCTCGACCTGCTCGTCGCTCAGAACAGCTGCAGGTACCGGTCCAGCTCCCATTGCGTGATCTGCTCGTGGGCCTGCTGCCACTCGCGCCGCTTGCAGCGCACGAAGTAGTCGAGGTAGTCCTCGTCGCGCCCCCGGCCGAGCGCGGCTCGCAGGACGTCGCAGCGCTCGAGCTCGCGGGTCGCGTCGAGCAGGTTGGCCGGCAGCACGTCGATGCCGAGCTCCTTGCGCTGGGCCTCGTCGGTCTCGTAGAGGTTCAGCGAGTTGGGGTCCCCCGGGTCCAGCCCGCGCTCGATGCCGTCCAGCCCGGCCGCCAGCACCGCCGTGGCGGCCAGGTACGGGTTGCATGATCCGTCGACCGTGCGGTCCTCGATGCGGCCAGGACCGGGGATGCGGAGCATCTGCGTGCGGTTGTTGTAGCCGTAGCGGCCGTAGGCCGGCGCCCAGGTCGCGCCGCTCGTCGGGGCGCCCACCACCAGGCGCTTGTAGGAGCTCACGGTCGGCGCGGTCACCGCGATGTAGGCCTTGGCGTGGGCCTTCAGGCCGGCGACGAACTGGTAGCCGAGCTCGGAGAGCCCCAGGCCACGGGGGTCGTCGGCCGGATCGGCCTCGAAGACGTTCGCGCCGTCCTTCCAGAGGCTCATGTGGAAGTGACAGCCGTTGCCGGTGAGGTGGGCGAACGGCTTGGGCATGAACGTCGCGAGCATGCCGCGCTCCTGGGCCATGGCCTCGACCATGTAGCGGAAGAAGACGGCGCGATCGCAGGTGACGAGCGCGTCGTCGAACTCGAAGTTCTGCTCGAACTGCCCGTTGGCGTCCTCGTGGTCGGTCGCGTAGTTGTCCCAGCCCAGCGCCGTGATGTTGCGCGAGACCGCGGAGACGAAGTCGAGGTTGCGCGTCAGGCCGCGCATGTCGTAGCAAGGCTGCTCCAGCGTGTCGAAGCGATCGGCGAGCTCGAGTGAGCCGTCCTCGCGCCGGCGCACGAGGAAGTATTCGAGCTCGGCCCCGATGCGGAACTCGTAGCCCAAGGCCGCGGCCCGCTCGAGCTGGTGGCGCAGGATCGTCCGCGGGCAGTACGGCCATTCCTCGCCCTCCACTGTGACGTCGCACGCGAAGCGGGCGACTCCGGGCCGCCAGGGCAGCGGCGTGTAGCTGCGCACGTCGGGCATGGCGATGAGATCGGGGTCGTGCGGGCCCTGGCCGATGTCTCCGGCCGCGAAGCCCGCGAAGCCCGCGCCATCGGCGAGCAGGTCGTCCAGATGGTGCGCCGGAACGAGCTTGGCGTTCGGCTTGCCGTGCATATCGACGAACTGCGCGAAGAGGAACTCGATCTCGCCGTCGCGCGCGAGCTTGCGGACCTCATCCGCCGTCTGCGGAGCGACGAGCGGCTCGCTTCCCTGTGCTGCGCTCATGGCGCTCCTTCCGTGCTTGCGTTTTCGGTGAAGGCCACGAGCTTGCCGCTGTTGGCGTCGACCCGGGCGACGGACACGCGCTGGTAGCCGTTGCCCCCCTTGCGCGGGATGGAGAGCGAGATGGCCCAGAACGGATGGCCATTGAGGCCCTGGCGCACGAGCCGCACCTGCGTGCGCTGCGGACGGAAGTCGGCCGCCCGCGTGGCGGTGACGATGGCCGCCTCCTTGGTGATCCGGACCTGGCGGCGCTGGCAGCTGCTGGCGACCACGAGGCAGATCGCGAAGAGGCCCACGACGAGGATGGCGGGCCGAACCCACGTCGGGCGCCCGGCGTGGGCCTGGGCGCTAGACGGTCGGACGGAACTCGTTGCCAATATTGGTGGCGAGGAGGATCACGAGGACGACGATCACGCAGATGATCGAGATGGCGATCATCGCAAGCTCGAAGCTCTTCTTGTGCGTCTGAAGCGGCGGGAACTCGATCTGGCGCCTGCGCTGGGATGCCATGCTGCTCTCTTCCTCTCGCTAATCCGTCACGGGACGTTCGGTCACGCCGGCGGCCGGCCCGCCGCGGGGCCGTCCCTGGATGCGGGCGACGTGCCGCCACAGACGCCGGTCCTCGTACACGACCCAGGCCACGATGACCGCCACCATGACGATGATCCCGATCCACGTCAGCACCATGTAGGACCCAGCGGCGCCCGCGCCGCCGTCGCCGTAGGTGGAGCCCGGGCCGAAGGTCATGATCCCCTGGCACTTCGCGTAGGCGGCCTGGATGATGAAGTCCGCCGAATCGTCGGGCGGCTTCGCGCCGCTGACGTGGGTGATGCAGTCGGGCGCGCTATCGATGATCCCGGGCACCGCCGAGCACCTCCTGGATTGGGTCGAGCTCGTCGGCGGCCATCCGCCGGCGCTCCTCGCGCTTGGCCCACGTGACGCAGGCGCCCACGAGGCTGAACATGATGGCCAGGCTGATCAGGAAGCTGAGCATCTATCCCCCCACTCCCGCGCCGACTCGGTCGTTCGGTCTGGCGCCGTTGGTGAGCGACGCGAGCTCGCGCGGCAGCAGCTCCTCGCCCGGGGTGAGCGAGCCGTCGGGCTCGACGATCACCTCGGGCGCCCGGGCGTGCTCGGGGTAGAAGTCGGTCTCGTACTCCGCCAGGTCCAGGCCCTCGAGCTCGACCTCGACGGGGACGCGCAGGAGGTTCAGGCGCTTGAGCACGTAGGACGCCACCCAGCCGGACAGGAAGCCGAGCGGGAGGAAGGTCGCCAGGCCCATGAGCTGGCCCCCGATCGAGCTCTCGACGTTGTTGATCCCCGTCGGGTATCCGGCGGCGAAGACGCCGACCCACAGGATCCCGAGGAAGCCGGAGCAGCCGTGCACGGCCACCGCCCCGACGGCATCGTCGACGCGCATCTTGGTCTCGATCCAGCCGCCGGCGTAGACCGCGAGGACGGCCGTGAGCATCGAGACCAGGTAGGCGAGGGTCGGTGCGTAGACGTCCGCGCCGGCCGAGACGCCGATGACCCCTGCCAGGCCGCCGGAGATGGTCCAGAACGGATCGCCGCGGCTGGCGAAGTAGCCGCCGGTGAAGCCGCCCGCGAACCCCATGGTGATGACCATGGTGATCGAGCCGAGCGTCGTCGGGCTCAGGTAGATGTTGGCCCACCCCGGGAACGAGGTCGAGGCGATCACCAGGCACGCGCCGTAGAACGCGTAGAACCCGGTGAAGATCAGCATCAGCCCGAGCGCGGTGATGTGCAGGTTGTGGGGCCTGAACGCGCGCGTCAGCCCGTCCTTCGTGTACTTGCCTATTCGCGGCCCGACGTTGAACAGCACCCCGAGAGTGAACGCTCCCGCCACGCCGTGGACCACCGCGGAGGCGATGGAGTCGTGGAACCCGAAGCGCATGGTGAGCCAGCCGCCCGCGCTCCAGCCCCATGCCGCGTCGAGGATCCACACGACCGAGCCGAGCAGGGCGGCGAGCACGAGATAGGCCGAGATGCGCGCCCGCTCGATGATCGCGCCCGACATGATCGAGGCCGTCGTCCACGAGAAGAGCAGGAAGGCGAGGAAGAAGATCAGGTTGATGTTGTTCGTCAGGTTGGGGCCGAACGCGTCACTCCACGGGATGCCGCCCTGGCATGCGGCGGCGGTGAAGTCCGAGGAGTTGGGGCCGATCGGCAGGCCCGCCTGATTGCAGTTGTAGACCCACCAGCCGAAGTAGTAGAAGGTCGGCGTCACGACGGCGATCGTGAGGATGTTCTTCATCGCCGTCGCCATGACGTTCTTGCGTCGGGCGACGCCGGCCTCGTAGGACATGAAGCCGGCGTGGATCAGCCACATCAAGACGACCGTGAAGAAGTAGAACTGCTCGCCCAGGACGGCGGAGTCCTGCGTCAGGGACTGCGTTGGGGCCGCTTCCTCGAGCGACTTGACCTGGGCGAAGATGAACGACAGCATCCAGTCCCCTCTCTACGGCCACCGATGTCCCCGCACGACGGGGTCGCGATAGTTCTATCCAGTGGCGCGCGCACCGGGCAATGTGGCTTGAGGCCACCATTTCGGCCGAATTCATGTATGCGGGGTACATAGCGGCCGGTAGCATCGTGCCGTGGCGGGGCGCAGCGACCTGGCGGCACAACTCGAGCGGGTACGGCTCGAGTCCGACACGCTGTACGCGATCATCAGCGCGGTCGGCTCCTCGCTTGACCTGTCGCGCGTCCTCAACGGCATCGTCGAGCTGGTCACCGAGGCGACGGAGTGCCACGCCTGCTTCGTCTACCTGCGCGACGGCGAGCGCCTGCGCATGCGCGCCGCGTCGCGCATCTACGCCCACCTGGTGGGCGAGATCGAGTTCACGCTCGACGAGGGCCTGACGGGCTGGGTCGCGCGCACCGGCAAGCCGGCCTTCATCCGCGAGGACGCGCTCTCAGACCCGCGCATGAAGTACGTGCCCCAGCTCGAGGAGGAGCGCTTTCAGTCGATGGTGGCGGTCCCGGTGCCCGCCCGCTCGGGCGAGGTGCTGGGTGTGGTCGTCCTGCACACCGCCGCGCCGCGCGAGTTCGACGAGGGCGTGCTCAACTTCCTTGTGCACACCGCCTCGCTCGTCGCCGGGGCGATCGAGAACGCGCGCCTCTACGAGGAGACCCGCCTGCGCGTCGACGCGCTCACCAACCTCGCCGAGCTCAGCGAGCGGATCGTCGCGGTCAACGGTCGCGAGGAGCTCTACCGCGTGCTCACGGGTGGCGTGCGCCGGCTGCTGGGGTGCGACGCCTGCCAGCTGCAGCTGCGTAACCGCGAGGACGGCGCGCTGGAGCTCGTCGCCTCCGATCCGCCGGGCGAGCTCCCCGAGCCGCACGTCGAGTGCCGCGCCGCGTTGCGCGACGAGCGCGAGGAGCTGGGGGCCCTCGTCGCCGTGCGCTCGGGCGTGCGCGCGTCGCCCGCCCAGCACGAGGAGGAGCTGCTCCAGGCGGTCGCCAACCAGGCCGCCCTCGCGCTGCGCAACGCCGAGCACATCGAGCGCCTGACGGCCGAGAACCTGGTCCGGGCGCTCTTCGAGGCGCTCGAGGACGGCGCGCTCGACATCGCCGAGGCGAACGCGCGCGCCGCGGGCTGCGACCTCGCCCGGCCCCACGTCTTCATCCACGCCCGTCCCGTGCGCCACGGCGAGGACGCGCCGGCGTGGCCCGCCGTGGCCGGGCATGTGGAGACGCGGCTGCGCAACCTCGAGGCCGGAGCGCTCGTGGACGCGGGGCGCGAGGCGCTGCGGGGCCTGCTTCCCCTGGCGGAGGGCGCGGAGCGCGGTGACGTGGCGGCGCTGCGCGACCTCGGCGCGAGCGAGGGCGTGGCGATCGGCATCAGCGCCGTGCGCTCGGGCGCCGACGCCGCGGACGACAGCCTGCGCCAGGCCGAGGACGCCGCCACCATCGCGCGGGCCCTGACCCCGGCCGGTGGCGCGCTCGCCTACGACGAGCTGGGGGCGTACCGCTACCTCGTGCACCTCGCTCTCGACGACGCGCCGCACGACCGCCTGTGCGAGGCGGTCGAGCGGCTGCTGGCCTACGACGAGCGCCGCGAGACGCAGCTGCTCGCCACGCTCGAGCAGTACCTCGCCGAGCGCCGTGTGGGCACCAGCACGGCGCGCAAGCTCTTCATCCACGCCAACACCCTGCGTCAGCGCCTCGATCGCATCGAGAAGCTGACGGGGCTCGAGCTGGCCACGGAGGACCTGCTGTCGCTGGAGCTCGCGGTCAAGCTCGTGCGTCTGAGGCGCGCCGTCGTCGCCGAAGCGCCACCCAGACCCTGAGCACGACGTAGCCCGGGAGGTTGAGCAGGAAGACGAGCAGGCACCACCACAGCTTGGCCTGGGGCACGAGATCTGGCTCCCGGCGCACCTCGATCCAGGCGAGGTACACGAGGCCCGCGAGCGACAGCCACAGGATGTCCGGGACCGTGTCGAAGAGGAAGAAGGGCAGCATCCCGACCTGGCGGGCGAGGATACTCGCCGCGTGACCATCCGCGCCAAGCTCTACGCGGCGATCGTGATGACGGTCCTGGGACCGGTGATCACCATCGGCGTGGCCTTCACGGCCTTCCAATCGCTCAGCGACCGCTTCGACGAGGTCTCGGCGCGCTCCGACCGCCAGGCGCTGGCGCTGGAGATCAAGTTCGCGGTCACCGACGTCAACGGCTGGCAGACCGCCTACGGCTACGACAACGGGCGCAGCCGGTCGCAGTTCGAGCGCTCTGCGCAAAACGTCGGGCGGCTGCTGGCCACGGCGCAGCGCCAGCTCACCGAGCCGCGCGAGCGCGCGCTGCTCGCCCGCCTGCGCACCTCGTTCGACGCCTTCATGGCGCTCGACGTGGTCGCCTACCGCGCGTTGCGCGCGGGCCGTGAGAGCCGGGTTCGACAGCTCTTCCTCGGACCTGAGATCCGAAACTTCGAGGCGATGGCCGCCGCGGCGAGTCAGCTCGCCGGCGAGGAGTCGCGGCGGACCGCCGAGGTCGAACGCCAGTTCGACCAGCGCCTCACCGACGCCAAGAAGACGCTCGTGGTCGTCGCCCTGGGCGCGGGGGTGCTCATCGTGCTGCTGCTCCTGACGGCGGCGGACATCGCCCGCCTCGCCCTGGAGCGACATGCCGACCGTGAGCCATGACGCGCGACATCATCCTGACGCTCAGCCTCCTGCTCGTGGCCGGGCTCGTCGCCCGGCTGCTGGCCACGCTGCTGCGCGTCCCCGAGATCGTCTTCCTGCTCGGCCTCGGGGCGCTGCTGGGTCCTTCGGCGCTCGACGTGCTCGACGTCCCGCTCGACTCGCTCGGCGCCCAGCTCGTGTTCACCCTCGGCGTGTCCTCGATCCTCTTCTACGGCGGGCTGAACCTGTCGCTCGACATCCTGCGCAAGGTCTGGCTCAGCCTCGGCCTGCTCGCGGTGCCAGGCGTCATCGTCACCGCGCTCATCACCGGTGGGGCGGCCGCGCTGGTCTTCGGCCTTCCGTTCGAGCAGGGGCTTCTCATCGGGGCGGTGCTCTCCCCGACCGACCCGGCGATCCTGATCCCGCTCTTCATCGGCTCGCGCCTGCGTCCGAAGGTTGCCCAGACCGTGGTGGCCGAGTCGGCCTTCAACGACCCGACGGGCGCGGTGCTCGCGCTCGCCGTCGCCGGCGCGCTGCTCTCCGGGCACGACTCGCTGACGGGACCGGCGGGAGACTTCGTCGGCCAGCTCGCGCTGAGCACGGCGGGGGGCGTACTGGCCGGCATCGTGCTATCGGCGGCGATCTCGAGCCGCCGCGCGGGCATCTGGCGTGAGTCCGCGGCGATCGCGGTGCTGGCCGTCGTGGCGATGTCGTACGTCTCGCTCGACTTCGCGGGTGGCAGCGGCTATCTGGGCGCCTTCCTCGCCGGCCTCATCGTCGGGAACATGCGCATGCTCGGGCTCTCGATGCACGACGAGCACAAGCGCGACCTCGTCATCACGGCGCGCAGCCTCGCGGACATCGTGACGATCTTCGTCTTCGTGCTGGTGGGCGCCAACCTGCCCTTCCACAGGCTCGGTGAGGACCTCCTTCCCGGCCTGGCGGTGGTCGCGGTCCTGCTGCTCGTCGCGCGCCCGGCGACGGTGGCGATCTGCATGCTCCCGGACCGGCGCAGCCGCTGGAGCCGCGCGGAGCTGGCTTTTGTGTGCTGGACCCGCGAGACGGGCGTCGTGCCCGCCGCGCTGGTCGGCGTGCTCGCGGCGCTGGCGGTCCCGAACGGCGAACAGCTCGCGAGCGTCGTCGCGCTCGCGATCATCGTCACGCTGGCCGTACAGGCCGTGCCCGCGCCGTGGTTGGCGAGCCGGCTTGGGCTCCTGGACATGGACTGAAGTCACATAACCTTCCGCCGAATTGTGGGGTTCCTGCCCACTGCCGGTGGTGGTGGGCGACACTAAGATCGCGCCATGTGCGGAATCGTCGGCCTGTTCGGGAAGTCTGCGGTGGTCACCGACCGCCTCGGCGAGCACCTCGGGGCCATGCTCTCGCAGCTCAACGACCGCGGCCCCGACAGCGCGGGGGTGGCGATCTACCGCGACCCGGCGCCGCCCGGCGCCAGCAAGGTCTCGCTGTTCTCGCCCGAGCCCGGCTACGACTGGGCGCGGGTGGCCGAGGGCCTGGCGGGCGCCTTCGGCGGCGACCCCGAGCCCGAGGTGCGCGCCAGCCACGCGGTCTTCGTCGTCGACGCCGACGGCGAGCGCATCCAGACCTGGCTGCGCGAGCGCCACCCCGAGCTGCGCGTGATGAGCGTCGGCGAGCGCATCGAGATCTACAAGGAGGCCGGACTCCCGTCGGACTTCGTCGCGCGGTTCGCGCTCGACGACATCCAGGGCAGCCACGCGCTCGGACACACGCGCATGGCCACCGAGAGCCGGGTCACCACCCAGCACTCCCATCCCTTCTCCACGGGCCTGGACCTCTGCCTCGTGCACAACGGCTCGCTCTCCAACCACAACCGCCTGCGCCGCGAGCTCCAGCGCGAGGGCATGACCTTCCAAACGGACAACGACACCGAGGTCGCCGCGGGCTACCTGACCTGGCGGCTGCGCGAGGGCGCCGACCTGCGCGAGGCTCTCGATGGCTGCCTGCGCGACCTCGACGGCTTCTTCACCTTCGCGGTCGGGACGGCCGACGGCTTCGCCGTGCTGCGCGACCCCATCGCCTGCAAGCCCGCGGTGCTCGCCGAGACCGACGACTGGGTGGCGATGGCCTCCGAGTACCGCGCGATCGCGGTGCTGCCCGGTGCCGAGGACGCCAACGTCTGGGAGCCCGCGCCGGCCACGCTGTACGTGTGGGAGCGCGCGCTCGTCTGATGGCCACGGAGACCGAGCCGGCCGTCGAGGTCTTCGACCTGGCGACCACGTCGCTGCGCGAGCTCAATGCGCGCCTGCATGCCGCCGCCGAAGGTGCGGGGCCGACGCGGCGCTGGCGGATCGTCAACCCGGGCGGCAAGCACGCCATCGCGGTCGGGCTCGACGCGCCGCTCGAGATCGACGTCGAGGGCCACGTCGGCTACTACTGCGCCGGCATGAACCAGCAGGCCACGGTCCGCGTGCACGGCAACTGCGGCGTCGGGGTGGCCGAGAACATCATGTCGGGCACGGTCCTCGTCGAGGGCAACGCCAGCCAGTCGGCCGGGGCGACGGGCCGTGGCGGCCTCCTCGTCATCCAGGGCGATGCCTCGTCGCGCTGCGGCATCTCGATGAAGGGCGCCGACATCGTCGTGCGCGGCTCGGTCGGGCACATGAGCGCGTTCATGGCCCAGAAGGGCCGGCTCGTGGTGTGCGGCGAGGCCGGCGAGGCGCTGGGCGACTCGCTCTACGAGGCCCAGCTCTTCGTGCGCGGCACGGCGACGGGCCTGGGGGCCGACTGCATCGAGAAGGAGCTGCGCGAGGAGCATCGCTCGGCGCTCGGGGCGCTGCTCGAGCAGGCCGGGATGGGCGACGCCGACCCCGCCGACTTCCGCCGCTACGGATCGGCGCGCCGGCTCTACAACTTCACCATCGACCAGGCGGGGGACTTCTGAGATGGCGCTGCGCGAGTCGGCCCTCTACAGCCGCGAGGTCATCGACGACATCCAGCGCGCCGCGCGCGAGGGCGTCTACGACATCCGCGGCTTCGGCGCCAAGCGCCGCCTCCCCCACTTCGACGACCTCCTGCTCCTGGGTGCCAGCGTCTCGCGCTACCCGCTCGAGGGCTACCGCGAGCGTTGCGACACGAACGTCGTGCTCGGCACCAGGCACGCCAAGCGCCCCCTGGAGCTCGACATCCCGATCACCATCGCCGGGATGAGCTTCGGTGCGCTCTCGGCGCCGGCCAAGGAGGCGCTGGGACGCGGCGCGAGCATGATGGGCACGTCGACGACGACGGGCGACGGCGGCATGACGCCCGAGGAGCGCGCGGCCTCGAAGACCCTCGTCTACCAGCTCCTGCCCTCGCGCTACGGGATGAACCCCGACGACCTGCGCCGCGCCGACGCCATCGAGATCGTGATCGGGCAGGGCGCCAAGCCCGGCGGCGGCGGCATCCTCCTGGGCCAGAAGATCTCCGACCGCGTCGCGGAGATGCGCGACCTCCCGCCGGGCATCGACCAGCGCAGCGCGTGCCGTCACCCCGACTGGACGGGGCCCGACGATCTCGAGATCAAGATCGAGGAGCTGCGCGAGATCACCGACTGGGAGAAGCCGATCTTCGTCAAGATCGGGGCGTCGCGCACGTACTTCGACGTGGCGCTCGCGGTCAAGGCGGGCGCGGACGTCGTTGTGCTCGACGGCATGCAGGGCGGGACCGCGGCCACCCAGGACGTCTTCATCGAGCACGTCGGGATACCGACCTTGCCGGCCGTGCGTCTCGCCGTCGAGGCGCTCCAGGAGCTCGGCATGCACCGCCGCGTGCAGCTCGTGGTCTCGGGCGGGATCCGCTCGGGCGCCGACGTCGCCAAGGCGCTCGCGCTCGGGGCCGACGCGGTCTCGATCGGGGTGGCCGCGCTCATCGCGCTGGGCGACAACTCGCCTGCCTTCGCCGACGACTACGAGCGCATCGGCACCGCGCCGGGGTTCTACGACGACTGGCAGGAGGGCCGCGACCCGGTCGGGATCTCGACGCAGAACGACGAGCTCGCCGCGCGCTTCGATCCCGAGCTCGGGGGCCGGCGGCTGGCCAACTACCTGCGCACCATGGTCCTCGAGACGCAGACCCTCGCTCGCGCCTGCGGCAAGTCACACGTCCAGAACCTCGAGCCCGAGGACCTCGTCGCGCTCACTGTCGAGGCCGCCGCGATGGCGCGCGTGCCGCTCGCCGGAACGAACTGGATCCCCGGGGTGCCGATCTAGCGCGTCGGCGACCGCGGGAGGTGCGAGGCCAGCCAGTCGATCGCGCCGATCACGCGCTCGCCGAGGAGGTCGACGTCCAAGCGAAGGCGCGCGGTCCGCAGGTCCTCCGCCTCCGTCCCCGGCCCCGAGACCTGACCTACACGCCCCATGGATAGGTCTCGGGCAGCTCGCCGGTCTCCCACTGGCTCGTGCGCTCCAGCGGCTCCAGCGCGTGGGTCTCGTCGAGGTGCATGACGGCGTCGAACTGCTCGGCGATGCGGGCGTGTAAGTAGTGGGAGATGCGCTCGGTCTCGGGGCGGTAGACGACGCCGATCGCGCGCTCGAGCAGCCGTCCGTGGAGCTCACGCGGGTCCAGCAGGAAGCGCTCGACGCCGTGCTCGTGAAAGAGCTCCTCCCAGCTTCCGGGCAGCGCCCGGCGAACGTGCCTGCGCTCCGCCGGCCCGCCCCAGTCCGAGGCCGCCGTGACCGTGCCGGTGTAGGTCGTGAAGCCGACGAGCAGGGCCTGGTCGCCGTGACGCTCGCGCACGAGCTGACCGACGTTGAGCTCGCCGGACTGTCCGAGCTCCGTGGCGCGGGCGTCGCCCAGATGCGAGTTGTGCTCCCACACGACCGCCTTCGTCTCGCCCTGGGTGCTCGTGAGGTGGGCGACGATGGCGTCGAGCGTCTCGGCCATGTGCCGATCGCGCATGTTCCAGGTCTCGATGCCCCCGCGGAACATCGCGCGGTAGTACTCCTCGGCGTTGACCACCAGGCGCGCGTTCTGCTCGGCGTAGAACTGGCCGTCCTCGTCGATGTGCCCGTCGCGGCTCGCCGCCTCGGCGGCGCGTTGCCCGAGCTCGAGCAGCTGCTCGATGGCCTGCTGCTCGCACGGCTCGGCCCCGGACAGGCCCGTCTCGTAGGCGTAGACCTGCGGGTCGCGGCTGAAGTGATCGAAGCACGCGTAGCGTTCGCGGGCGCGCTTGGCGGCCTCGGGATCGACGCGCTCGAGAAAGCGCACGACCTCGTCCATCGACGTGTAGAGGCTGTAGAGGTCGAGGCCGTAGAAGCCGACCTTGGGCGCGTCGGGTGGCAGCGCGTCGTTGTGCGCGCGCAGCCAATCGACGAAGTCGGCCACGACCGTGTTGCGCCACATCCACACCGGGAAGCGCTTGAAGTCCGACAGCGCCTCGCGGGCGTGGGCGTCGTCGCCGGCACCGCGCACGAAGCGGTTGACCCGATAGGCGTCGGGCCAGTCGGCCTCGACGGCGACGGCCGTGTAGCCCTGCTCGACGATGAGCCGCTTCGTGATCTCCGCACGCTCGCGGTAGAACTCCTCCGTGCCGTGCGAGGCCTCGCCCACGAGCACGTAGCTCGCAGTCGCGGCGCGCTCGATCAGTCCGTCGTAGTCGCTGGCGTCGCCCGTGAGCGCGCGCACCGACTCGGGTCCCCGCGCGGGCGGCGGACGGCGGGCGCGCTCGAGCAGCTCGCGCACCTCGTCGTCGGTCGTCTGCGAGAAGTCCTCGTACCACACGCCGACCGCCTGCAAGCGGTCGGGCGTGTGCAGGCAGACGACCTCGTCGGCCTCGCCGCGCAGCGCCTCGCACACGCGCGGGTCCGCGACCGGGACCGCGACGACGACCCGGGCCGGCTCCTCCTGGCGCACGGCCCACACGGCGGCGAGCATCGTCGATCCCGTGGCCAGGCCGTCGTCGACGAGGATCACGGTGCGGCCAGAAAGATCGGGCGGCGGCCGACCGCCGCGGTACGCGTGCTCGCGGCGCTCGAGCTCGCGCCGTTCCTTGGCGTCGATGGCCTCGATCCATTCCGGCGGCAGGTCGAGCGACTCGACCAGCTCCTTGTTGAGGACCCGCGTGCCGCCCGTGGCGATGGCGCCCATGGCCAGCTCCTCGTGGCCGGGAACGCCCAGCTTGCGCACGACGAAGACGTCCAGCGGGACGTCGAGCGCTCGTGCCACCTCGAAGGCGACCGGCACCCCGCCGCGCGGCAGGGCGAGGACGACGACGTCGTCGCGATGCGCGTAGTGGCGCAGGCGTTCCGCCAGGAGCCGGCCCGCGTGCGTCCGGTTGCGGAAGCGCTCTGCCGCGATCGCCATCGCATCGACCTCCCGGCGTCTAGGCGCGCTCGAGGAGCTCGCGGATCTCCGCGGGCTGCTGGGCGAGCACGTCCTCGACCTCGCCCTGGCTCACGTGCTGGCGCAGCACCCGCGTGGCGGCGGCCGCCGCGCGGGCCGCCTCCGCCGGGTCGCTGAGGTTGGCGCGCTCCGCGAGGCGGGCGAGGAAGGTCTCGCGATCGCGGATCTTCTCGGGCTGGTGGCCCGGATCGAAGCCCTCGTAGAAGACGCCCCGCAGCAGGTGAGGGAGCTGCGCGGCGAGCTGGGCTGCCTCGTCGATGGTCAGCCGATCGCGCAGCACCTGGAGGTAGCTGCGCAGGACGCGCCACGCGTACGCCTCATCGTCGGCGTCCAACTCGCGAGCCATGTCGTTCACCCACTCGTTGGCCTTCTGGGCGCTGCGCTCGATTGCGTCGACGGTGCCGGTGGTCATGACCTCGGCGGTAGGCCTCCGTCGCCCCGCGCCAAGCCGGAGCGATGCCGCTCAGCGCGGCAGTGGACCGCCGGCCAGCGCGATCGCGACGCCGGCCGCGCCGGCGCCCACCAGGGTGAAGACCACGCCGCGGCGCAGCGCCAGCAGCGTGACGGCCGCCGCGGCGAGGAGCGCGAACTGCCACGTTTCGACGAGGGCGCGGGCCAGCGGGATGGCCGAGCCGAAGATCGCGCCCACGGCCGCCGGTCCGGCGCCGTCCAGGAAGGCGCGCACGCGAGCGTCGGCGCGCAGGCGATCGAAGTGGCGACCGCCCAGGAGGATGAAGGCGAACGACGGCGAGAAGGCGACCGCCGCCGCGAGGAGGCCGCCGCCCACGCCGGCCGCCGCGTACCCGACGACCGCGACCGTATGGGTCACCGGGCCCGGCGTCACCTGACCGAGCGCGACCGCGTTGAGGAACTGGCTCGCGCTCATCCAGTGGAAGTGGTCGACCGCGTCGGCCTGCATGAGCGGGATGATCACGAAGCCGCCGCCGTAGGAGAGCGCGCCGACCTTCAAGGCGACCCAGGCCAGGGCGACGAGGGTCCCGCCTCCCAAGGCGGCGGCGAGGACCGGGACGACGGGGGCGGCCACGGCGGTGCCGCGATCGCGCCGGAGCGCTCCTTGGGCGACGAGCTCGACGATGCCGCAGGCCAGCAGCACGAGGACGAGCCACCGGCCGATCGCCGCCGCCGCCGCGAGTCCGAGCCCCAGGTACAGCGCCCAGCGCGCCGGGCTCGATGCTCGTGCGCGCCGCCAGCTCCCGGGAACCAGGCTCGACCCCGCCTGCACGGCGACCGCGGCGATCGCCGCACCTGCGCCGGCCCCCGCGCCCCGCACCCAGCGCGGCGGGGATCCGGCGAGGAACAGGGCCGCGAGCGCCAGGATGGCGATCAGGCCCGGGGCGATGAAGGCCGCCCCGCCGGCGAGCGCTCCCGCCGTGCCGCGCACGCGCCACGCGCAGTAGATCGCGAGCTGGGTCGAAGCGGGCCCGGGCAGCATGTTGCACGCCGCGACGGCGTCCTCGAACTCGCGGTCGTCGAGCCAGCGCTCCCGCTCGACGCACAGCTCGCGCAGGAGCGCGATGTGCGTCGGCGGGCCGCCGAAGCCGATGCAGCCGATGCGCCCCCAGGCACGCAGCACCGCACTGAGGTCGGGCGGACTCACGCGCGCCTCCGCGGCCACGGCGGCGACGATACCTGACCGGGCCAGGCCCGCGTGAGCGCCGGCCCGCGGCGCTAGCCTGTTGGGAATGAGTCCCACGCACGAGCCGCGCTCATGGGCCGAGCACGCCGTACGCACGCTGTCGGCGGCGGGCTACCGGCGCGGCGGCGCGCGGACCGCGATGCTGGAGCTGCTCGACCAGCAGCGCTGCGCTTTGTCGGCGGTCGAGATCGAGGACGCCCTACGCGAGCGCGGCGCGCGCGGGGCGGCCCGAGCAAGCGTCTATCGCATCCTCGAGCAGCTCGAGGAGCTCGGCCTCGTCAGCCGCGTGGAGGTCGGCCAGGGGCTCGCGCGCTTCGAGGCGGCACGCGCCGACGGCCATCACCACCACATGGTCTGCGACCGCTGCGGCGAGGTCCGTCCCTTCGAGGACCCCGAGCTCGAGCGCAGCATCAAGCGCCTGACCCAGCGGGTGCCGTTCAGCGTCGAAGAGCACGAGGTCGTGCTCCATGGCGCCTGCGCGGATTGCTCCTAGGGGATGGCCGCGCCGGCGCCGCGACGTTCGGCGCCGTCAACGAGCCCGTCGAGACCGCCGCGTACGTCGTCGTCGCGGCCGCCTGGGCGGATTGACGGCGCACCGACCGCGTTGCACGCTCGGTGCGCCGTCATGGCTCGTT
>DASVFT010000165.1:0-6861 GCA_036379935.1 Solirubrobacteraceae bacterium | reverse complement strand
CGACCCCGGCCGCGCGCAGCGCCGTGGCCTCGCCGGCGGCGGCGACCGCCAGCCATGTGGCCCCGCCCGCCAGCGCCGCCCGGGCCGCCTGCGCGGCCCCGTGCCCGTAGCCGTCGGCCTTGACCACCGCGCACAGCTCGGCCCCCGGCGCCAGGTCGCGCCGCAGCCGGGTGACGTTGCGCTCGATGGCGGCGAGGTTGACCCGGGCCAGCGCCCGCACCGGCGTAGTCGCTTCCCGCATGCTCGCTGGACGCTATCGGCCGCGCCTCAGCGGGCGAAGGGGAGAGACTCGATCACGTCGCGGGCGATGACGCCGTCCACGCCCTTCTGGGCCGCGGCCTGGATCCCCGCGCGGGCGTGGAGGCGGACGGCGGCGCAGGTGGCGGTGAAGGGCTCGACCTCGCGGGCCAGGACGGCGGCGACCACTCCGCTGAGGACGTCGCCGGTGCCGGCCGTGGCCAGCGCACCGGTCGCGCCCGGGCTGACCGCCACGCGGCCGCCCGGCTCGGCGACCAGCGTGTCGTCGCCCTTCAGGAGGACGATCGCCTGCGCCCGCTCGGCGGCCGTGCGCACGTGCTCGAGGCGCCGGGCCTTGACGGCCTCGGAGTCGGTGTCGAGCAGCCGCGCGAGCTCGCCCTCGTGTGGCGTGAGGACCGAGGGCGCGCGACGGCCACTCAGCGCGCGCAGGTCGCCGGCATGCGCGTTGAGGCCGTCTGCGTCGAGCACGATCGCGACGTCCGCGCGCGCCACGAGCCCGCGCGCGAAGCCGAAGGCACCGTCCTGGCGGCCGAGCCCGGGGCCGACGACCAGCGCGCCGCCGCGCGCCGCGAGCTCGAGGACCGCGTCGACCCCGTCGGGCGTGTGTGCGCCGCCGTCGTCGGGCAGCCCGCGCGTCATCGCCTCCAGGAGGCGCAGCTCGAAGATCGACTCCAGGCTCGCCGGCACGCAGGCCGTCACGTAGCCGGCGCCGGCGCGCTGGGCCGCCTCGGCGGCCAGGGATGGCGCTCCGGTCAGCCCGCGCGAGCCGCCCGCCACCAGCACGTGACCGCTGGTGAACTTCGTCCAGCCCGGCTCGCGCGAGGGCAGTAGCGCCAGCAACGGCTCGTCGTCGATGAGCGCGACGTCGGGGTCGGGCACCGGCGCGCCCTCGGGGATCCCGATGTCGACGACGCGCACCTCGCCGGCGTGGGCCTTGCCGGGATTGATCCACAGCCCGGGCTTGGCCGCCGCGAAGGTGGCGGTCGCCCTGGCCCGGACGGCCTCACCCGCCACGACGCCCGTGGAGGCGTCGACGCCGCTCGGGACGTCGGCGGCCACCACGGGCAGACCGGCGCCGTTGAGCGCCGCGATGGCCTCGGCCACGGGTCCGTGCGGCGCCCCCGAGAAGCCGGTGCCGAGCAGGGCGTCGATGGCGACGGCGCAGCCCTCGAGGCGAGTGGCGTCGAAGGCCTCGATGCCCTCGACGCGCTCGGCGTTGGCACGCGCGTCGCCGCGCAGCTCGTGCGCCGGGGCGACCGCGAGCACGCGGACCTCGCGGCCCGCGTCGCGCAGCAACCTGGCCGCCACGTAGCCGTCGCCGCCGTTGTTGCCCTTGCCGCACGCCACGGCGACCGGGCCCGACGCCACCAGCTCGTTCGTCATGTCGGCCAGGCCACGGCCGGCGCGCTCCATGAGCTCGAGCCCCGACACGCCGCGCTCCTCGATGGCCCACGCGTCGGTGGCGCGCATGCGCTCGGCGTCGGGCAGGCCGATCAGCCAGCTGGGCAGCGTCACGCCAGCACCGCGACCGCACCCGCGGTCGAGCGGGTGTGCGTGAGCGAGACGTGCACGTCCACGCCGAGCTCCGCCGCGCGCTGGGCCGCCGCCCCGTGGAGCGCCACCCGCGGCGGACCGTCCCCCCCGCCCACCACCTCGCTCTCGCGCGGGCGCAGCCCCTCCCTCTGCAGGGCCTTGCTGACCGCCTCCGTCGCGCAGAAGCGCGCGGCCAGGTGCTGCGCCGGGCGCCCCTGCCCGGCCGCGTACGCGCGCTCACCCTCGGTGAACAGGCGCTCGGCCAGCCCGGGCCGGCGCTCGAGCGCCCGCTCGAGGCGCTCGATCTCGAGCAGGTCCAGGCCGATCACAATGGGGATTCAACCAGGGCGGGCGAGACGCCCCTCAGATCACTCGACCGTGACGGTCTTGGCCAGGTTGCGCGGCTGGTCGACATTGAGCCCGCGGCGACGGGCGATCCGGTAGGCGAGCAGCTGCAGGGGGATGACGGCCAGGAGCGGCTGCAGCATCCAGTCGGTCCGCGGGATGCGCAGCACCGACTCGGCGTGCTCGCCGATGGCCTGGTTGCCATCCGTCGCCACCGCCACGACGTGGGCGCCGCGCGCGCGCACCTCCTGCATGTTGGAGACGACCTTGTCGAGCACCGGCGAGTCGGTGGCCACCGTCACCACGGGGGTCGACTCGTCGAGCAGGGCGATCGGTCCGTGCTTCATCTCGCCCGCCGCGTAGGCGTCGGTCGGGATGTAGGAGATCTCCTTGAGCTTGAGCGCGCCCTCGAGCGCCACCGGCAGGCCCACGTGACGGCCGAGGTAGAGGAAGAACTCCTTGTCCCAGTGGGCATCGGCGATCTCGGTGACCGGACCGTCGATGCGCTCGAGCAGCTCCTCGATGCAGTGCGGGATGCGCTTGAGGTCGGTGATGAGCTCGGCGCGGCGCTCGGCCGGCAGCGTCCCGCGCAGCTCGGCGAGCTTGAGTCCCAACAGGGCCATGACCGCGACCTGGCAGGTGAAGGTCTTCGTCGCCGCCACGCCGACCTCCAGGCCGGCGCGCGTGTAGAGGACGCCGTCGGAGTCGCGCGTGGCCTGCGAGCCCATGATGTTGGTCAGGCCCAGCACCGTCGCCCCGCGCTCGCGCGCGATGCGCATGGCGGCCAGGGTGTCGGCCGTCTCGCCGGACTGGGTGATGCCGATCACGAGGTCGCCGGGCCCGACGACCGGGTTGCGGTAGCGGTACTCGGAGGCGATGTCCATCTCCACCGGGACGCGCGCCCACTCCTCGATGGCGTAGCGGCCGATGAGCCCCGCGTGGTAACTCGTGCCACAGGCCACGACGACGATCCGTCGCACGTCGCGCAGGATGTCCTCGTCGAGGGCGCCCTCGTCGTCGAGGTCGACGCCGTCCGCGCGCACCGTGCGGTCGGCGATCGTCTCGGCCACCGCGTCGGCCTGCTCGTGGATCTCCTTGAGCATGAAGGTCTCGAAGCCACCCTTCTCGGCGGTCTCCTCGTCCCAGTCGATCTCGACGATCTCGCGGTCGATCACGGTGCCGTCGGGCTCGAAGAACGTCGTGCCCTCGGGCGTGATCTTCACGATCTCGCCGTTCTCGATGTACTGGACCCGGCGGGTCTCGCGCAGGAAGGCGGGGATGGCGCTGGCCAGGAACGTCTCGCCGTCGCCGCGACCGACGATCAGCGGGCACTCCTTGCGCGCGCCGACCAGCGCGTCGGGGTCGGCGAGCGACATGGCGACGAACGCGTAGTGGCCCTGGAGCTCGTCGAAGGCGGCGCGCACGGCCTCGGTCAGCGAGCCGGTGGCGAGGTGATGGGCCACGAGGTGGGCGATGACCTCGGCGTCGGTCTCGCTTGTGAACACCGCGCCCATGTCGCTCAGCCGCTCGCGCAGGGGCAGGTAGTTCTCGACGATGCCGTTGACGACGACGTGGACGCGATCGGCGGTGTCGAAGTGCGGATGGGCGTTCTCCTCGTTGACGCGCCCGTGCGTGGCCCAGCGCGTATGGCCGATGCCCGTCGTCGCCGTCCGCGTCGCGGTGGCGACCGCCCCGCCCTCGTCGTCGGCGCCGCGCGCCGCGACGGCGTCACGCAGGCGCTCCAGGTTGCCGACCGCGCGCACCGACTCGATCGCGTCGCCCGCGATCATGGAGATGCCGGCCGAGTCATAGCCGCGATATTCGAGTCGACTCAGCCCGGCCAGGAGCAGGTCCTGTACGGGGCGCTTGCCGACGTAGCCGACGATGCCGCACATGGGCCGGCGCTCCTTTCCGTAGGGGTGCTGGCGGTCGTCACGGTAGCGCACGTCCCCGCTTTTCCACACACCTGAAACTGGCCGTCCGACCAGCGACAGGCGGTCACCGGGGCGGGGAGGCCCGGCTAGGCGCCGGCGATGATGCCGGCGAGGCGGCGGCAGACCTCCGCCGCCTCCTCCTCGCTGGGCGCCTCGACCATGATCCGCACGAGCTGCTCGGTGCCGCTCGGCCGCACGAGCACCCGCCCGCGACCCTCCAGCGCCTGCGCCGCGCGGTCGGCCGCCTCGGTCAGCTCGGGGCTGGCCATGGCGCTGTCGCGATCCTCGACCGGGACGTTGACCAGCCGCTGGGGAAACTTGTGCATGGCGTCGCGCTCGGCCAGGTCGCCGCCGCGCAGCGCCTCCAGCGTGAGGAGCGCGCTGGCGATGCCGTCGCCGGTGGCGTTGAAGGCCATGTCGATGATGTGGCCCGATTGCTCGCCGCCGAGCGCCCAGCCGCGCTCGCGCAGCGCCTCCAGGACGTAGCGGTCGCCGACCTGCGTGGTCGCCACCTCGACGCCCGCCTCGCGCATCGCGGCGTGGAACCCGTAGTTCGTCATCACGGTCACGGCGACGCCGTCGCCGGGCAGGCGACCGGCCTCGCGCAGATGGAGGGTCGCGAGGGCAATGAGCTCGTCGCCGTCGACCAGGACGCCTTCGCGGTCCACGGCGAGGACGCGGTCGCCGTCGCCGTCGAACGCGAAGCCGACGTCGTGGCCTTCCGCCACGACGGCCTGCGCCAGGACGTCGACGTGCGTGGAGCCGCAGCCGTCGTTGATGTTGCGTCCGTCGGGCGCGTCGTGCAGGGCGGTGACCGTGGCGCCGAGGCGCCGGAAGATCTCGGGTGCGGCCCGGTAGGTGGCGCCGTGGGCGCAGTCGAGGACGACGTCGAGGCCGCTGAGGTCGAGGTCGGCGAACCGCTCGTGCAGCGCGCGCAGGTAGTCCTCCTGCGTGCCGTGCAGGGCGCGCACGCGGCCGATCTGCGTCGCCGGCGGCGGGGGCTCCTCGAGCCGCGCCTCGATGACCGCCTCGGCTTCGTCGGAGAGCTTGAAGCCGTCGCCCGCGAAGAACTTGATGCCGTTGTCGCGGTACGGGTTGTGGGAGGCCGAGATGACCGCGGCCAGGTCGAAGCCGTAGCGGCGCACCAGCAGCGGGGCGGCCGGGGTCGGCAGGACGCCGGCCAGCAGGACGTCGCCGCCGGCGGCGGTCACGCCCGCGCCGATCGCCGCCTCGAGCATCTCCCCCGACTCGCGCGTGTCGCGGATGACGAGCACGCGGGGCGTCGACTGCGCGGCCTGCAAGGTCGCCGCGCGACCGAGGGCGAGGGCGAGCTCGGCGGTCAGTAGCTCACCGGCGACGCCACGGACGCCGTCGGTCCCGAAGAGCTTGCGAGACAAGACGCCGAGGCTAGCGCTTGCTGAACTGCGGGCGCTTGCGGGCCTTCTTCAGGCCGGCCTTCTTGCGCTCCTTCACGCGCGGATCGCGCGTGAGGAAGCCGCGGCGCTTGAGCTCGCCGCGAAGGTTGGGGTCGGCCTCCAGCAGGGCGCGGCTGATGCCGTGACGCAGAGCGCCGGCCTGCGCGGAGACGCCGCCGCCGTGCATGCGCGCCACGACGTCCATGCGCGTCTCGTAGCCGACGGCCTCCAGCGGCTGGCGGATGTTGCGCTGCAGGGTCGAGCGCGGGAAGAACTCGTCCAGCGTGCGGCCGTTGATGAGGTAGGCCCCGTCGCCCGGACGCAGCGTGACGCGCGCCACCGCGGTCTTGCGCTTGCCGGTGGCCCGGTAGCGGGCTCCGGCGGCCAGGTCGATGGTGACGGCCGCGATCGGCTGGTCGTCGGCGACGTCCTCGGTGTCCTCCGACACCGGCTCGGCCTCTTCGTCCTCGTCGTACGCGCTCTCGCCGCGCGAGAAGGGATCGGTGCCCTCGGTGACGATGTCGACCTCGAGGTCGGCCCCGGGGATCTCCGGCTTGACGCGCGGAGCCGGCTCCTCGTCCTCGTCCTCGGACCCGGGCTCGTCGGCGGCGGCCTGCTCGGCCATCGGCGGCTCGGCGGGCGGCTGCTCGGCCACCGGCTGCTCGGCGGGCGCGTCGGCGTCCGGCTCGGCGGGCGGCTGCTCGGCCACCGGCTGCTCGGCGGTTGCGTCGGCGGGCTCGCCCGCGGGCGCTTCCGGCTCGGCGGCCGGCTCCTGCGCGGCGGGCTGCTCCTCGCCGGCCGACTCGGCAGGCGCGTCAGGCGCGGCCTGCTCCTCGCCGGCGGTCGGCTCCTGCGGGGTCTCCTCGTCGGCGGGCGTGCGGTCGTCGGCCATCAGGACTCGATCTCCATCGGGGTGGGCTTCTGCGCCGCGTGCGGGTGGTCGGGGCCCGCGTAGACCTTCAGCTTGGTGATCTGCTTGCGCGCGAGGCGGTTGCGGGGCAGCATGCCCTTCACCGCGTGGCGGATGACCTCCTCGGGGCGGCGCTGGAGCATCTCCTCGAGGGTGCGCTCCTTGATGCCCCCGGGGTAACCGGAGTGGCGGTAGTACTTCTTGTCCGCGCGCTTGTTACCGGTCACCGCGATCTTCTCGGCGTTCACGACGACGACGAAGTCGCCGGTGTCGATGTGCGGCGTGTACTCGGGCTTGGTCTTCCCACGCAGGGCGTCGGCGATCCGTGTCGCGAGGCGCCCGAGCGTCTGCCCGCTGGCGTCGACGACGAGCCAGTTGCGCTCGCGATCGGTGGGCTTGGCGACGTAGGTCTTCATGGCGTGCAGAGAAGCGCGCACCGGGCGCGCGGCGGCACAGCATAGAACGT
>DASVFT010000164.1:0-4127 GCA_036379935.1 Solirubrobacteraceae bacterium | reverse complement strand
GACTCCTGATCGGCGTGTTAGGAAGCAAACACGCTAGTAATTGGTTGTTCGATCAAATCGAAGACACCGTATAACGGACCTATGCACGGTGGCCCAGGCGGGCGGCGCCGGGCGGAGCGGGGGCCGGGCGGGGCGGCGCCGGGCGGGCCGGCCCGAGCGGGGCGGGGCGGGGGGCCGGCGGCGACGCTCACGCCGCGGGGCCGTCTGGGGCCGGTGGGGCCTCCGGCTGGCCGCCGGGTCGGTCCGGCAGGCGGTACCACTCGGTGATCTGGTGGCGCTCGACGCGGATCGCGCCGCGCGCCGTGCCGCCAACGCCCGCGCCGCAATCGCCCCCCGGGCGCTTGGTGAGCCTGAAGGTCACGATCGTGTAGGGGCCCGCCCCGCCCATCGCGATGGCCTTGGCCCCGCAGGGCAGCGCCAGGTTGATCGCGATGCGCTCCTGCTCGCTGTCGACGGTCAGGACCGGCGTGACGTTCTGGAACTTGCTCGGCAGCGCGAAGTAGTGAGCCGCGCGCTTCACGTCGCCGTGCCGCAGCGCGCTCAGCCAGCCGTTGATGACCCGCCGCGACTCGGCGGTAACCGGGCCGGTGGCGCGATCGGGCACGCCGGGCGGCAGGGCGAGGTCGCTGCGCGGCGGAGCCGGCTGGGCCTGCTGCGAGGCCGTGGTCGGCTTCGGCGCCGCCTGCTTGGAGCCGCAGCCCACCAGCGCGATCACCGTCATCGCGCCGACGCACGCGGCAGCGCACCGGCCGGCGGCCATGGTCGGAGGATCCCACCTCGACGGCGTGCGGCAAACTCCCCTCGCGATGGGGATCGAGGCCCAGGAGCCGACCGGCATCGAAGCGGAGAAGCGCGCCGTGGCGCGAGCGGCGGCCGCGCTCGTCGAGGACGGCATGCGCGTCGGGCTGGGAACGGGCTCGACCGTGGCGTACCTGCTGCCGGCGTTGGCCGAGCGCGACCTCACGCTGCGCTGCGTGGCCACGTCGGTGGCGACGGCGCTCCTGGCGCGCAAGGTCGGGTTGCCGATCGAGCCGTTCGACGCCCTCGACGCCCTGGACATCGCCATCGACGGCGCGGATCAGGTGGCACCGAGCGGCTGGGTGATGAAGGGCGGCGGCGGCGCCCACACGCGCGAGAAGATCGTGGCGCTGGCCGCGACCCGCTTCGTCGTCATCGTCTCCTCGGACAAGCTCGTCTCCGCGCTGGGGCCGCCGGTTCCCCTCGAGCTGCTCTCCTTCGGGCTGCCCGCCACGCTGCGCGCCCTGCGCGACGCGCGCGTGCGCGCCGACGCGCCGCTCTCCCCCGACGGCGGCGTCATCGCCGACCACTACGCGCCCTTCGAGGACCCCACCCGCTTGGCCGCGGACCTCAAAGCGATCCCGGGCGTGATCGAGCACGGGCTCTTCCCGGCGGCGATGGTCTCGGACGTCCTCATCGCGCGGGGCGAGACGGTCGAGCACCGCCGCGTGAGCTGACAGGGCGGCGCACGCGCGGCGGGGAGATGCGCCGCCGCGACGATTGCCCCTCGCCCCGGCGGCCAATAGCGTGCGCCCCATGCCCGCCGATACCCGCTTCTGGCACCCCTTTGCCGACATGCACGCCGTCCGCGGCCACGAGTTCGTCATCGAGCGCGGCGATGGCGCCTATGTCTGGGACGCCGACGGCAATCGCTACCTCGACGGGACCGCGAGCCTGTGGTGCGTCAACGTGGGTCACGGTCGGACCGAGATCGCCGAGGCCGCCGCGGCGCAGATGCGCACGCTGCCGTCGTACTCGTGCTTCGGCGCCTTCGCCAACCGCCCTGTGCTCGAGCTGACCGAGCGCCTCGCGGGACTGGCGCCGCTCGACGACCCGCGGATCTTCCTGGGCTCGGGCGGTGGCGACGCCATCGACACGGCGGCCAAGCTCGCCCGCCGCTACTTCGTCGAGGTCGGGCAGCCCGAGCGCGTCCACCTGATCTCGCGCACCCAGGGCTACCACGGCACCCACGGCCTGGGCACGTCGATCGGCGGCATTCCGGCCAACCGCCAGGGCGTCGGCCCGCTGGACCCCAACGCCTCGCAGGTCAGGCACGACTCGCTGCAGGCGCTCGAGGACGAGGTCGAGCGGGTGGGCGCCGACCGCGTCGCGGCCATCTTCGTGGAGCCGGTCATCGGAGCGGGCGGCGTGCACCAGCCCCCGCCCGGCTACGTCGAGGGCGTCGCCGATCTCTGCCGGCGCACGGGCATCCTCTTCGCGCTGGACGGCGTGATCTGCGCCTTCGGGCGACTGGGCACCTGGTTCGCGGCCGAGCGCTTCGACGTGCGACCCGACCTGCTGACCTTCGCCAAGGGCGTCACGAGCGGGTACCTGCCGCTCGGCGGCGTCGTCGTCAACGCCAACGTGGCGGCGCCGTTCTGGGACGACGGCGCCTGGTTCCGCCACGGGCCGACCTACGCCGGCCATCCGACGTGCTGCGCGGCGGCGATGGCCAACCTCGACATCATGGAGCGCGAGGGCCTGCTCGAGCGCGGACGTGAGCTCGAGGACGAGATCGCCTCCGCGCTGCGAACGCTCCGCGACCATCCGCTGGTCGGCGACGTGCGCGCCGGCATCGGGGCGCTCGGCGCCGTGGCGTTCGCGCCCGAGGCGCTGGCCGAGGCGCCCGACCTGCCGGTGCGCACGTTCGCCGCCGCGCGCGAGCGCGGCGTGCTCGTGCGCCCCCTGGGCGACGCCGTGGCCGTCTCGCCGCCGCTGGTCATCACCGGCGAGGAGGTCGACCGCGCCGCCGAGGTCATCGGCGAGGCGCTCGAGGCGGTGGCCCGCGACGTGCCCGCGGCGGCCGGCGCCCGCTAGCGTCTGGTGGATGACGCAGCCGCCGGACGATCCCGAGATCGAAGTCAGCACCGAGCACACCGCGGCCGCCCTGGCCAGCGGCGACGCGCAGGTCATCGACGTGCGCGAGACCTACGAGCGCGAGGCCGGCTACATCGCCGGCAGTCGTCACATCGAGCTCGACCAGCTGGCCTCCGAGGCGCAGACCATCGACCGGGAGCGGCCGGTGATCTTCCAGTGCCACATGGGGTCACGGTCGCTCATGGCGGCCCAGGCCTTCCGCCGCGCCGGGTACGACGCCTGGTCGATGGCGGGCGGGCTCGAGCGCTGGGCCGGCGAGGGTCGAGCTCTCGAGACGACGAAGGGCCCGCAGCGCGGGCCCCTCGAATGACTTGGCTGTGGCTCAGCCTAGATCTTGGTGACGTTGACCGCCTTGGGGCCCTTGTCGCCGCTCTCCTCCTCGTAGGAGACGCGTGCGCCCTCGGGCAGCGAACGGTAGCCGTCGCTGTTGATCCCCGTGTGATGGACGAAGAGGTCGCGGCTGCCCTCATCGGGCGTGATGAAGCCGAAGCCCTTGTCGTCGCTGAACCACTTCACGGTACCGGTAGGCATCTCAGCCCTTCCTCCGATGAATCTCGTGCTGCGTTTCGGAGGAAGCGACCGCTGCCTGGACCCGACGCCTGCACTCCTCGCCGAGATGATCGTCTCGGCCTGACAGCCGCGCAAATTAGCATGAAGACGCTCGGGAATCCTGTTCTCCGCCTGGAAAACGTTCGAGCATGAGCGACGAGCGCAGCCTGCCGATCGCCATCGACGACGTGCGCGCGGCCGGCCAGCGCATCGCGGGCCGGGCCCACCGCACGCCACTGCTGCGCGCGCGCACGCTCGACGCCCTGGTGGGCGCGACCGTCGCGCTCAAGGCCGAGAACCTGCAGCGGGCGGGCGCGTTCAAGTTCCGCGGCGCCTGCAACGCGGTGGCGGCGCTGTGTCCCGACGGGGTGTGCTCGGCGTCGTCGGGCAACCACGCGCAGGCCCTCGCCCTGGCGGCGCGCGAGCACGGCGCCCGGGCGACGATCCTCATGCCGCGCGACGCACCCGCCTCCAAGCGCGCGGCCACCGAGGGCTACGGAGCCGAGGTGATCGAGTTCGACCGCTACGCCGACGATCGCGAGGCGCTCGTGGGCGCGCTGGCCGCCGACCGCGGGCTGACGCTGGTGCATCCCTACGACGACCCGCTCGTCATGGCCGGGCAGGGCACCGTCGGGCTCGAGCTGGCGGCCGACGTCGACGACCTCGACCTCGTGCTCGTGCCC
>DASVFT010000163.1:0-22796 GCA_036379935.1 Solirubrobacteraceae bacterium | reverse complement strand
CTCGAGCAGTTCATCGCCGACACCTCGGCGCTGGCCCAGCGCTGCCTCGACGAGGGCGGGACCGTGGTCTTCGAAGGCGCGCAGGCCACGATGCTCGATCTCGATCACGGGACCTATCCGTTCGTGACGTCCTCGAACCCGGTCGCGGGCGCCGCGTGCGTCGGCGCCGGCGTCGGCCCGCGTGACATCGACGTGATCTGGGGCGTGGCCAAGGCCTACACCACGCGCGTCGGCGCGGGGCCGTTCCCGACCGAGCTCGACGACGCCCTCGGCGCGAACATCCGCGAGCGCGGCGGCGAGTTCGGCACGACCACGGGCCGGTCCCGGCGAACGGGATGGCTCGACCTCGTGGCCCTGCGCTACGCCGCGCGCCTGAACACGCTGACCGGGCTGGTCATCACCAAGCTCGACGTCTTCAGCGGCTTCGACACGATCCGGATCTGCACGCGCTACCGCGGCGACGACGAGGCCACCTTCGACTCCTTCCCGTACCACCAGTCGGTCCTGCATCACGCGGTGGGCGACTACGTCGAGCTCCCCGGGTGGAGCGAGGACATCACCGAGGCGCGCTCGCTCTCCGATCTCCCGCGGGCCGCGCGCGACTACCTGAACTTCATCGCCGACTTCGTCGGGGTCCCCGTCGTCCTCGTCGGCGTCGGCCCGGGGCGCGAGCAGATCATCTGGACCGAGTCCGGCGTCCGGCTCCACGCGGCCGCGGCCTAGCGCGGCGGCGGCCCGACGATCTCGACGCCGTACTCGTCCAGCGCGGTCGCCATCGCGGGCACGTCGAGGGGCCGGTCGCTCCACTCGGAGAAGAAGCGCTCCACGCCCGCGGGCGAGCACAGCTGCAGGACCCGCGCCACGCCGTCGCCGTTCACGGTGAACGTGTGCGGGACGTCGCGCGGTAGGAAGACGAACGATCCCGCCGGCGCGGGCAGCACCTCGTCGCCGACGTGGAAGGTCATCTCACCCTCCAGGACGTAGAAGGCCTCGTCCTCGCGATGGTGCACGTGGCGCGGCGGCTCGCCTCCGCGCCGCTGGACGATCTCGATGGCCGAGAAGGCGCCGCCGGTCGTCGCAGCGGTGCCCTTGAACAGGAAGTCATGGCCCAGGAAGGCCACGCGCTCCCCCATGCCGGGCCCGAGAACGTGGGGTGCGGTCTCTATGCTCCTCATAGGAGCTTTCTAACATCCAGGGAGGAGCTTTGTCAAGACGACTCACGTCGACGTCCTATGCGTTCCTCGCCCTCGTGGGCGAGGGCGGCGCCGCCCCGTACGACCTCGTCGACATCCTGCGTCGCGGCGGCCGGCTGTACTGGACCACCGCGGCAAGCCACGTCTACGCCGAGCCCAAGCGTCTGGCGGGCATGGGGCTCCTGCAGTCCCACAAGGAGCCCGGGCGCACGCACGAACGGACGGTCTACGAGCTCACCGATGCCGGCCGCGAGGTGCTGCTCGACTACCTCCGTCGGCCGGCGCGCTTCCCGCGCATCCAGCACGAGGCCGCGTTGCGCGTCCTGGCCGGCGAGCAGCTGGGTGCCGAGGCCGTCCTCGCCAGCCTCGAGGGGCTGGCCGCCGACATCGAGGAGCTGTCGGGACTGCTCGACGAGACGCAGCCGCAGCTCGAGGCCATGCCCGAGCCCAAGCGCATCTATCGCCGCCTCGGCCAGTCGCTCGCACGGCGCCTGGTCGCCGCGCACGAGGAGTGGCTGGCGGAGGTGCGCGCCACGCTTCAGGCCGGCTGAGGCGCGACCGCACCCTCAGGTGCGGCAGCCTCACGCCCAGCGCTCCAGCAGGTCCTCGTCGGCGACGTGGCGGATGACGCGCGCGGGGACGCCCATGACGACGCCGCGGGCGGGGACGTCGTTGGTGACGACCGCGCCAGCGGCCACGAAGGCCTCTTCGCCGACCTCCACGCCCGGCACGAGGACCGCGGCGCCCCCCACGCGGCAGGCGCGGCGGAAGATGGCGCCGCGCAGCGGCTCGTCGGCCGGGTGGCGCCCCATGGCGTCGTCGTTCGTGGTCAGGACGCCGGGACCGAGGAAGACGTCGTCCTCGACGAGGCTGAAGCCGGTGACGTAGACGTTGGTCTGGACCTTGACGCGCGCGCCGATGACGACGTCGTTGTCGACGGCCGAGCCGCGCCCGATGACCGTCTGCTCACCGACCTGGGCACGCTCGCGCACGTAGGACTGGTCGCCGATGATCGCGCGCGCGCCGATGTGGGCGCCGGCGAAGACGATGGCGCCCGCGCAGATCGCCGCGCCCTCGTCGATGACCAGGGCGTCGATGGGCTGGCCGGCGGCGCCCGACGTCGGGGCCAGGCGCGGCGCCTTCCCGAGCACCACGTTGTCCTGGACGATGACGCCGTCGCCGATGACGACGCCGTCGTGCACCACGACGTTGGCACCGAAGCTGACGTCGCGACCGACGGACGCGGTCGGACTGAGGACGAGGCCGGGAGCAGCATGATCGCGCATGGCGGATACCCTAGTGACGGCGTGCCGAGCCCCGATCCCACAAGGTCATTGCGCGGCGCCGTGATCGGGCTGGGGATGATCGGCCGTCATCACGCGCGCCTGCTGCAGTCGTCAGCCCGCGTCGAGTTCGCCGGAGCCGTCGACCCCGCCGGCGACCGCTTCAGCGTCGTGCAGGACCCTTCGCTGATGTTCGCCGAGCTCGCGGCGCTCCTGCGCGCCGGGCCGCCGGACTTCGCCGTCGTCGCCGTCCCCACCGAGGAGCACGTCCCCACGGTCCGCGCCCTGGCCGCCGAGGGCGTGCACGTGCTCGTGGAGAAGCCGCTGGCCGCCACCGCGTCCGAGGCCCGCACGCTGATCGATGCCTGCAACGCGGCCGGCGTCCGGGGCGCCGTCGGCCATGTCGAGCGCTTCAACCCGGCGCTGCTCGAGCTGCGCCGCCGCACGCAGGACGGTCAGCTCGGCCAGGTCTTCCTCATCGCCACGGAGCGCATCGGCCCGTTCCCCGATCGCGTCCGCGACGTCGGCGTGATCAAGGACCTCGCGACCCATGACCTCGACCTCGTGCACTGGCTCGGCGGGGCGCCGGTCGAGCGCGTCACCGCCGAGACGCAGCACCGCATGGGACGCGAGCACGAGGACGTCGTCTTGGCCACCGGACGCTTGGAGAACGCCATCAGCTTCAACTGCATCGTCGACTGGCTCTCGCCCACGAAGGTGCGCCGCACGCGCGTGCTGGGCGAGCGCGGGATGCTGGTCGCCGACACCCTCACCGCCGATCTCACCTTCTACGCGAACGGCACCGTCACGTCCGAGTGGGCCGACACCCAGGCGCGGCGAGGGGTCTCCGAGGGCGACATGACGCGCTACGCGCTGGCCCGGCGCGAGCCGCTGCTGGTCGAGCTGGAGACCTTCTGCGACCTGGTGGCCGGCGACACGGACGCGGCCGTGGTGACGCTCAGCGAGGGGCTGGAGACCGTGGTCGTGGCCGAAGCGGCGCTGGCGAGCTCGCAGTCCGGAACCACCATCGGGCTGTCGGAGGCCACCCTTTGAGGGCCGTCGTCGTCGCGCTGGGCAAGATCGGACTGCCCATCGCCGCTCAGATCGCGCGCGCCGGCCACGAGGTCATCGGCTGCGACATCGACCCCGTCACCGTCGACCTCGTGAACGCCGCGCAGCCGCCGTTCCCCGGCGAGGACGGGCTCCCCGAGGTGCTGGCCGAGGTGGTCGCCGACGGGCGCCTGCGCGCCACGACGGACACCACCGAGGCGGTGGCCAGCGGACCGGACCTCGTCATCGCCGTGCCGCCGCTGGTGGTCGACGAGGCCGCTCATCCCGACTGGCGCACGCTCGATGCCGTGGTCGGCGACATCGGCGCGGGGCTCCAGGCCGGGACGACGGTGTCGGTGGAGACCACGCTGCCGATCGGCACCACGCGGACGCGGGTCGCGCCGAAGCTCGAGGAGCTCAGCGGCCTGCGCGCCGAGGACGAGTTCTTCTCCGTCCACAGCCCCGAGCGCGTCTACAGCGGCCGCGTCTTCCGCGACCTCGCGACCTACCCCAAGCTGCTCGGCGGCCTCAGCGCCGCGGGCGAGGCGCGGGGAGTCGAGCTCTACCGCAGCTTCCTGACCGCCGAGGTCTGGCCGATGGGCTCGGCGGAGGCGGCCGAGCTGACCAAGCTGGCCGAGACGACCTACCGCGACGTGAACATCGCGCTGGCCAACGAGTTCGCGCGCTTCGCCGATCGCGCCGGGGTCGACATCGACCGCGTCATCGCGGCCGCCAACTCGCAGCCGTTCAGCCACATCCATCGCCCCGGCGTGGCCGTCGGCGGCCACTGCATCCCCGTCTATCCGCGCTTCTACCTGGGCTCGGACGACCAGGCGTTGATCCCGGCGACGGCGCGCGAGGTCAACTCCGCGATGCCCGCCTACGCGGTCGAGCTCCTCGAGCAGGAGCTCGGGACGCTGGCCGGTCAGCGCGTCGTCATCCTCGGCATCGCCTACCGCGGCAACGTCAAGGAGACCGCCTTCAGCGGTGCCTTCGGACTGCGCGACGCGCTCAGCGCCCGCGGGGCCGAGCCGCTGGCCTCGGATCCGCTCTACAGCGACGACGAGCTGCGAGCGCTCGGCTTCGAGCCCTGGGACGGCGGCGACGCGGCGGGCGCCATCCTCCAGGCCGACCACGCCTCGTACTCCGGCATGAGCCCGGCCGACCTGCCGGGCGTGCGCGCCGTGGTCGACGGGCGCGGTCAGCTCGACGCCGCGCGCTTCAACCCCGTCGGCGTGACGCTGCGCCGGATCGGCGGCGGCTAGCCACCGAGCTTCTAGCTGCTGATGCGCCCCGGGCGAAGGGGCCGGGCGTGGGTGCTGACCTTCTCGAACGCGCGGGTGAGCGCCTTGACGTCGGTGTCGGCGAGGTGGCGGGAGAAGTGCTGGTCGATCGCGTGCCGGTGGTGGCGGCGGGCTTGTTCCATCGTGCGGCGGCCCTCGTCGGTGAGGACGACGAGGATCGAGCGGCGGTCGTTCTCGGGGCGGACGCGGCGAACCAGGCCAGCCTCTTCCATCCGGTCGACGACGCGGGTGAAGCTGCTCTTGCTGTAGAGGATCCGCTCGGCGAGCTCGTTCATGCGCAGGCCGTCGGGCGTCTCCTCGAGGTGGACCAGGGCGTCGTACCAGCGCAGCGGGATTCCCGCGTCGCGCTTGAGCTCGGCGTCGAGCACGTCGTTGAGTGCGAGCGCGCTCTCGAAGTAGAGACGCCAGGCACGCAGCCGCTCGGAGGAGGGGCTTGACAATGATTGTTCCGCCTGAGATAGTCGCTTTTGCAACTGTTGCGTCATAGACGGTTGTAAACGATACCACCCGCGCGAAGGGAGTGGGCAAGATGACAGCCGTTTCTGCAGACCGGGCAAAGCACGGGTATCTGCTCGGCAAGGATGAAGGGGAGGCGTTCTGGCTGCTGGGGATGCTCGAGATCCTCAAGATCAGCGGCGAGGATACGAACGGCGAGTACGGGTTGATCGAGATCACCGTGCGACCCGGCGACGGCTCTCCCTGGCACGTCCACCCCGACGAAGACGAGTGGTTCTACGTGCTCGAGGGTGAGTTCACGTTCTACGTCGGCGACACGCGCTTGTCGCTCCCGGCCGGCTCGTTCGCGTTCGGGCCCAAGGGCGTGCCGCACACCTTCATCGCAGAGCCGCCGCGCGGAGGAAAGGCGCTGGTCGGCTTCCAACCGTTCCTCTTCGAGGGCTTTTTGAGGGAGGTCGGTGAACCTGCGACCGAGCGGGTGCTCCCGCCGCCGCTCGAGGGTCCCCCGGACATGGCACGGCTGCTCCCGATCGGCGCGCGAAACGGGATCGAGATCCTCGGGCCTCCGGGCCCGCCCCCCGCGCACTAGCTCAGACGGCGTCGAGCGCGGCGACGACGCGCTCGCCCGCGCGCCCGTCGCCGTAGAGGTCGCGCCGCTGCGCCGGTGGCGTGCGCTCGAGCGCGGCGCGGGCCGCGGCCACGTCGAGGTCGACCAGGACGTTCCAGCCCGCGTCGACCGTCTCCACCCACTCGGTCGTGGCGCGCATCGTCACGCAGGGCACGCCGGCCAGATAGGCCTCCTTCTGCACGCCGCCGGAGTCGGTGAGGACGGCGCGGGCGTGGCACAGCAGCGCGGTGAAGCCCAGATAGCCCAGCGGTGGCAGGACGCGGACGCGCGGCGACTGCTCGAGCTCCTCCAGCCAGCCGGCGGCCTCCAGGCGCGCGCGCGTGCGCGGGTGCAGCGGCAGGACGACCGGCGGATCGACGCCGAGCAGGACGTCGACGAGCAGGCGCAGGCGCGCGCGATCGTCGACGTTGCCCGCGCGATGCGCGGTGGCGAGGACGTACTCGCCGGGGCTCACCCCGGCGGCCCGCAGCGGCCATTCGTCGGAGCGCGCGCGGGGCTGGAACAGCAGCGCGACGTCGACCATGACGTCGCCGACCAGCTCCACGCGCCCGGCGGCGTGCTCGCGCTCGAGGTTGGCGACGGCGGTCGGCGAGGCGCACAGCAGCAGATCGGAGAGGTGATCGGTGAGGACGCGGTTGAGCTCCTCGGGCATCGCGCGATCGAACGAGCGCATCCCGGCTTCGACGTGCGCGACGGGCACGTGGGCCTGAGCGCCGGCCAGGCCGCCGGCCAGCGTCGAGTTCGTGTCGCCGTAGACGAGGATGAGATCCGGGGACTCGGTGGCGACCAGCGGACCCAGCGCGGCGAGCATGCGTGCCGTCTGCTCGGTGTTGGTGCCACCGTGGATGCCGAGCTCGCGCTCGGGGCGCGGGACGCCCAGCTCGCTCACGAAGATCGTCGAGAGCTCGTCGTCGTGGTGCTGCCCGGTGTGCACGAGCAGCTCGCGATGCGCGCCGCGCAACAGCCGCGACACGGCGGCCGCCTTGACGAACTGCGGCCGGTTGCCGATGACGGTGAGGACGCGCAACCGTCAGGCCGAGACGCCGAGCTCGTGCTCGATGTGCCTGCGGATCCGCGCCGCCGCCTCTTGCGTGAGCGCTCCCGGCGTCTGCGGCAGCGTGGCGCCGTCGATGGAGTGGATCGGGTGCACCTCGCGCAGCGTCGAGGCCATGAAGGCCTCGCGCACGCCGGCCAGCTCGTCGCGGGCGATGACCTGCTCGCGCACGTCGCACAGCGCGAGCAGCCGCCGGCGCGTGATCGAGTCGAGGATGTGCTCCGAGAGCGGCGGCGTCACGAGGCGCTCGCCGTCGAAGGAGCACACGAACGAGCACGTCGGACCCTCGAGCACGCGGCCATGCGGCGTGACGAGCAGCGCCTCGTCGGCACCGCGCTCCTGGGCCAGGCGGCGAGCGAGGACGTTGGCGGCGTAGGAGAGCGACTTGATGCCGTCGAGCACGCGCGTGGGCGCGTACTCGATGCTCGCCACCGCCAGCGTCGCGGGCAACGGCTTGAGCTCCTCGATCACGCCCAGGCGATGGCCTCCGCGCGTGACGACCACGCGCAGCGCGACCTCCGGCTCGTCGTTGCGCTCGACGAGCGTCTCGACGTCGGCGCGCACGGCGTCGACGTCCAGGGGCAGGCGCAGGTTGGCCGCCGAGTTGGCCAGGCGCGCGAGGTGGTCGTCGAGCGCGAACGGTCGGCCGCCGTAGAGGCGGATGACCTCGAAGACGCCATCGCCACGCAAAAAGCCGTCGTCTGCGACCGGGATCTGCGCCTGCGTGGCGTCGCTGACGGTGCCGTCGACGATCGCGAGCATGGCGCGAACGCTAGTGAGGTCCGCCGCCGCGCGCGCTCCGCTGCCGGCCCCTCCGGGACATGAGGGCGCGATCCCACGAGGCCGCAACGCGCCGCTGCCCAGCACGAGCTCGACGGCGTCCGCTGGGCGCGTCGCTCTAGCCGCTGCGCCGCACGAAGGTGAGCCCGGGCACGATGTCAGCGTCGAGGAGCGCCGTCAGGGCATCGGCGGCGAGCGGGCGAGCGAACAGGTAGCCCTGGCCGAAGCCGGAGCGCATCGCGCGCAGCTCGGCCAGCTGCTCAGGCTCCTCGATGCCTTCGGCGACGATGTCGAGGTGCAGGCTGCTGCCGAGCGCGATCAGGGCCCTGACGATGTTCGACTGGTCGGTCCCATGGCGAAGGCCGTCGATGAAGGACTTGTCGATCTTCAGGATGTCCAGCGGGAAGCGCTGCAGGTAGCTGAGGGCGGAGTAGCCCGTGCCGAAGTCGTCGACGGCCAGGCGCACGCCGATGGCCTTGAGCTCCTCCATGCGCTCGCACGTCCGCTCGACGTCCTCGATCAGCAGGCTCTCGGTGAGCTCGAGGACGAGCTGCTCGGGGCGCAGGCCCGCGGCGTCGAGAGCCGAGCGCACGTCCGCGACCAGGTTGGGGTCGGCGAGCTGTCGCGTCGAGAGGTTGACGCACACGTAGCGCGGGCCGTCCGTGCCGTGAGTGCGTTGCCACTCCCCGGCCTGGCGGCACGCCTCGCGCAGGACCCAGCGGCCGATCGGCACGATGGCACCGGTCTGCTCGGCGAGGGGGATGAACTCGAACGGGGCGACCATCCCGTCGCGCGGGTGGTTCCAGCGCAAGAGGGCTTCGACGCCGGCGATCTCCTCGGTCTCGAGCTCGACGATCGGCTGGTAGTGGAGGACGAACTGGCCATCGGCGAGCGCCTGGTCGAGCTCGTCGATCAGCTCGAAGCGGCGGACGGTGGACGCGTGCATGCTCGGGTCGAAGACCGCGGTGCCGCTCTGGCCACGGCGCTTCGCCGCGTACATGGCGACGTCCGCGTTGCGGATGAGGACGTCGGCCTCGCGAGCGTCGCTGCCGCTGGTGGCGATGCCGAGACTGACGCGCGGGGAGATCTGCCGGTCCACGATCTGGATGGGTGCGCCGACGGCGCTCTGGATCCGCAGCGCCAGCGCCTCGGCCGTTCGCGGGTCCGCCGCGTCCTCGAGGAGGACCGCGAACTCGTCACCGCCAAGGCGAGCGGCGGTGTCGGCCTCACGCAGGCATCCCCGCAGTCGCTGCCCCACGACGCGCAGCAGGTCGTCGCCGGCGGCGTGGCCAAGCGTGTCGTTGACCAGCTTGAAGTCGTCGAGATCGGCGAGCAGGACGGTCACCGGAGTGCTCGAGCGGCGGGCGGCGGCCAGGGCGTGGCTCACGCGATCCTCGAACAGCGCCCGGTTGGGCAGCCCCGTGAGCGCATCGTGGAACGCCTGGTGGCGGAGCTGCTCCTCGAGCGCCTTGCGTTCCCCGATGTCCCGGCTGGTGAGCACGAGGCGGTCCTCGCCCGTGTCGCTGACCATGGGAGCCACGAGCGTCTCCATCGCGACCCAGCGCCCGTCGCAGTGCTGCATGCGGCACTCGAAGCGCCCGTGGACGTCGGCCAGCGAGGTGGTGTCGGCCGGCAGCAGGGACGTGAGCCTGGGCAGGTCCGCAGGGTGGACCAGGTCGGCCAGGGGGCGGCCCATGACCGTCGCCGGCGCGCAGCCGAGGATGCGCTCCGCGGAGTCGCTCTGGTAGCCGACGGTCAGGTCGCGGTCGACCACGGTGACGAGGTCCGACGCGTTCTGGGCCAGCGCGCGGAACTCGCGCTCGCTGCGGCGCACGCCCTGCTCCTCGGCGCGCAGCGCGATGAGCCGCTTGCGCGAGCGCAGGAACCGCGCGATGAGCAGGCCCGCCAGCAGGAGCGCGAGGCTCCCGGTCAGCGCCGACCCGACCGTCGCCCGCCGGCGGGCGACATCGCCCTGGCGAGCGTGGCTGTCGTTGGCCGTCATCAGGGCGTCGCTGAGCCTCTCGAACGTCGGGTCGACCACCGCTTCGTCGTACTCGCGCGCCTCGGAGTACTCGCCGGCGGCAAGCAGGCTGAACTCGCGCGCGATGGCGCGCTTGTAGCGGTCGACGACGGCCGGGACGGTGCCCGTGACCAGCGCATCGTGGTGATCGGTGCGTCGAAACTCGGCGAGCGCCGCGTCCATGTGGGCGAAGGTCGAGCGCATCCCTTCGCTGACCTCGCTGCTGACCTTCCCCTCCGCGATCGCCTGCCATTCCAGCGTGCTGACGTGGTTGGCGCGCGAGTGCAGCTGCGCGAGGGCGATCTGCTCGACCCGCGTGTGCTCGGACCGCTGCTGCCACCCCACCACGAGCCAGAGCGCGACCACCGTCACGACGAGCGCGACGACGACCGGCATCACCGCCGCGACCTGCCGCAGACGGGCAGGGCGATCCGAGGGGCCGTGGGGGTCGAAAGCGAAAAGCACGAGCCCCCCGGTTATCGGCTTGCGCCGTCAGCGCATTGAATCTGCCCTATAACGTCGGCAGATGCCCCCGCAAGGAATCGAACCTTGAACCTTCGGATTAAGAGTTGCCGCCCGGACCCTGACTTGGCTTAGGTAAGCCAGATTCGCCCCAGTATGGTCGGCCCAGATCACGCTGATTTGCGGCGCTCGGGGACATATTCGGGACACGAACCCTGACCGTCGAGCTATGAACGCCTTCGAGCGACTTGGCATCGACGGGCGCCCGTCTCCGGCCACGCCTTCCTCCTCTAGCGCGCCCGCGGCCCGCAGTGGTATGTCAAGTTCCGCCTGCCCGACGGCCACCAAGTCCAGCGGCGCCTCGGCCCCGCCTGGACCGGCCGCGGGCGGCCGGCCACCCGCTACCTCACCCGCCGCTCAGCGCAGGCGATCCTCGACGAGCTGCTCGCCCAGGCCCGGGCCGGCACGCTGCCGGGCATGGTCCGCACCGGCGCGACCTTCGCGCCGAGTGGCTTCGCTGGCAAGAGCACGACCGCCAACGAAAACGCTCGACGCTCGACGACTACCGCTCCGCCGTTCGCGTGCACCTCGACCCCGCCTTCGGCTATCTCCAGCTGGAGGAGATCACGCCCAAGCGCGTCGACGACTGGCGACGGTCGCTACTCGGCGCCGGCAGGCTGTCCAACCGGTCGATCAACAAACTGCTCGTCCGCTGCACGGGATCTTCGAGCGCGCACGCAAGGTCTGGAGGCTGCGTGAGAACCCCGTCCGCGACGTCGAGCGCCAGCCCCATACCCGCCGGGCACAGATCGACGTCTACTCGATTAAGGAGGTCCGAGCGCTCGTCCGCGCCGCGGCCTCGGCGCTCGACGGTGCGATCTTCCTCATAGCCGCCTTCACGGGGCTGCGCTTGGGCGAGCTTATTGCGCTGCGCTGGCGCGACGTCGACCTCGAACTACGCACCATCCGCGTCAGCGCCAGCTACAGCCACCACCAGCTCACCACCCCCAAGTCGGGCAAGGGGCGAGCCGTGCCGATCATCGACCCAGTCGCCCGTACCCTCGTCGCGCTGCGCCGGCGTCGGCAATGACCGGACCGGACGACCTCGTCTTCCCCGGACCACTCGGCGGCTACCTCGACGACTCCGCCCTCCGGCGGCGCTACAAGACCGCGCGGGGACAACGCCGGGCTACGGCCACTGCGGTTCCACGACCTACGCCAGGCCTTCGGGACCCACGCCATCCGCACCGCCGACCCGCGCGAACTGCAGGAGTGGATGGGCCACGCCGACTTCGCGACTACCGAGGTCTACCTGTCCTACACGCCTCGCGCGGACGCCGCCCGCCGACTTGGCGCGGCGTTCGGCCCGGGCCGTCGGGCGACATCGACCACGGCCCGCTCACCCAGCCACGGGCGCTGGCGGACGAGACGGCGGAGATCCGCGCAACGGATACGTCGGATGGCGCCACCGCGCAAGCGCTAGCCACCTCGCGAGCGATGGTGGGCCGCTCGCGCGTCTGGCGGCGCGCAATGTGCGGCCACCGCAGCGGTGCTCCGGTGTGGACCGATGAGCGCCGTTCGGGCTATTGCACTATGCGGGCTCGTGGAAAACAGCGGGCTCCGTTGTGCGCCGTCTTGTTCGTCGGCTGCAATAGCGAGAGCCGTTACGGTACGTCCGGGCACGATGCTGCAATAGCAGCGCGTTATTTCCTGGCCGCTGTGACGGCGGTAAAACAAGAGCCTTCCCTTCGGGCTACTATTGCAATTTGCGGTCAGCAGCTATAATAGCTGCCCATGGCTGAGCGAGTTGAACGCGCCGGTCGGTTCGTGGCGTCAGGTTCGTACGAGTACTTCGTGCCGGCGCCGCTGCCGCCGTCTCCGTCGCTGCAGTATGACGGCGAGTTCCTGAGGCTGCTCTCGCAGGCGGATCTGGCGCTCGGCCGGCTTGACGGCGTGATCCGGACGGTCCCCGATCCCGATCTCTTCGTGGCGATGTACGTGCGCCAAGAGGCCGTACTGAGCTCGCAGATCGAGGGGACGCAGAGCACGCTGGAGGACCTGCTCAATGTCGAGCTCGCACCGCAGACGGGGGAGGCGAGCGATGTGGGCGAGATCGTCAACTACGTCGCTGCGATGAACTACGGGCTGGCGCGTCTGCCCGACTTTCCGCTGTCGCTGCGTCTGATCCGCGAGATCCACGGAGAGCTGCTGCGGTCCGGGCGCGGCGCGGCGAGCCGCGCCGGGGACTTCCGCGACCAGCAGAACTGGCTAGGCGCTGGACGTGTGCCGATCGAGCGAGCCACGTACGTGCCGCCAGCCGTACCGGAGATGCAGAGCGCGCTCGGCGACTTCGAGCGCTTCCTGCACGACGACAACCCGCTTCCCGACCTCGTCTACGTCGGGTTGGCGCACGCGCAGTTCGAGTCGATCCACCCGTTCTTCGACGGCAACGGCCGCGTTGGTCGGCTGCTCATCACCTTCTTACTCATGCATCGGGGAGCGCTGCACCGTCCGCTGCTCTACCTCAGCGTCTATCTGAAGGAGAACCGAGCCGAGTACTACGACCGTCTGACCGCGATTCGCCGTCGCGGCGACTGGGAGGGCTGGTTGAAGTTCTTCCTGCGTGGCGTCGCCGACACAGCTGGGGAAGCGACGGACACCGCGCAACGCATCTTTGAGCTTCGCGAGCGCCATCGCGCTCAGGTTCTCGACGAGCAGCTCGGTCCCAACGCTCTCAAGCTCCTGTCGTTGCTGTTCGAGTGGCCGATCATCAACGTCACGTTCGTCAGCGAGCGCATCGGCGTGACGTTCGCGACCGCCAACAAGCTGATCGTGCGCTTTGAGGATCTCGGGCTCGTGCGCGAGATCACGGGCCGACGCCGCGGGCGTCGCTTCCGCTACGACCCGTATCTGCGCCTGTTCCACACGGGGATCAGCTCACCGGAGCCCGGCGTGCCCGTGCAGGTCACGAGCGCGAGCACGGGCTAGCGTCGCGCCTGTCATCGATGCGGAGCTGACCGTGGCTGCTTGCGAGTTCTGTGGCCGGGCCTTCGGTCCCAAGCGGCAGCGCAGCGCGGAGCATGCGTGGGCCAAGTGGCTCAGCGAGGTGTTACCCGTTCAAGGCGAGCCGTTCCGACATACCGTTCGGGCAGCGTCCGATAACCGCGTCCTCGCCCAATGGTCGGCACGCGAGATCGACGCGGTGGCCCGGCGCGTTTGCGCTGTGTGCAACGGCGGATGGATGAGTCGGCTTGAGGACTCCGCCCAACCCGTACTCATGCCGCTCGTTCTGGGGCGCGGGTGCGTGATCACCCGCAGCAGCCAACGGACGTTGGCCACCTGGGCGACCAAGACTGCGCTTGCGTTGCAGCTGACCTCGCAAGGGGCAACGCAGATCCCGGCGGGGTTTTACCGCGGCCTGACCAAGGACCCATCTCGGCCGCCGCCGCATACCCAGGTGTTCCTCGGCGCCTACGAGGGCCACCGACAAGCCTTCTTCCAGCCCTTCGACCTCGATCTGCAGCATCGTCGAGGTCGAAGCAACGGCTACCTCCCGACGTTCATCATCGGCCACGTGGTCTTGCAGGTCTTCCTCCACACCCATGAAGACGATGTGCGCATCAGCAAACAAGGGGCGCGGGCGGACATGACGACTCAGATCTGGCCCACCGTCGACGCCGTGACGTGGCCTCCACCCCTGATCGTCGACGAGGAGCATCTGCAGTACTTCATGCAGGGTTTCGGGACCCTGGAAGCGCCCGGAACCTGGGGCCCGCCGATGCGTCGCTGAGGCCGGCGCGGCAGCGGAGATCTCCTCGCGGTGAGCGCTGGTCACCCTGCGGGATCTGCGCGCGTCGCAGGAGCTGCCCGGCACCTACGCCGCCCGCTCGCGCAGCCACTCCTCGAGCATCTCGCGAGTGAAGCGGATGTGGCGGCCGATCCGCAGGCACGGCAGGCGGTTGGTGCGCACAGCCTCGTATGAAGGCGGCAGCGTTGAGAAAGCCTTCTCAGCGACTACCGCTTCTCCGTTCTCCAAGCGCGCACGGTCGCCGGTCACGTTCTGCACGCCCTGGGATACGTCCACACCGATCGGCGTTACGTGCATCGCGACGTCACGCCAGGGAACGTCCTGATGGACCGAGCCCGCGACTCAGCGGTTCTTGTCCGACTTCGGGTCGGCGGCCGAGATGGCGGGAGACGGCAGCGTTGAGACGGTCGGGATGACGCCGTTCTATATGCCTCCGGAAGCAGTGCCAGGTGGGCGAGTCGATCGCCGGGGCGATCTCTATAGCGCTGCCATGACGTTGTTCGAGATGCTCAATGGCCGGTCGCCTACGAGAGCATCTCCTTCCATGAGGTGCAGCGTCGCCTGTAACGCGGCCACCGGGCCGTGCCTGACTGGTGGTTCAGCTTCGCCCCTCACCTCCCGGACAGGCTTCGGCGGATCGTCCGGAAAGGCGCTCGCACGCGATCCCGCCGCGCGGTGGCAAGACGCCGGAGAATTCATCAGAGCGCTCGAAGCCGAGCCATTCATCGACTGGACCCACGAATCGGGAACGGACCTTGAGGGGACCTGGGTCGGCTGGTGGCCGCCAAGTGTGCATGAGGAACAGCGCCGCGGATACCGCGTCGTCAGCGAACGGATCGAGGAAGGCAAGCTGCGCGTCACAGCGACCCAGAGGTTGCCAGCGCGGGCTGGCGTCAGTTCGGCGTTGCAGCGCGCAAGGCAGACCCCGACGATACGGTGGGGGTGCGCGAAATCTTCGCGGAGGTCGAGATCAAGGCGGCCCAGCTCGCGCCGGCGCGTTGAATCGTTCGCGCCACCTCCGGCCGACACCGCATCAGCGCGCGCCGGAAGGGCACGAGGCCCCGTGCGTCTAGGCCGCAACCCGTTACCCGGCGGCTTGACCAGCTCCTAGACCTAGCGGCGATCCTCAGCGCGACCGACGACGACGAGGAGGAACTCGTCCGCAAGGTGCTCGCTTACCGTGGCAAGCGCGTCCGCGACGTGGTCCTGGCGGTCCCGCCCGGCGCAACCGTGATCGAGCTCCCGCGGCATGGACCGGGACGGCGGCGGCGCATCGCTGAATGCCGTCACCACCCACGGTTGACGGGCGGTTCACTTTGTTGGGAGACATCGGGGACACGTCGTGACGGCGCCCGGCACCGCGTGAAAGACGAAAGGCGCCGGTTGCGGCGCCTTTGCGATGCCCCCGCAAGGAATCGAACCTTGAACCTTCGGATTAAGAGTCCGCTGCTCTGCCAGTTGAGCTACAGGGGCGGGGCGCCAATGGTAGCGGCGCCTCTCGATCAGCCGCTCTGCGCTTGACCGGCGGGCTGGGCCGTGAGCTGGCTCTTGGCCAGGTCGATGTCGGACTTCAGCTGCTTGCGCTGGTCCTTCGGTGCCAGGGCGATCGCCTTCTGCTCGGCCAGCTCGCTCTTGCGCGTCTGGTTGGCGCCCGAGGCGAGCACGGCGAGGTTGGCGTAGAGACCGGAGGACTCGGCCCGGCTGTCGATGACGATCTCGAGGGCCTGGACGGCCTTGTCGTACTGCTTCAGCCCGGCTTGGCCGTAGGCCTGGACCATGAGGTTGGCCGTCTGGGTGTCGGGCTTCTTGGGCTCCAGGGCGAGGTAGCGCTGCCACGCCGCGGAGGACAGGCGCAGCTGCTGCAGGCCCTTCGCGGTGAAGGCCTGCTGCGCCTGGTTGAAGTTCTCGCCCGTGTTGGCGACCTGGAAGCGCACCTTGGCCAGGCCGAGGTAGGCCGCCGGGTCCTGGGGGTTGGCCTTGATGCGCTGCTCGAAGGTGTCGACCTGCTTCTGCGCGACGGAGTCGACGTTGCTGCCGCCGCCGCCTCCACCGTTGCCGTTGATCGCGTCGAACAGGCCGCCGCTGGTGTTGCCGCCGATGCCGAACAGCACGAGCCCCCCACCCATGAGGATGGCAAGCGAGAGGTAGATAACCTGGACGGTGCGACGGCGCCCGCGGCCGCGAAGGTCGAAGAGCATACGCGCCCTAGGATAGGGCCAGGTCGTCGTCCGAGTCCCAGCGATCGTCCGGCGCCGCCGCCGCGCGCCGGCGCTCGAAGATCCGCGCCAGGATGACGCTGAGCTCGAAGAGCACGAGCAGGGGCGCCATCGCGACGAGCATGGTGACCGGATCGGGCGTCGGGGTGGCCACCGCCGCGACGATCGAGATGCCGAGGATGACGTACCCGCGGTTGTGCGCGAGCTGCCCCGCGCTGATGATGCCCAGCCGCGTGACCGCCAGCACGCCGACCGGGATCTGGAACATCAGCCCGATCAGCCCCATGAGGATGATCGAGAACTTGTAGTAGTCCGCGGCCCGGATGAGGATGTCGAAGTTGTCGTCGTTGAAGTTCTGCAGGAAGTCGATGGCGCGCGGCAGCGCGACGAAGTAGCCGAAGGCGACGCCGGAGACGAACAGCGCCGGCACCATCAGCATCAGCGGCAGCGCGACCTTCCTCTCTCCCGGACTGAAGGCGGGCAGGACGAAGGCGTAGGCCTGGTAGAGGATGAAGGGCAGGGCGAGCAGGAAGGCCGCATAGGCGGCGACCGTGAAGGTCGTGACGAAGGGCTCGGTGACCCCGAGGGTGACCGGCAGGCGCTTGGGGTTGGTGGGCGTCGCCGCCGCGGCGTCGCGTTGCAGCTTGGCCGCCGCGCTGGCCAGGCCTGCCGACTGGGCGAGGAGGTCACGGTCGGCCTTCGACATGCGCGGGTTGTCGCCGATGCGCGTCACCACGGCGGAGATGCTCTGCAGGGCCGCGGCTGTGGCCCTGGCCGCCTGCCCCTGCTTGATCTGCAGCCGCGCGCTCTCCTCGAGCGGATCCTGGGTGCGCTGCTTGCCGTTGAGGTTCTGCGTCGAGTACAGCGGCTTGTTGACCGTGTTCAGCAGCCAGCCGTTCTGCCAGTAGGCGAGCGAGAAGGCCACCATGAAGATGGCGATGCAGACGATGAGGCGGGTGCGCAGCTCGTCGAGGTGCTCGACGAGGCTCAGCCGGTCTTCGTGACCGATCGGGCGCAGGCGGCTCACGCGCGCCCTCCTCCGGCGCTCAGTCCGCGCGCGACGCCGGCTGGTCCTGCGCGCGCGCCTCGCCCGTCACGACCTCCGGCTCGGGGGCCTTGCGGTCGAGCTCCTGCTGGCGGACCGCCGGCTCCTCGGGCGCGTCGTCGTCGCCCTTGTCCTTGCCGGTGATCGAGTCCTTGAACTCGCGCATGCCGGACCCGAGCTGCCGGCCCAGGCCCGGAAGGCGCTTGGGGCCGAAGATGACGAGCACGATGAGCAGGACGATGGCCAGCTCGAGCGGTCCGATGGAGGGCATGGCGGAAGCGTACCTCCCGGGGCCGGAAGGGCTCGCCGATCGATCGTGAGGCGAGCGGCAACGCGCCACATCTGCCGTCGTCGCCATCACCCGTAAAGGCGGGGGCTGGGGCGGCCGATGAAGGGGCCATCAGGAGATCGTCAGGATGAGCCGCGAAGCCAACAACAGCCACTACGTCCGCCGCGTAGTGCTCCCCTCGGGCAAGACCATCGAGGTCGTCTACTTCGACGAGCACCAGGCGATCGAGGCCATCGAGCCCCAGAGCCTGCCGGGCGGCGGCGTCGACCTTCACATCTGCGCCTCCTGCAGCTCCGACCTGGTCTACCCCGTGGAGTGGGACGAGGCCGGCGCGACCCATTGGGAGGTCACGCTGCGCTGCCCCAACTGCGAGTGGGCCGGCACCGGCGTCTTCGAGCAGAACGTGGTGGAGCGCTTCGACGAGGAGCTCGACCGCGGCACCGAGGCTCTCGTGCGCGACCTCAAGCGCATGATGCACGCCAACATGGAAGACGAGATCGAGCGCTTCGTGCTCGCGCTCGAGGGCGATCACATCGTCCCCGACGACTTCTAGTCGCTAGGCATACCGCGCGACGACGCCGTTGGCCACGAGCTCCAGCGCGTGGCGCTGGCGCACCGACAACCCCTCCGGCAGCGCGTGCCTGGCCTCCTGCACGATGGCCAGCGCCCGCGCACGGGCATCGTCGAGGGCGCCGGTCGCCTCGATGCGATCGCACACCTGCTCGGCCGCCGCGGGCGAGTCGATCGTCCGCGGATCGAGCTGCGCCAGCTCGCCGTCGCGCTGGCGGGCCAGGATGAAGGGCAGGGTCACGGTGCCGTCCAGCAGGTCGGTGCCGCGGTGCTTGCCGGTGCGCTCGGCCGGGCCCGAGACGTCGAGCACGTCGTCGAGGAGCTGGAAGGCGAGGCCGACGCGCCGGCCGAACCGGCCCAGTCCGTCGGGTCCGCGCCCGTCCTCGAGCGCCCCGAGCCGGCAGGCCGCCTCGAACAGCCGCGCGGTCTTCAGCTCGCAGCGGCGCAGGTAGCGGTCGATCGGGATGTCGGCGTCGAAGGCGTCGGCGCGCTGCAGCAGCTCGCCCTCGGCCAGGGCCGAGGATGCGGCCGAGAGAACCTGAACCTCGTCGGCGCGCCCGTTGCGCGCCAGCTCGGCGAAGGCTCGGGCGAAGAGCAGGTCGCCCGTCGCCGTGGCGGCGCCGCGCCCCGCGCTGGCGACCACGGTGGGTACGCCGCGGCGCAGCGAGGCGGCGTCGAGGACGTCGTCGTGGACCAGCGTGGCCGAGTGCACGAGCTCGACGGCCGTCGCCGCGCGCACGAGGCCCTCGCCGTCCTCGTCGTCGGCGGCCAGGAACACGAGCAGCGGGCGCAGCCGCTTGCCGCCGGCGGCGATGGTGGCCACCGCGTGCTCGGCCAGGACGGCGCCGTGCCCGGCGGCCAGCTCGGCCAGGCGCTCCTCGACGCGATCGAGCAGGCCCGGCACGTGCGGCCCCCCGGCGCGCACGACCTCCGTGACCGCTCCCGTCACGGCCACCTAGCGCTTCCTCCCCACGTGCAGCGCGATGATCCCGCCCGCGGTGAGGACCCAGTGGATCGCGCCGAGGCCGGCGCGCTCCATGGCCTCGGCCAGCCCCTGCGGGCCGGGGAAGCGCTTGACCGAGTTGGGCAGGTAGGTGTAGGCCTCCTCCTCGCCCGAGAGCCGCCCGATGAGCGGCACGACGCGATCGAACCACAGCGAGTAGAAGGTCGAGAGCGGCGGCCGCCGCGGCGTCGTGATCTCGAGCACGACCACGCGCCCGCCGGGCTTGACCACGCGCGTCATCTCGGCCAGCCCGCGATCGAGGTCGGAGAAGTTGCGCGCCCCGAAGCCCACCGTGGCCGCGTCGAAGCGCCCGCTCGCGTAGGGCAGCTCGAGCGCGTTGGCGTTCTCCCAGCGCAGGGCCGGCGCCTTGGCCCGCGCGCGCTCGAGCATCTCGTCGGCGAAGTCCGAGCCGATCACCTCCCCGTGCGGGCCCACGCGGCGCGCCAGCTCGATGGCGAGGTCGCCGGTGCCGCAGGCGACGTCGAGCGCGCTGTCGCCAGGGCGCAGCGCGGCCAGGTCGGCGGCCCGGGCGCGCCAGCGATGGTGCAGCCCGGCCGTCATGACCGTGTTCATCACGTCGTAGAACCCGGCGATGCGGTCGAACATCGCCCGCACCTGCGGCTCGGACAGCGTGCCGGACCGCGGCGTGCCGCCGCTGACCATGGAGCTCAGCTTCCCCGCAGCTGCGAGAGGTAGGTGACGAGCGCGTTGAACTTGTCGGGAGAGTTCTTCTCGAGCCCGAGGAAGGACGGCATCGGTGCGGTGGGGTTGACGAGCGTGCGGGCGATGGCCTGCTCGGGCAGGCGGTCGCCGATGTCGGTGAGGTGCGGCCCGGGGCCGTCGTTGCCGTTCTCGCCGATCTTGTGGCAGGCCAGGCAGCCCGACTGCGCGGCCACCTGCTTGCCCTTCTCGTACGAGGCCAGCATCTGCGGGCCGAGGCCGGAGATGCGCGCGGGCGTGGGCTGGTCGATCTGCGTCGGTGGGCCGGCGGAGGCGCCGAGGTAGGTGAGGTAGCCCATGGCCGCGATGGTGAAGATCGCCGCCGCCATGGCGATCGGCCGCCGCTCGGGCCGCCGCTCGGGGCCACGGTCGTAGAACGGCAGCAGGAAGAGCAGGATCATGCAGATCGTCGGGATCCCGATCGTCGCCAGCGCGACCAGGCTCGGCGGCTTGATGACCCGCAGCAGCTCGAAGAGGAAGAAGAAGTACCACTCGGGCCGCGGCGTGTAGGTGGTCGTCGTGGGGTCCGCCTTGGGGCCGAGCTCGGCCCCCAGCGCCAGCGACATCACGATGATCACGAGCATGACCACGCAGGCCATGATCGAGTCCTTGGCCACGGCATAGGGGAAGAACGGCTTCCCCTGCGACTTCAGGATCGAGTACTCGCGGAGGTACTCCTCCTTCTCGACCTTGTTCATCGCCCTGCCCTCGTCCGCGCGGGCGGCGTCACGTGCGTTCCTCGGCCAGGCGCTCGTCCGTCTCGGCGCGCAGCCACGGCGGGGCCGTGGTGCCCAGCTTGGCCACGAGGTAGAGGTGCGCGCCGATGAGCGCGGCGATGGCGCCGGGGACGATCAGCATGTGGATCGAGTAGAAGCGCGACAGCGTGGTGGCCCCGAACTCGGGCCCCGCGCGCAGGAAGTCCCCGAGGTAGGGACCGATGAGCGGGCCGCTGGCCGTGATGTTGTTGGCCACCACCGTGGCCCAGAAGGAGCGTTGGTCGAACGGGAGCAGGTACCCGGTCAGCGCCATGACGAAGGTCAGGACCAGCAGCGCCACCCCGATGACCCAATTCAGCTCGCGCGGGTACTTGTAGGCGCCGAAGAAGAACGTGCGCGCCATGTGCAGGAAGATGAGGATGACCATCACCGACGAGCCCCACTTGTGCATGCCGCGCACGAACTCGCCGAGGAACGCCTCGTTGGTGATGTAGCGCGCCGACTCGTAGGCCCGCGTCGGCGACGGGTCGTAGTACATGGCCAAGAAGACGCCGGTGACCGCCTGGTTGAGGAAGGCGAACATCGTCGCCGAGCCCAGCGTGTAGAACCAGTTGGTCCCCTTGGGGACCTTGCGGAACATGAGCCAGCGGGCCGGGCCCGTCAGCGACGTGCGCTCGTCGACCCAGTCGACCGCGGTGATGCCCGCCTCGGCGGCCGCGTCGAGGGCGCTGGTCTTGCCGTTGCCCTGGCCGGGCCGCCGCGGACGGGGGTTCAGCGCCGGGGGCAGGGGCGGAAGTGGGAGCCTCAGCTTCGGCATCGCTACGTCCCGGGGAGCTTGCGAATCGTCGGCCGCGACGGGTACAGGTACTGGCCGATGCCGTCGAGCGGCTGGGCCGGATCGCGCGGGGAGAAGCGCTTGAGCTCGCGGTTGACCGAGTAGCGCGGGCCGATCTCGAGCTGGCCGTTGCGCACGCGCGTGTAGAAGCGGTCGAGCGGGCGCACCGGCGGCCCGCCGTCGACCTTGCCCTCGAAGTTGTAAACCCCGCCGTGACACGGGCAGATGAAGCGCTCGGCCGCCTCGACGTAGCGCACGGGACAGCCGAGGTGCATGCACCGGGTCGAGATCGCGATGTACTGGTTGTACTGGTCGGGCTTGTCGGTATCGATCTTCGGGTCGCGCTTGCGGATGTACGCGGTCGACTTGCCCGCCTGCCCGATGCCGGCCACGATCGTGATGACCTTGGGGACGTACGTGTTCGCGGGGAACTCGTCGGGCGCCCCCACCGCCTGCCAGCCCTCCTCGTGCTTCTCGAACACCGGCCCCAGCGCGAAGCCCAGCGCCGGGAGCAGGAAGGCCGAGGCGGCGACGGCGCCGGCCACGTGCGTGGTGCCGGTCATGAATCGCCGGCGGGTGACGGTCTCGCCCTCGAACGCGCCCGGAATCAGACGGTCGGCGGTGTACTTGCTCTTGGTCTTTCGGCGGTCGTCGGCCATCTGCGCGGGGGCGGGAACCTTATCGTCCGAAAAGTCTAAGGGCGCCCGCCCTCGGGCCGGCCGGCGCGGTCAGCGGCCGGGCGCCACGTCGCCGGTGATGGCGCGGCACGGTCAGCGGCCGGGCGCCGCGTCGCCGGTGAGCTGGCGCGCGGCCGCCCGGAGCGCGGCCGCCGCGTCGGGCTCGCCGGCGCGCGCCGCGGACTTGGCCGCCTGCACCGCCTCGGACGCACCCCATCCGACCGCGGCGACCCCGGCCTCCCACACGGCCGCCGAGAGCTCGGGGCGCGCCTCGGCACGCGCCTGCGCGCACAGCGAGATGACGTCGGCCAGCTCGGCGATGGCGTGGAGGTCGCCGAGCTCGGCCAGGCGCGCCAGCCCGAGCGCGTAGAGCCGATCGCCGGCCAGCAGCGCGAGGTCGGGCTCGACGCCGTCGAACAGCCGCGACGTGCCGTAGTGCAGCAGCTCGCCCTCGCGGATGGCCTCGACCACGAAGGCGATGTCGCGCTCGCGGCCGTCCGCACGCGGGCCGGAGGCGGCGCGATCGCCCAGGCCGCCGTCGCCGTCGGCAGGTTCGCCGCCCAGGGCGTCCGCCAGCAGGCCGCCCTCGTCCAGCAGCGCGGCGCGCACCGCCGCGAGCGCCGTCAGAGCGCCTCCCGGAAGGCCGCGGCCGCCGCCTCGACGGTGCGCTCGATGTGCTCGCTCGTA
>DASVFT010000162.1:0-23585 GCA_036379935.1 Solirubrobacteraceae bacterium | reverse complement strand
CGCCTACGTCAGCCTGGCGGTGGTCGCCTCGGCCGCCGCGGTGGCGCTGGGCGTCGGCGTGGCCGACCCGCTCATCGGCCTGGCCATCACGGCGGTCATCCTGCGCATCGCGTGGCAGTCGTGGCAGACGCTCAGCGGCGCCCACCCTCATCACCACCGCCACTGAGCGCGCGGGACCCAATGGCCCATTCGCCCGTGCGCACGCCGTGCCTGATCCAGGTGCCGTTCATGTCCGGCGACGGCGCCCATCCGGCGAGCGCCGGTCCGCGACGCGCCACCGAGTCCGCCCGCGAGCTGCTCGGTGCCCGCGGAGTGGCCTTCGAGTCGGCAACCGTCGACGTCGTGGCCGGGGATTCCGCGGAGGCCGCGTGGCGCGTCAGCGACGCGCTCGCCTCGACGGTGCGCAACACGACGGCCGCCGGGCAGCTTCCGCTCGTGCTCGCCGGCTCCTGCGACGCCGCGCTCGGCGTGCTGGCCGGCTTCGAGCATGCGCGCTGCGGGGTGGTCTGGCTCGACGCGCACGGCGACTTCAACACGCCGGAATCGTCGGAGACCGGCTTCCTGCCCGGCATGGCGCTGGCCGCCGTCGTAGGCCACTGCCACGCCGACCGCTGGGCGCAGATCGGCGACGCGACGCCGATCGCCGAGAGCGACACGCTGCTGCTCGGCGTGCGCGAGCTTTCGCCCGCCGCCGAGCGCCGGCGCCTGAAGGCCTCGGCCATCGACGCGATCGCATGGCGCGGAGGCAAGGCCCAGCGCGACCCGATCGCCGCGCTCGATGCGCTGGCCGAGCGCGTGGACGCCGTCTACCTGCACATCGACCTCGACGCCTTCGATCCCGAGGTGGCGCCCGGCATCGTCGACGACCCGGTGCCCGGCGGACTGTCGCTGCGCGACGGCGAGCGCGTGGTGCGCGCGGTGCTAGAGCGCTTCCGCGTCCCGGCGGCGACGCTCGCCACCTACGTCCCCGCGCGCGACCCCGACGGCCGCACGCTCGACCTCGAGCTGCGCCTCATCGAGCTGCTCGCCGGCGTGTGAGGAGAGTGCTGCATCCGACAGGGCCTCGCCGCTACGTCGCAGCAACGCCACCATCCACAGGGTGGCCAGGATCACGCCGGCGGTGGTGACCGCGAACGTCACTCGCACCGCCGTCAGTTCGGTCAGTGCGGCCGCGATGAGAAAGCCGATGCCGAAGGTCCCTGCCGTCGTCGACTCCAGCAGCCCCATGACGCGGCCCTGGAACTCGTCGTGCACGCGATCCTGGATCGCCTGCACCACGGAGACGTAGTAGAAGCCGTTGCCAGCGCCTCCGATGAAGCACCCGACGACTGCCACCGGCAGCGAGGTGGCAAGGGTCATCACGACGTAGCCGACGCCGATGGTTCCCGCGGCCAGCGGAAGACGGTCCAGCGCCGACACCCGGCGCCACAACGATGCGAGCACCAGCCCAGTGGCGAGCGTCCCCGCGCCCCAGGCGCTGAGGACCACGCCATACGCGCTGTCGCCGCCGCCGATGACCTCCTTGGCCCAGATCACCTCGATGGGGGAGATCATGGCCGCACAGACGAAGACCGTCGCGTGGAAGAAGAGGACCTGACGCACCGCGCGATTGGCCATGACGTGGCCCAGGCCTGCGCGCAGCCGCGTCATCCAGCTGTCTTCGGTCGGGGCGTGAGCCGGCGGCAGCGAGGAGCTTGTCGCCAGCGTCACCGCCATGGCGACGAAGATCGCCGCGCTGACCCACAGCGCCGCGCCGACGCCATACCCCGCCACCACGAGTCCGCCGAGCGCGGGACCGATGGCGAAGCACAACGCGAAGGAAACGTTGAGCAGCGCGTTGCCGGGCTCGAGCTGGTCGTGGGGCTTGAGCGTCGCCGCGACGGCCGCGCGCGTCAGCGCGCGACCCACGAGTGCCAGCGTGCCGTCGACGGCCGCCAGGGCCAGCACGAGCCCGAGCCACGGCGTCGTTGTGGCCAGCAGTGCGAGCGCCGCGAAGATCGTCGCCTCGGCGACGTACAGGAGGGGCAACGCTCGCCGAGTTGGCGCGCGATCCAGTTGCGCCGTCGCCGCTGGTCCGACGAGGGCCGGGACCAGCAGCGTGCAAACCCACAGCGCGGTGGTTGCGAGCGCGCTGTGCGTCTGGTCGAACACGAGCAGCCCGAGCGCGACAGTGGCGAAGCCCCAGCCCAGCTCGTTCAGCGTGTAGGACGCCGCTAGGCGGCGGAATCCGAGGTGGCGGAGCGGGCGGAGGCTGACCATCGCGCTGACTATCGGAAGGAGGGCACTGGGGCTTGACGGGAGGATCCAGATCGCGGGCCCTTAAACGCGCGCACCCGGGCAGCGCTGCCCGGGTGGCGAAAGCAAGACGATACAACGGGCGCTCTCGGCGCCCTTCAACTAGCCAGCACGCGTGTTCATAACCACCCCTTTGCCTTCGCCTTCCCATGAGCGCTTCCCTAGTGCGCTCCCCTAGTCGGCGCACATGGAAGCCCGTCGCTGATGCGGTGGCAATCATACATACGTCCGGTTCTAGGCGGAATGCTTCAGCAAAGAATCTTGCACGCCGACTTCGGCGCGTTTCCCAGGACCTTGAGCGGGCGATGGACGGGTGTTGGCGTCAAGTTCGGTCGAACGATGCCGATTTCCAGCGCGATGCGGGGTTCTCGCTTCGCGCCCTTCTGCGCCATCCTGGTAACGCTCGCAGCCACGGCTGTGGCGGTGGTGAGCTCGCGCGCGGAGGACTGGGACCGGCCCCTGATCATCGTCCTCGTCGGCGCTCTAGCGCTCCTGGCCGACCGATACGTGATCCATTCACCGACCGGGAGCATCGTCGTCGCCACGCACCCGGTCTTCGTCCTGGGAATGGTCACGTTGGGTCCCGCCCCGATGCTGATCATCGGGCAGCTGGTGATCCTGACCAATCGGGCCTCCACGAAGGGGCGCCTAGTGGGCAACGCAGCGACCTACGCGGTGTTCCTCGTGGCCGGGTCGCTGCTGGCGCGATTCGCTCGCCACGCGCTCGACGTGCCCCAATCGTCCGCATGGTTCTCGCTCGCCGTCGTCGGGCTCTTCCTCGTGACCTGGGCGCTCAACGTTGCGGTCGTCGCCGCCTACATGTGGTGGCTGGAGGGTGTCCGCATGGACCGCGAGCTGGCAGCGACCGGGTGGCCGCTCATCTCGACCAACCTGGTCCTCGCCTGCGCCACTGCCGTGCTCGTCTACCTCGTGGCCACCGTGGGCGCCGCCGCCATCGCCCTGTGCGGCGTCGTCCTCGTCGCTCACTCGCGCCTCCAGCGCGACCTGCTCCAGGCCCAGCGACACGCCGAGACCGCTCGCAAGCTCGCCGCCGAGGCGCAGGCGCAGCGCGACGGACTCGTGCGGATCATCCTCGACTTCGTCGACGCGCGCGATCAGATGACCGCGCGGCATTCGGCGGCGGTCGCGCGCTACGCGCGGCGCATCGCGCAGGTCGCCGGGTGCAGCGAGAACGAGCAGCAGCTCGTGCACACCGCGGGCCTGTACCACGACGTGGGCAAGGTGATGTTCGCCGACCGGATGTTCAAGGCGTCCAAGCTGACCGACGAGGAATGGGAGATCGTCAAGCGCCACCCCGAGCGTGGGGCGGAGCTCGTCGGTCACCTGCCCAACCACGCCGACGTGGCCGAGGTCATCCTCGCCCACCACGAGCGCATCGATGGCCGCGGCTACCCACGCGGCCTCTCCGGCGACGAGATCCCGCGCCTGTCGCGCATGATCTCGATCGCCGACACGTACGACGTGATGACCGGACGCGACTCCTACCGGGCGCCCGTGTCCTCCGACGAGGCCATCGCCGAGCTGCGTCGGGTGTCTGGCAGCCAGCTCGACGCCGAGCTCGTCGAGCTCTTCGTCGAGCGCGTCCTGCGCGGCGAGGACGTGCGCTTCCGTCACGGTGACGAGGCGGACTTCGAGGCCGAGCTCGAGGCCGAGCGCAACGCGCGCGAGCCGCACCCGGACGGCGAGCCATCGCAGCCGGTACCGCCTCCCGCACTCGAAGCGGCCTGAGCGTATACGCGTCGGCGGCTCCGGTATCGAGCGATAGCCTTCCGCGCCATGGCGAGCCCAGTCGACGTCGTCCGCGCGCTGTGGGATGCCCACGCGGCCGGTGGCATCGACGCAATGCTGGCGGCGGCCGACGACGGTGTCGTCTGGCAACCGCACATCGCCCACGGACACGTGTTTCGCGGCACGGCGGAGCTGCGCGAGGCGCTGGACGCGCTCGCTGCCGAAGGCATCGTCTACGAGGCCGAGCTGCACGACTTGGAGCAGCACGGCGACGTCGTGCTGGCCAGCGGCACGCTGCGAGTCCATCGCAACGGCACCTCGGAGGAGAGCCGGGTGCACTGGGCCTATCACTTCCGCGAGGGCCGCCTGTGGCGCCAGTCGACCTACGCCTCACGCGAGGACGCGCTCGACGCGCTGGTCGCGCTGCGGGCGGTCGCCGTGCCCCTTGCCGTCGACGAGGAGCCCGAGCGCGGCGGAGAGCACGTCGTGCGCATCGAAGGCGAGCTCGACATCGCCACCGCGCCCAAGCTCGAGGCCGTCCTGCTGCGCAAGCGACCGCGCGACGAGCGAGTCATCCTCGACCTCGCCGACCTGCGCTTCATGGACTCCACCGGGCTCCGCATCCTGCTGCGGGCCACCGCCGCGGCCAAGGAGGGCCGCTGGGAGCTCTACCTGCGGAACGTCCCGGACAACGTCCGCCGTCTGTTCACGCTGTCGGGCGTGCTCGAAGCCGTCCCGCCCGACGCGCCGCCCGACGCGCCGCCGGCCGCCGGCGACTGACGACCCCGCCGGCTAGACTCCAAACCCCGCGGTGGGCGTAGCTCAGCTGGTAGAGCTCCTGGTTGTGGTCCAGGTGGTCGCGGGTTCGAGTCCCGTCGCTCACCCCTCCTCCCTCGTGAAGGCCGGGCCAGGACTACGCGACCGCGGCGAAGTCGCGCTGCACCCCGCCGTCGACCGTGCGCTGGAAGCAGCCGAGGAGCTAGGTGGTGCCCGCGCTTGGACGCACGAGCAAGCGGTCTCCGCCGGCCGCGTCGTCGGGGTCGACGAATCCGGCCCGGCGGTAGAAGGGCACCGCTTGTGCGCTGGGCGAGAGCACGAGGCGCGCGTAGCGGCGGTCTTCGGCGGCGGCGATGATCGCCGTCAGAAGCGCCGAGCCGATGCCGCGGTTGCGGAGCTCCGCGCGCACGAACATGTTGGCGATGTAGCCCCAGCGCGAGTCCGGGCGTCCCGGGCGAGGCATGCGCCGGTACTCGAAGAGGGAGGCCATGCCGACGGGCGCATCGCCGAGCGCGGCGAGCCAGGTCGTGCGGCGGTCGCCTTCGGTGGCCACCCAGGCGGCCATGCGCCTCTCGAGGTCGGGGTCGGCCGCGGCGCCGTCTTCCCACAGCGAGCGCAACGACGCCATCGCGGCGATGTCATCCGCGTCGGCCACGCGCACGAGCACGTCCGGCAGTTCCGAAGTCATGGCGCACCGTTGTAGCCCACCGGGCCCGCGACGCGACGGTCAGCCTCGCGCTCGTCGCCCGCGGCCTGGCGCATCCTCGACGCCCAGCGCCCGTCCACCCAGGCGCCCATCGCGGCCATACGCAACCGCGTCGCTTACCCAAACCGCAAAGCCGAAACCTGGGCCAGCTGAATCATTTCGGCGAAAAGTTTGGGCCGGGCCGCTAGTCGGGATGCGCAATATTTGACATCGGTCGTGTTCAGCCCGCAGTGGCGTCGCGTTCGGCCCGCAGTGGGGTCGTGTTCAGCGCGCAGTGGGCGTGTTCAGCCCGCAGTGGGCGAGCCAGTGTGCCATGTCCGTTCAAGCTCCTCTCACCACGCCTTTGCACTCCCGCCATCTCGCGGCGGGAGGCAAGCTCGTGCCCTTTGCCGGGTGGCACATGCCGGTGCAATACACGGACATCCAGGCTGAGCATCTGGCAGTTCGCCATGGGGCGGGCGTCTTCGACGTCTCGCACATGGGCCAGATCGAGACTCAGGGCCCGGACGCCGTTGCCTTCCTTCAGCGCCTGCTGTCCAACGACGTGGAGCGCATGCCGGTCGGTGGAGCGCAGTACGCGGTCCTCTGCCGCCCGGATGGCGGCGTGCTCGACGACCTCTTCACGTACCGCCTGGCCCACGACTCGTTCCTGACCGTGACGAATGCCGCGAACCACGCGAGAGACCTGGCGTGGTTCGAGTCTCACGCAGGGTCGATGGACGTCGCGATCGTCGACCGTCATGCCGACTACGCGATGCTCGCCGTTCAGGGACCGGATGCCCGCGAGATCGTCCGGCGCTTGTCTGACGAGGATCTTCCGGTGCGGATGCACCACCGCGAGCTGCGCATAGGGGAGACCGATGCGATGGTCTGCGGAACCGGATACACCGGGGAGGACGGGGTCGAGATCCTCCTCGCTCCCGACCGAGCCGGCGCCGTCTGGGACGCCCTGCTGCAGGCCGGCGTGTCTCCGGCGGGCCTGGGCGCGCGCGACACGCTGCGCCTCGAGGTGTGCTTTCACCTCTACGGGAACGACCTGATGGAATCGCGGGGGCCGATAGAGGCCGGGCTCGGCTGGTGCTGCAAGGAGGCGACCGGCTTCATCGGGTCAGATGCCGTCGCCCGCACACGCCAGGCCGGGCCCTCGGAACGTCTTGTCGCCTTCACGATGCCGGGCGGCGCGATCGCTCGGCCCGGCAACCCGGTGATCGGCGGCGGCGAGGTGACAAGCGGCACGCTGTCTCCGTCGTTGCAGGTTGGCATCGGCATGGCGTACGTACCGGCGGCTGCCGCCAGCGAAGGCACGGAGCTCGAGATCGACGTCCGCGGCAAGGTTCGCCGTGCCGTGGTCGTCGCGAAGCCCATCTACCGGCGAGAGGCCGAGTGATCCGATGTCAGCCGACCCGACATGTCCATCCGACCTGCTGTACCACCCAGAGCACGATTGGGCCAGGGTGAACGAGGACGAGGCGGTCTTCGGCATCACATGGTTCGCGCAGGATCAGCTTGGACAGCTCGTCTTCTGGGACGCGCCCGCGGTCGGCGCCAAGGTGACGAAGGACGAGCCGTACACCGAGCTCGAGTCGGTCAAGGCGGTGTCGGACGTCATCGCACCGCTGTCCGGTGAGGTCATTGCCGTCAACGCCGCCGTCGTGGACGAGCCTGAGCTGGTCAACACCTCGCCATACGACGACGGATGGCTCGTCCGGGTGCGCATCACGGCGCCCGACGAGGTCGGCGCCCTCCTCGACGCCGCCGCCTACCGCGATCTCGTCGATCGATGAGCGAGTCGGGCGCGGTCAACAGCGCAGGTGGCATATGAGCCGATACACCGCCGTCTCGTCAGACGACCTGCGGGCCATGTTGGCCGAAATTGGCGTGGGTTCGTTGGGGGAGTTGTTCGAGCGTCAGATTCCTGCGGGTGTGCGGTTGGGGCGCGGGTTGGATTTGCCGGCGGGGATGGCCGAGCAGGATGTGTATGCGCATTTGCGCGGGTTGGCTGAGCGGAATACGAGCGCGGAGGATGAGGTCACGTTCCTTGGTGCGGGGATGTATGACCATTACGTCCCGGCGGTCATCGACATGTTGTTGGGGCGCTCGGAGTTCTTGACGCACTATACGCCGTATCAGCCGGAGATTTCGCAGGGTGGGTTGCAGGTGATGTTCGAGTTTCAGACGGCGATCAGTGAGTTGACGGGGTTGCCGGTGTCCAATGCGAGTGTGTATGAGGGGCCGAGTGCGGTGGCGGCGGCCGCGTATCTGGCCAAGCTGGCCAACGGCAAGCCGAAGGTCGTGGTCTCGCGGGGCGTGCATCCCCACGCGCGCGCGGCGCTTGAGACGACGGCGGTGGGTTACGGCGCGCAGATCGTGGAAATCGGGTTGCGCGACGGGGTGACCGACCCGGACGCGTGGGCGGACGCGATTGATGGTGAGACGGGAGCGGTGGTCTTCGCCCAGCCGAACTTCCTTGGTGCCGTGGAGGACGCGGAGGCGTTGGCCGCCGCGGCGAAGGGTTCGGGGGCGGTGGTGGTGGGGTCTTATGACCCGATTCCGTTGGGGATCCTGCGCCCGCCGGGGGAGTGCGGGGTCGATGTGGCGGTGGGGGAGGGCCAGTCGTTGGGGAACCGCTTGGACTTCGGGGGTCCGTCGTTTGGGTTCTTCTCCGCCACGGAGGCGTATTTGCGGCGGATGCCGGGCCGCATCGCCGGCGAGACCCGCGACGTCGATGGCAAGCGCGGCTTCGTGCTCACGTTGCAGACGCGCGAGCAGCACATCCGTCGCGAGAAGGCGACATCGAACATCTGCACCGCCCAGGCCCTCAACGCGCTGGCCGGCGTGGTCTATCTGTGCTGGCTAGGCGGCCGCGGCCTGGTCGAGCTCGGCGAGCTGTTGTTGCAGCGCACCCATTACGCGCGCGAGGCGCTGGTGGCGCTTGATGGGGTGGAGGCGTTGCATGAGCGGGCGGTGGTGCGCGAGTTCGCGCTGCGCCTGGACGCGCCGGTGGACCGGGTGATCGCGCGTTGTCAGGACGCGGGCGTCAACCCGGGGTTCTGGCTGGGCCGCGAGTACGAGGAGTACCCCGACGGGTTGCTGGTGGCGATCACCGAGCAGCGCTCGCGCGCGGACATCGATCGGCTCGTCGAGGTGCTGGGCGCGGCGGTGGTCGCCGAGCGCGAGCACGCGGGGCTGGGGGTGGCGGGGTGAGCGCGGAGGCGGCCACGATCTTCGAGAAGGGCGCTCCCGGCCGCCGCGCGTTTACCTGCCCCGAGCTTGACGTGCCGGTGGTGGACGGGCTGCTGCCGGAGGGCATGCGCCGCGGGCAGCGGGCGCGGTTGCCGGAGGTCTCAGAGCCCGAGCTGGTGCGCCATTACGTCAATCTCTCCAAGCGCAATTTCGATCTGGACTCGGGGTTCTACCCGCTCGGCTCGTGCACGATGAAGCACAACCCCCGCCTGCACGAGCGGGTGGCGGCGCTGCCGGGTCACGCCAGGTTGCATCCGTGGCAGGACCCCGCGCGCGCGCAGGGCGCGCTTGAGCTGATGTGGAACCTCGAGCGGGCGTTGGGCGAGATCGCGGGGCTGCCCCATGTCTCGCTGCAGCCCAGCGCCGGCTCGCACGGGGAGCTGGCCGGGGTGCTGCTCACCAGGGCGTTTCACGCGGACCACGGCGAGCAGCGCACCAAGGTCCTGACCCCGGATACGGCGCATGGGACGAACCCGGCGACGGTGACGATGGCGGGCTATGAGGTGGTCAAGGTCGGCACCAACCCCGACGGCGGCGTGGACCTTGACGACCTGCGCGCCAAAGCCGATGAGGACGTCGCCTGCCTGATGCTGACCAACCCCAACACCCTGGGGATCTTCGATCCGAACATCGAGCAGATCGCGCACATCGTCCACGACATCGGCGCCACCCTCTACTACGACGGGGCGAACCTCAACGCGATCATGGGCGTCAGCCGCCCGGGCGACATGGGCTTCGACATCGTGCACTTCAACCTGCACAAGTCCTTCACCCAGCCGCACGGGGGTGGCGGCCCGGGGTCGGGTCCGATCGCGGTCAGCGAGCGCATCGAGCCCTACCTGCCGCGCCCGGTCATCGTCCAACGCCCGGATGGCAGCTTCGATCTGGATGACGATCGCCCCAAATCGATCGGCAAGCTCCGCGGGTTTCAGGGCAACTACGGCTGCTTCGTGCGCGCCTACGCCTACATCCGCTCACTCGGCGCCGAGGGCCTCAGAGACGCCTCCCAAACCGCGGTGCTCAACGCCAACTACCTGCTCGCCAAGCTCCGCCAGCTCGGGGTGACCGACCAGCTGCCGCTGGCCTTCGGACAGCTGTGCATGCACGAGTTCGTGCTCTCAGGCGCCCCGATGAAACGCCAACTGAAGATCCGCACCCTCGACCTCGCCAAACGCCTGCTCGACCACGGCTATCACCCCCCCACCGTCTACTTCCCCCTCCTCGTCGACGAAGCGCTGCTCATCGAACCCACCGAAACCGAAACCAAAGAAACCCTCGACGCCTTCGCCCACACCCTCGCCACCATCCTCACCGAAGCCGTCCACGACCCCGACACCGCCCGCCACGCCCCCCACACCACCCCCGTCCGCCGCCTCGACGAAGCCCACGCCGCCAAACACCCCACCATCCGCCAACCACTGGACCCGGCCCCCGAAGCCGGAGCGGCGGCATGACCAAGTCGACCGGCAAGCGTGTCGGCATCGCCACGCCCGACGCGCCCGGGGCGATCGGGCCCTACAGCCAAGCCGTGCGGTACGGCGACGCGCTCTACTGCTCCGGGGCGTTGCCCATCGATCCGGGCACCGGCGATCTCGTGCAGGACTCGCTCGCCGCCGAGACCAGGCAATGCCTCGAGAACCTCGAGGCGGTCTGCCAAGCGGCCGGCACGTCACTTGCGCAGGCGCTGCGCCTGACCGTCTACACAACTCGCCTCGAGGGCTTCGCCGAGATCAACGAGGCGTACGCTCGCGCCTTCGACGCCACACCGCCGGCACGAGTGACGATCGGCGTCGCCGCGCTTCCGCGCGATGCCCGCGTCGAGATCGACGCCATCGTCGCGGTCGGATGATGGCCACGACGGGCGCCGCCGACGACCGGCTGTCGCCCGGTCGTATCGCGCAGGGGCACGCCGCCGCAGCGTCGCTCGTCCGCCGCACCCCCGTGCTGACGTCCAAGAGCCTGTCGGAACGCGTGGGTGGAACGATCCTGCTCAAGGCCGAGAACCTCCAGCGCACCGGGTCGTTCAAGCTCAGGGGCGTCCTGAGCAAGGTCCGGGCGATCGACGCGCCCGGGATCGGTGTGGTGGCGGGCAGCGCCGGCAATCACGCCCAAGCGCTGGCCTACGCTGCCCGCGCGCACGGGCTTCCGTGCGAGGTCTTCATGCCCGTCGATGCCGCCGTGTCCAAGGTCTCGGCGGTCATGGCGTTCGGCGCGGTGGTCCATCAGGAGGGCGCCTCCGTCGACGAGTGCGTCGAGCTCGCCCGGCACCGCGCCGCCGAGGCCGGCCTGGCCTTCGTCCACCCTTTCGACGACGAGGACATCGTCGCCGGGCAGGCCGGCCTTGGCTTCGAGCTCGGCGAGCAGGTCGACGACGTCGCGACGGTCCTCGTGCCGGTGGGCGGGGGCGGGTTGGCGGCGGGCGTGGCGATCGCCATCAAGCAGCGCCACACGGACGCCGTGGTCGTCGGCGTGCAGGCCGAGGCGTGCGCTCCGTATGCCGACTCGCTCCACCGCGGCGTCGCCGTGACGGCCTCGTCGATCACGACGATCGCCGACGGGATCGCGATCAAGCGCCCAGGGGCGGTGACCCTGCCGCTCGTCGACCGCTGGCTCGACGACCTCGTGACCGTGGACGAGGAGAGCATCGCGGAGGCGATGGTCCTCCTGCTCGAGCGCGCGAAGCTGGTCGTCGAGGGCGCAGGCGCGGTAGGGGTGGCGGCGCTGCTCTCGGGTGCCGTGCGCCCGGCGGCAGGCGGTGCGACCGTCGCCGTTCTCTCCGGAGGCAACGTCGACATCGCGCTGCTGGCCGCGGTCGCCGCACGGCACGAGACCGCGATGGGCCGGCGGATCCGCGTGCTGACGAGAGTGCCGGATCGTCCGGGCGGGCTGGCCGGCCTGCTGAGCGCCATCGCCGAGCAGAAGGCGAACGTGCTGACCGTCGAGCACGTGCGTGACGGCTTGCCGCTCGGCGTTCGCCAGACCGGCGTCCAGCTCTCCCTCGAGACACGCGGGCGCGAGCATGCCACCCGGCTGTTGAGCGCTCTCCGCGACAGCGACTACGACGTCATCGAGCTTGGCGGCGATGAGAAGGCTACGCATCCTCGTCCTTGACCCCGACACGACGGTCCGCGTCGGCGTCCGCTGTCTCTTGGGCCAGGAGAGCTGGGTCGCGCGGTGCATCTGCGCCGGCGATGCCGATCAGGCCATTGAGCTGGCGCGCCGGTACGAGCCGCACGTCGCGTTGCTGGATCTGGATCGGACCCTGAGCCGGCCCGAGGTGATCGGGGCACTGCGCGGCGCCTGCGACGGGACGCGGTTCCTGTTGGCGGCCGACGGCTCGGACCTGCGCATCGACGCCTGTCGAACGCTCGGAGTCCACGGCGCGATCTCGAAGCGCTGGTCGCCGGCCGTGGTCGGCGCCGCCATCCGGGAGGTGGCGCGTGGAGTCAGCCACTGGCCGTACGTGCGCCAGGCGAGTGAGACGGGCTTCAGGCACCACGAGCTGTCGGTCCTGCGTCTGCTCGCTGAAGGCCGCACGAACGCCGAGATCGCCGGTTGCATGCACCTGGCCGAGGACACGGTCAAACGGCACACGCGAGCGCTCTACGGCAAGCTCGACGCGCGCAACCGCGCCAGCGCGGTGGCAGCAGGCCGGCGGCTCGGCGTCATCTGAGGGCTGGAGGCGCCGTTGGACGTCCTGATGGTGGATGACAACCATTTCGCCGCGTGCGGCATGCGACGCCTGCTCCTTGGCGAGTCGTCGATCGCGGAGGTCCGGCTCGCCGCCGACCTGCCGACCGCGCTCGCCGAGGCTCGCGGCTCGCGCCCCGACCTCCTGCTCGTCGACGTGCTCGCCGAGCAGGGCTCGGGCGTGCGCATCTGCCGAGCCGTGCTCGAGGCGTCTCCCGGCACCCCTGGGGTGCTCGTGACGACCGATCGGCGTCCGTCGCACGCTTCGTTGCGGGCGGCAGGCGCGCGCGCGTACGTGTGCAAGTCGTGGGACGAGCGCCACCTGGTCTCGGCCGTGCGTGCGGGCGGCGTCCGGCTCTTCCCATCGCCGGCCAGCGTGAGCTTGTCGCCGCGTGAGCGCGACGTGCTGCGGCTGATCGCCACAGGGTTGACCACGGCAGGGATAGGTGCCGCGCTCGGGATCTCGGCCGAGACGGTCAAGCACCATTGCGCTCGGCTGCGCCAGAAGCTCGGAGCGCCCAATCGAGCCAGCGCCGTCGCGCTGGCGGATGCGGCCGGACTGCTCGGATGAGCGCTACTTGCCTGGCCAGGCCCCGTCACGCGGAAGCCCTGTGATCCGAACGCCCGCATGCGTGCCGTAGCGACGGTTGACGCCGATCAAAAGCGCGGTCAGCGACTCGACGATCCGCGCCGCCTCCAGGGGGCCCGCGTCCACCGGCCGCAGGCCCTTCACGCGCGCGATCAGCTCCGCGGCGCGCCGGCGGTCGTCGCGGCGATCGCCGCAGATCAGGACGTCCTCGTCCAGGCCGACGTCGAGCTGCTCGAGCATCGCCGCGCTGATCGTGTGGAAGGCGGCGACCACGGGAACCTCGTCCGGCAGGAGCTCGCGCGTCTGCTCAGCCGCGGATCCCTGCCACACGCCGACCAGGCGCGTCGGTCGACCGCCGATCGCCGGCGCCAGCGGAACGGTCGCGTCGATGACGAGCTGACCCGGACGGAGCGCCTCGGCGAGGCCCTTGATCGTCGCGGCGTGACTGGCAAAGGGCACGGCGAGGACGACGATCTCGCTCTGCCCCACCGCATCCGGATTGGCGGCGCCTCGGAACGATCCGGTCGCCGCCACGGTGGTCGCGCGCGCGGCGGCAGCTCGCGCGCGCTCCTCGTCACGCGATCCGACGATGACCTCCGCACCGGCCTGTCCGAGGCGAAGCGCGAGTCCGAAGCCGAGCGCACCGGTGGCGCCCACGATCGCGATGGCGCCTTCGGAAGCGGTCATGTCTTCTAGCCTCGGTGCACGGGCGTGGCGCCGGAAGGGACGTCGGGCTTTTGAACCACGATCGGGGGACAGCGTTGCTCGGTGAGGGCGCCGACGGCGCCGCCATGCACGTGGTCGCGGCCGCGATCGTGCAAGAGCGCCGACTGCTGCTGGTCAGCAAGCGGGCGGCCCCGGACGTCTTCTATCTCCCGGGCGGGAAGCCGCAGGAGGACGAGCGGCTCGTCGACTGCCTGCGGCGCGAGCTCGCCGAAGAGCTGGCGGTCACGGTGCGGGCGGTGACGGCGCTCGCCGACTTCCGGGCCGTGGCGGCCCTCGAAGGCGTTCCGATGCGCATGACGGTCTACGCGACAACCATCTCCGGGACGCCGCGACCGCAGGCGGAGATCGCGGCCCTGCGGTGGTGGCCGGCGCCGCGCCGCATCGACCTGGCCCCCGCGGTCGCGGACTTCGTGGTGCCCTTGCTCCGCCGGCGCGGAGCGTTCCTAGGTCTCCCGGTCGCCTGACACGGCGGCGACGAGGAAGGCGGCGAGTCGCTGGACGTCGTCCGGGACGTGACCGCGAACGATGTGACGGTAGCCGGGCCCGGTGAGCACGAGCCGCGGCTTGGAGCCCCGAGCCGCGAGCTGCACGTGGGACAGGTCGGCGATCGGATGCTCGAGGCGCTTGTCGTACCTGGACCGGGCCACGTGGGCGAAGAACACGAACCGGTGCTCCGTGACGAGGGCGTAGCCGGGCTGACCATCCACGTCGGCCGGCCAGAACGACACCACCTCCTCGTCGTCGTCGAGGGCGGCGCCCCATTCGGCGACGATCTGCGACACCGTCGTGCCGCGATCGAAGCGATACCCGCAGTAGCGGCACTTTCGCGCCTCGCTGAGCACCCGCTCGGCACAGTCGGGGCATTGCTTGGTCTCGGACATCGCGCGGCGTCACATGGTAGGAGCCATGCGTCAGCCGAGCACAACGGCGCAACGCGAGACAGCATCACATGGCAACACGCACGAAGACGGGATCGCATTCGTCAATTCAGCCAACCCGCTGGGCGAAGACAGCCGCGACACTGCCCGCCGTGCTGTCGATGGGGAAGTCGACGCTCCGCGCCGCGGGGCAGCGAATCCGCGACGTCCGTTAACGGCGTCGTCCTATTTGCACGCGGGACTTCGCAGCACTGCAAAAAGTATCAGCGAAGGCTAGTCGGTCAAGCGAGGAGGAGGGTTCTGCCATGCCGCGGTTTCTCCTGTGGACTGGGCTGCTGCTTATTACAGCGGCAATTATCGGATGCGGGTCGTCGACGAGTAGCAGTGGTGGCGGTGGTAGCACCACATCCGCCCCGAAGAAGGAGGCGAAGGTCAATGCCGTAGGGCCGGCGGCACCGCCGGTGTCCGCTCCGCCTGTGGACGCTGCGGAGGTGAAGCGGCTCTTCGCCCAGCAGGACTGGCAGTACCCGATCTACGCCATCAACTGCGATGCACCGGACACGCAGAAGGCAGGTTGCTACGGCCAGCCCAAGCCGGAGATGTACCAGGCGCTGCCGGTGTCGAAGATCTCCAAGAAGTGGAACGTCTGCGTGTCGTTCCCGACGCTCAAGGATCCCTACTGGGTCGCCGTGAACGCCGGTCTGGCCAAGGAGGCCAAGCGCGACAACGTCAAGATGACCATCCTCTCGGCGGGCAGCTACAACAACCTGTCGACGCAGGTCAACCAGCTGCAGAACTGCGTCGCCAACGGCGCCGAGGCCATCATCGTCGGAGCCATCAGCTACAGCGGGTTGGACGCGCAGCTCCAGAGCTACGTGAAGAAGGGCATCGTCGTCATCGACGCGTGGAACGGGCTGAGCCTGCCGGACGTCAGCTCACACGCGCTGATCGACTACTTCATCTCCGGCGGAGAGGCCGCCAAGTACCTCATGAAGGTGGCCAAGCAGGCGGGCCGACCGCTGAACGTCGCGGTCCTGCCGGGACCGGCGGGTGCCGGATGGTCCGAACGCACCGCGGCCGGCTTCAAGAAGGCGCTCGAAGGCCAGAGCGACGTGAAGGTGGTCGGCGTGAAGTACGGCGACACCGGGCAGGACACACAGCTCGAGCTCGCCCAGAACGTCCTCCAGACGTACAAGGACGTGGACTGGATCTTCGCGAACGCCCCCGGCGCAACGCAGGCGGCCGTCGCGATCAAGCAGGCGAACAAGGCGAGCAAGGTCCGCGTCATCGCCTCGTACACGACGCCGGCGGTCTACGAAGGGGTGAAGTCTGGAGACATCGCCTGCGTGGCCAACGACCAGACGGTGGGGTACTCCCGCATCGCCATGGACCTTGCCGTCCGCAAGCTGGAGAAGCAGCCTGCGTTCGGAGACCTCCAGCGGATCTGGGCGCTCCCGCGGCCGATCGTCATCTGCGGAGACTCGGCCGGCAAGGGCCAGAACAACCTGGACCAGTTCGTCTATGACGCATCGCTGTTCCCGCCCGGCTTCAAGCCGACGCTGAACGTCGGGTAGCGAAGGGCGAGGTGAAGAGCATGCGTGCGTGCCGCGGGGTCGAGGCTCCGCGGCGCGCACGCCGCAGTGGCGGGGAGTCGACCGCGACACGAGGCGAAGGAGCGTGAGCGTGGTAAGTGGAGAGTGCTTGGTCGCGAGGGGCGTTACGAAGCGCTTTGCCGGTGTCGTGGCCGTCAACAACCTTTCACTGGAAGTGCGTGCAGGGGAGATCCGTGCGTTGTGTGGTGAGAACGGGTCGGGCAAGTCCACCTTCTGCGGGGTCGTCGGGGGCAAGTACGTCCCCAACGACGGCGAGGTCTTCATCGACGGAGAGCGGATGGTCCACTTCTCCCCGAGCCGCGCTCGCAAGGCCGGCGTCGGGGTGGTGTTTCAAGACCTGAGCCTTGTCCCACAGCTCTCGATCGCGGAGAACCTGTGGCTGAGCTCCACGCAACACCAGACGCTGGTCAGGCGGGGCAGGATGCGCGACTTCGCCAAGCGGGCGCTCGATGCCGTGGAGACGGAGCTTCCCCTCGAGGCGCCGATCAAGGAGCTGTCGCGCTCCGATCAGACGATGGTGGAGGCCGCCAAGGTCGCCATCATGGAGCCGAAGATCGCCATCTTCGACGAGCCGACGGCGGCGCTGGCCGAGGACGCCAGCGGGCGCATGCTGGATCTCATCCGCCGGCTCAAGCAGGGCGGCGCCGCGATCCTCTTCGTCACCCACCGCCTGCGCGAGATCTGGGAGATCGCCGACACGCTGACCGTGTTGCGCGAGGGCATGCTGGTCGCCAGCAGCGATCCCCAGTCGATGGACGAGGCTGGGGTCATCCAGACGATGGCGAATCGCAGCGTCGCCAGCCTCTACCCGCGCGCGGACGTGACGCCCGGTGAGGTGGCCCTCTCCGCGGAGGACGTCTCGGGGCCGGGGGTCGCGTCCGCCTCGATCGAGGTCCGTGAGGGCGAGATCGTGGGCCTCGCCGGGCTCGTCGCCTCGGGGAAGGCGCCGCTCGGTGGCATCCTCGCGGGGCTGCGCCCCGCGTCGGAGGGGCGGATCCGCTTCGGCGCACGCGCCTTCCCGGCCGACAAGCTGCGCCCCCGTGCCGCGCTGAACGCCGGCGTGGCCTACTACCCGGCCGACCGCCGCGGCGCGGCGCTGTTCCTCTCGCGGCCGATTCGCGAGAACCTCACCATCTCTGCCCTCGACGGCAAGCGGCTGTCCAGGCGCACCTTCATCCGCCGCAAGGAGGAGCTCTCCACCGCGAGGGGCATGGCCGATCGCCTGTCGATCCGCCCTCCGAACATCGAGCGGGAGACACTCGTCCTGTCCGGCGGCAATCAACAGAAGATCGTCGTCGGGCGCGCGCTCGTCAACGGGGCGCGTATTCACATCTTCGACGAGCCGACCATGGGCGTCGACGTCAACGCCAAGGTCGAGATCTACACGCTGCTGAAGGAATTCTGTGAACAGGGCTGCGCGATCCTGTTGATTTCGTCCGATCTGCTCGAGGTCGTGCACCTCAGCCATCGGGTGTACGTGATGCACGAAGGGAAGATCAGCGCGCACCTGCAAGGCGACGAGATCACCGAGGAGAACACCGTCAGGGCCATGTTCGGCCATTCCGTTGGCGAAGTCGCCATCGACCGGTAAGGAGGTACGCAATGGCAGTCATGGCTAAGACCCCCGAACGGCCGCTAGAACGGGGCGGCGCGGCGCGACGCGTCGGACTTCGGCTGCTCGACCAGTACGGGATCGTCCCGGTGCTGTTCATCGCGGTTTTCGTGTTGTTCTCGCTGGCATCCAGCCGCTTTCTCACCGTGGACAACATGTCCAACATCGGTCAGCAGGCCTCGGTCCTGATGATCGTGACGATGGGTCAGGCGCTGTTTCTCATCACCCGCAACTTCGACTTGTCCGTTGGAGCGAACATCGCTTTGACGAGCGTCGTCGCCTCGATGGTGATGTCGTCGACGTCGCTGGCGGGGAACACGACCTTGGCCATCATCCTGGGCGTGCTGGCGGGCGTCGGCGTCGGGGTCGGCGTCGGGCTCGTGAACGGACTCCTGATCGCCGGCGGGCTGTCGTCCTTCATCGTCACGCTGGGCATGACCGCCGTCGCGGCGGGCATCGCGCTGATCCTCTCCGGTGGCTCTCCCATCCAGGGCGTGCCCCAGGACTTCATCGCGCCGCTGGCGTTCCACACGATCCTCGGGATCCCGACGGCGGTCGTGTGCACCGTGGGCCTGCTCATCGGCTTCTACGTGCTCCTGAACCGGCTCGTGATCGGGCGCTACGCCTTCGCCATCGGCGGCAATCAGGAGGCGGCGCGAGTCTCGGGGATCCCGGTCCGGCTGACGCTCGTGAAGGTGCTCGTCCTGGGGAGCGTGCTCACCGCGCTCGGAGGGCTGATCCTCACCGCGCGCGTGGCCTCCGGTGACCCCAACCTGGGCGGGGAGTACCCGCTGCTGTCGATCGCCGCGGCCGTGCTCGGCGGCGTGTCGCTGGCCGGTGGGGTGGGGCGGCTGTCGGGCATGGTCATCGCGGTCGTCTTCCTGCAGGTGATCCAGAACGGCCTGGACCTGCTGCGCGTGAGCAGCTACGTCCAGCAGATCATCTTCGGTTCGCTGCTGGTCTTCGCGCTGGGCTTCGATCACATCCGGTCGTGGCTGCGCTCCAAGGGATGAGACTGGCCCGTCGATGAGGGTGGGTGTTCCGCAGGAGTCCGCGCCCGGAGAGCGGCGCGTGGCGCTCGTACCTGACGTGATCGGTCGGCTGAGCGGCAACGGTCACGATCTCGTGGTCGCGCCCGGCGCGGGCGCCGGCGCCATGATCGCCGACCAGCGCTTCGCGGAGGCCGGGGCGCAGGTGTCGGACGACGCCTGGGATGCGGAGGTCGTGTGCAAGGTCGCGGCGCCGTCGGCGGACGAGATCGACCGGCTGAGTCGCGGGTGCGTCGTCATCGGCTTCCTCAACCCGCTCGGAGACCCGCAGACCACGCGGGCGCTGGCCGCGGCGGGCGTGACGGCATTCGCGGTCGAGGCGATTCCGCGGATCAGTCGCGCGCAGTCGATGGATGCACTGTCGAGCCAGTCCAACGTCGCGGGCTATCTCTCCGTCGTCCTCGCGGCCAGTCACATCGGCCGGTTCTTCCCGATGCTCATGACCGCGGCGGGCACGATTCCGCCGGCCAGGGTGCTCGTCCTGGGCGCGGGCGTCGCGGGCCTGCAGGCGCTGGCCACCGCGCGGCGCCTCGGCGCGCACACGACGGGCTACGACGTGCGCCCCGAGGTCGCCGAGCAGGTGCAGTCGCTGGGCGCGCAGTGGCTTGATCTGGGCCTGGAGGCGGCGGGGGAGGGTGGCTACGCGCGCGAGCTCAGCGAGGCGGAGCGTGCGCGCCAGCAGCAGGCCCTGACCGATGCCATCAAGGGCTTCGACGTGGTCATCACGACGGCGCTGGTGCCCGGGCGTGCCGCTCCGCGCCTGGTCACCGCCGAGGCGGTGGAGGGGATGAAGCCGGGCTCGGTGATCGTCGACCTGGCGGGCGAGACCGGCGGCAACTGCGAGCTGACGGAGCCGGGCGAGGTCGTGGTCAGGCACGACGTGACCATCGTCGCGCCGTCGAACCTGCCGGCGCGGATGCCCGAGCACGCCAGCCAGCTCTACGCGCGCAACCTGCTCGCCTTCCTCGAGCTCATCAGCGGTGACGACGGTGGGCTCGACCTCGATTTCGCGGACGAGATCATCGCCGGGGCGTGCATCGTGCGCGACGGCGAGATCGTGCACGAGGGCGCCAAGCGCACGGCGCAGGCTGTGGCCTGATGCTGTTGACCAACCTCGCCATCCTCGTGCTCGCGGGCTTCGTGGGCTTCGCGGTCATCTCCAAGGTGCCCAACACGCTGCACACGCCGTTGATGTCGGGCACGAACGCGATCCATGGGATCGTCGTCCTGGGGGGCATCGTCGTCCTCGGACTCGGCGTCGACGGGTGGCTGTCGAAGCTGCTGCTCGTGGTGGCGATCGCGTTCGGGACGATCAACGTCGTCGGCGGCTTCCTCGTGACGGATCGGATGCTCGAGATGTTCAAGAGCAAGCGATGAGCCGCACGGACGTCGTCGCGCTGCTGTACATCGTCTCGTTCGCGCTGTTCATCTACGGGCTGATGGGGTTGACCGGGCCGCGCACGGCGGTGCGGGGCAACCGCATCGCCGCCGTGGGCATGGTGATCGCGGTGATCGCGACGCTGCTGATCGGTGGGATGGGCAACTGGGGCCTGATCGCCATCGGCGTCGCGGTCGGAACCGCGATCGGGATCCCGGCGGCGCGCAACGTCCGCATGACGGCGATGCCGCAGATGGTGGCGCTGTTCAACGGCGTCGGCGGTGGAGCGGTCGCGCTGATCGCCTGGGCCGAGTTCCGTCACTCCGACGGCTTCGCGCACGATCCGACCTACGTGGCGATCTTCAGCCTGTTCGCCGCCATCGTGGGCTCGGTCTCGTTCTGGGGCTCGAACATCGCGTTCGCCAAGCTGCAGGAGCTCCTGCCCGGGCGGCCCGTCTCGATCGGCCCGGGACGCACCCAGCAGCTGCTCAACCTGGTCTTGCTGGCGGTCGCGGTGGCGTGCGCAGTGGCGATCGTCACCGGCTCGGACAGCGAGCTGCTGATCGTCGTGCTGCTGGCGTCCGCCGCGCTGTTGGGCAACTTCATCGTGCTCCCGATCGGTGGCGCGGACATGCCCGTGGTGATCTCGCTGCTCAACGCGTTCACCGGTCTGTCGGCGGCCGCGACCGGCGTGGCCTTGAACAACACGTCGCTGATCGTGGCGGGGATGATCGTCGGCGCGTCGGGCTCGATCCTGACCAGCTTGATGGCCAACGCCATGAACCGCTCGATCCCCTCCATCGTGGCGGGCGGCTTCGGAGGCGTCGTCACGACGGGCGGCGTGAGCGACGACGGCGTCGAGCGGACGGTGCGCTCGACCAGCGCGGCCGACGCCGCGATCCAGATGGCCTACGCCAGCCAGGTGGTCGTCGTCCCCGGCTACGGCATGGCCGTCGCCCAGGCGCAGCACGCGGTGCGCGAGCTGACCAAGCTCCTGGAGGCCAGGGGCGTGGCGGTGAAGTTCGCGATCCATCCGGTCGCGGGCCGGATGCCCGGCCACATGAACGTCCTGCTCGCCGAGGCCGACGTCCCGTACGACCAGCTCAAGGAGATGGACGACATCAACGGCGACTTCGCGCGCACCGACGTGTCGCTGATCATCGGGGCCAACGACGTGACGAACCCCGACGCGCGCGAGAGGGCCGACAGCCCGATCTACGGGATGCCGATCCTCAACGTCGACGAGTCCCGCAGCGTGATCGTGCTCAAGCGCTCCATGAGCTCCGGGTTCGCGGGCATCGACAACCCGCTCTTCTACAAGGACGCCACCTCGATGCTCTTCGGCGACGCGAAGGCATCGGTGCAGGACATCACCGCGGAGCTCAGCGCACTGTGATGGACGTCATGCAGGCAGCCAAGGCCTGGGCGGGACGCGGCGACGACGTGGCGGTCGCCACCGTCGTCGGCGTCAAGCGGTCGGCTCCCCGGCCGCCTGGGACGAAGATGGCGATCGGCGAGGACGGCGCGATCGCCGGCGCGGTGTCCGGCGGTTGCGTCGAGGGCGCGGTCGTCGCCGAGGCGGAGGCCATTCGTCATGGCGGGTCGCCGCGCTTGCTCGAGTACGGGATCAGCAACGAGGAGGCGTGGGACGTCGGCCTGCAGTGCGGCGGTGAGATCAGCGTGTGGGTCGAGCGCTATGACCCCCGCTCCGATCCCCTCCAGGAGCGCTTCACCGATCTGGCGCGCGAGGGTGAGCGCGCCGCCCTGGTGACGGTCGTGCGGGGCCCACAGGCCGGCGCCAAGCTGCTCGTGACCGCCGAGGGCGAGCGCAGCGGCACGCTTGGCGACCCGGCGCTCGATGCGGCCGCGGTCGCCCACGGCGACGAGCTGCTGTGGGCTGAGCGCAGCGAGCTGCGGGAGCTGGGCGACCATGGCCTGTTCGTCGACGTCACGGCCCCGCCGCCTCGCATCGTCGTCTTCGGCGCCGTCGACTACTCGGCGACCGTCTGCGCGCTCGCGCGCTTCCTGGGGTGGCGGCCGTTCGTCGTCGATCCGCGCGCGGCCTTCGCCCGGCCCGAGCGCTTTCCCGAGGCCGAGGACGTGGTCGCCGCCTGGCCCGAGGAGGCGTTCGCGCGCTTGGGCGGGATCGATCCGGCCACCGCGATCGTGGTGCTCACCCACGATCCGAAGCTCGACGATGCGGCGCTGGGGCTGGCGCTGCGCTCGGCGCCCGGCTACATCGGCGCGATGGGCAGCCGGCACGCGCAGCAGGCGCGACGCGAGCGGTTGATCGCCGCGGGCTTCGGCGACGCCGACCTGGCCCGCATCTCGGCCCCCGTCGGCCTCGACCTCGGTGCGCTCACCGCGGAGGAGACCGCGCTGTCGATCATGGGCGAGATCGTCGCGCTGCGGCGCGGCCGTCAAGGTGGCCGCCTCGCGCCCGCCGGTGGCCGCATCCATGCGATCGCGTCATGAGCGGTCCGTCGTCCACGAGGACCGACGTGCGCGTCGTCGCCGATCCGTATCCCCCTTATCAGTACGCCGAGGACGGCGAGGTGAGGGGTCACGATCACGAGCTCGTCGTGGCCGCGTTCGCAGCGGTGGGGCTGCGGGCGACGACGCAGCTGCTGGCGTGGCCGGAATGCCTTCAGAGCCTGCGCGACGGTGCGGCCGATGCCATCTTCCAGATCACCCCGACGCCCGAGCGCGAGCACTGGCTCGTCTTCTCGCGGCCGTTTCGGTCGGCGCGGACGCTGCTCTATCAGCGGCCCGGGACGATCTCGCGCCCCATCCGCGTCGACGAGCTCCCAGCGCTGGCGACCCAGATGCGGGTCGGCGTCCTCGAGGGCTTCAGCTACGACCCGGTCATCGACGGTGCGCCGGCGGCGCTCGCGGCGCCCTCGGACGGCGCGCTGCTGATGGCGCTGCGTGATGCCGTCGTGGATCTCGCGGTCGTCGACGAAGGCGTCGCCGAGCACCTGCTCGACGGGACCGGCGACGCGGCGCCCGTACCCGGGTTCACGGTGACGCGGCCGTTGCACCTCGCGTGCCGGCGCGCCGACCGGGCGATCGTCGAGGCCTTCGACGCCGGCCTGACCGCGATCGGCTGCGCGCCGACATGACCGCCGTCGGCGATCGCGCGCGTCTGCACGTGCTCCCCCTGCTCCGCGAGCTGCTGCGGTTCGACACGTCGAATCCACCGGGCAACGAGCGGGCGTGCCTGGAGCACGTCGCCTCGTTGCTCCGCGACGCGGGCGTGAGCTGCCGGATGCTCAGCATG
>DASVFT010000161.1:0-5156 GCA_036379935.1 Solirubrobacteraceae bacterium | reverse complement strand
CGGCGGCCGGCGCGCGAAGCCCATGGCGGCCAGGCGCAGCGTGCCGTGGCCGATCAGCTGGACGACGTTGAGCGCGACGCCTTCGCTCTCATAACGCGCCAGGTATTCCCCGACGGAACGCCACGAGAAGTCCATGCCGGCCGGCAGGTAGAGTGCGAAGCCGCGCATCTCGTCGCGGAACTGGTCGGAGACCGGGGCGGGCGAGAAGCCGCAGTTACCGACGACCTCGGTGGTCACGCCCTGGCGGATCTTGGACTCGGCGCGCCGGTTGTCCCAGAGCCGCCAGTCCGAATGCGAGTGCACGTCGATGAAGCCGGGCGCCACCGTGCGGCCGCTCGCGTCGATGGTGCGTCCCGCCGGCTCCCGGGAAAGATCGTCCACCGCGGTGATGCGATCGCCGGTGATCCCCACGTCGCCCGCGCGGGCCGGCGCCCCGGTGCCGTCGATGAGCCGACCGCCCGTGATCTTGAGATCGAGCACGGGCTAGTAGCGCCGGTCGTCGAGGTCGAGCAGCGGGAACGCGCTGGTGACGTGCGGGATCGTGACCGGCGTGGCCGGATGCAGGTAGGACGGCTCGAGCATGTCGAGGCTGTGGACGCCGAGCAGCCCCAGGCAGATGCGAATCTCGTCCTCCAGCAGCTCGAGCGCGCGCACGAGGCCCTCCTCGCCGGCCGCGGCCAGCCCGAGGCAGGAGAGACGCCCGAGCCCGACCGCCTGCGCGCCCAGCGCGATGGCCTTGACCACGTCGGTGCCGCGCATGAAGCCGCCGTCCACGATGACAGTGGAGCGGCCGGCCACCGCCTTCACCACCTCGGGCAGCACCTCGATCGAGCCGCGGCCGTGGTCGAGCTGACGGCCGCCGTGGTTGGACACGTAGATACCGTCGACGCCCAGGTCGCAGGCGATCAGGGCGTCCTCCGCGGTGGCGATGCCCTTCAGGATCAGCGGGATGTCGTGCCGGTCCTTGAAGCGCTTGACCTGGTCCCACGACAGCGCGGCCTGGAAGTCCTGCCCGGTGGCGCGCAGGCGCCAGGGCTTGACGAAGCGCCGGGCCAGGTCGCGCTCACGCCGGCTGTACATCGCGGTGTCGACGGTCATGCAGAAGACGGCGTAGCCGTGGTCCTTCGCGCGCTCGACGTGGTCGTCCACGAAGGCGTCGTCGCCGCGCACGTACAGCTGGAAGATGCGGAAGTTGTCGGCGGCGGCCGCGGTGGCCTCGAGCCCGGGGTTGCACGCCGAGCTGAGCATCTGAGGCACCCCGAACGCGGCGGAAGCCTTGGCCGCGGTGGCGCCGCCTCCCGGGGTGAAGGACTCGATGGAGCCGATCGGGGCCAGCATCACCGGGATGCGCAGCCGTCGCTTGAAGAAGCTGGTGCCGGTGTCGATGCGCGAGACGTCGCGCAGCACGCGGGGGCGGAAGGCGAGGCTGTCGATGCCGAGGCGGTTGCGGCGCAGGGTGGTCTCGGTCTCGGTGCCGCCGACCAGGTAGTCCCACGGGCCGGGGGCCAGGTTCATTCGGGCGGCGCGGACGATCTCGTGCAGCGTCTGGAACTTGTCTTCGAGTCCGGAGGTCATGGGCGCTCCCGATTCGGACGTGGGGTCAATCGTGACGGTGCGCCTCGGGCAGGCCGAAGCGCTCGGCGGTGGTGCGCTCGGTGTCGAACTCGATCAGCACCGCCGGGTTCTTGCCGACCACCCACGCGTCGTGACCGGGCTCGATCACGATCGCGCGCGGGGCGGCGACGTCGAAGGAGCAGCCGTCCGCGTACTGGCCGCGCACGCGGCCCCGGGCCAGGAACCCCACGTGCGCGTGCATGCACAGGGGCGAGTTCACGATGTGCTTCATGTGCACCGACCAGCGGAAGCCGGGCGGGTAGCAGACGCGCTTGACGCGGCCGTTGGCCGCCGGCGCGGTCTCGATGACCACGCCGCCGATCTCCCGGCGGTCGGCGCCCCGCATCGGGGCGAACAGCGGATCGCGCGAGGTGCGCGCGGCGGCGCGGGGGCGCCGGGACGCGGGGCGCTTGGAGCGGGCCGGTTTCCGCGAGCGCTTCGTCTTCATGGCGGGCTCCTCCTGGCACGGGCTCGGACGACCGAGACACTGACCCTCGGCGTCGGACTTGTCAAGCCCGGTACAATCGGGAGTCCATGTCGGCGCTGCTCGATGCGCGCACTCTGGTCAAGCACCTCGGCGGCCGTCGCGTGGTCGACGGGGTGGATCTCGTCTGCGAGGCGCGGCAGATCGTCGGCCTGCTCGGGCCGAACGGGGCGGGCAAGACCACGACCCTTCGCATGCTCTACGGGTTCCTGCGTCCCGACGCGGGCCGGATCCTGGTGGACGGCGTCGAGCTGGGCCGCGACCTGGTGCGGGCCAAGCGCTCGATCGGCGTGTGCACGCAGGACGACACGTTCGACGGCGACTTCACCGTCGAGCAGAACCTGACGGTGGCCGCCGGCTACTTTCGCCCGCGGCCGACCGACCTCGCGCGGCGCGTCGCCGAGCTGCTGGAGCGCTTCGACCTGGCCGGCTACGCGCACCAGAAGCCGGAGACGCTGTCCGGCGGCTACCGGCGACGCCTCATGATCGCCCGCGCCCTCGTGCACCGCCCGCGCTTGCTCTTCCTGGACGAGCCGACCACCGGCCTCGATCCGCAGGCGCGCATGGGGGTGTGGGATCTCGTCGACGGGCTGCGAGCCGAGGGCCTCGGCATCATCCTCACCACCCACTACATGGACGAGGCCGAGCGCCTGAGCGACGCCCTGACCGTCCTGGCCCACGGCCGGGTGGTGGCGCGCGGAAGCGCCAAGGGCGTGCTGGGCGACCTGGTCGGCGAGCACGTGGTGGTGGTGGCCGCGACGAACCGCGACGCGATCGCGGTGTGGCTCGGCGCGCACGGGCGCGGCGAGCCGGCGAGCGTGCTGGGCGCCCTGCACGTGCCGGTCTCGGGCGAGGAGCTGGCCGAGTTCGCGCGTGCGTTCCCTTCGCTGCGCTACGAGGTGCGCGTGCCCACGCTCGACGACCTCTTCCTCAAGCTCGCGCTCTCCCCGTGAGCTGGCTGGCCGCGGCGGTCGAGTGGCAGAGCCGCGCGGTGGTCTCCCGCCACCTGCGCGTCTACCTGCGCAACTGGCACACCGCGTTCCTGCCGCCGGCGCTCGAGCCGGTGACCATGCTGGTGGCGTTCGGGGTGGGGCTCGGCGGCTACGTGGCGAGCCTCACCTGGCAGGGCCGTCCGGTCGAGTACATGACCTACATCGCCCCCGGCCTGCTCGCCTACGCCACGTTCATGACCTCGGTATTCCAGTCGCTGTTCGCCGCCTTCATCCGCATGCGCTACCAGCGGACGTGGGAGGGACAGCTCACGACCCAGGTGGAGCTGCGACACGTGGTCTGGGGGGAAGTGCTGTGGGCCGGCTTGCTCGCCACCATGTACGTCGTCATCGTGGCCGCGGTGCTGGCCGGCTTCGATCTGGCCGGCCTGCTCGCCATGCGCGTGGAGCGCCTGCCGCTGCTGCTGCCGCTGGTGTTCGTGGCCGGGTGCGGGTTCGCCGCGCTCGGGCTCTGCTTCACCGCGCTGATGCCGACGATCGACCACATGAACCTGCCCGTGTTCCTGCTCGTGCTGCCGATGGGGCTGCTCTCGTCGACGTACTTCCCGCTCGAGCATCCGGTGCTGGTCGCGCTCAACGCCGTCAATCCGCTCTACCATCTGGCCCAGTGCTTCCGAGGGATCCTCATCGGCGGCCCGGTGCTCGGCCACCTGACCGCGGTGTTCGGGCTCTCGCTGCTGCTGCTCGGCCTGCTCGTGCCGCTCAATCTGCGCCTGCTCCGGCGCCGGGTGCTGGGCGACTAGGGCTACGGGCTCTCCACGCGCACCGGCGGGGCGGGCTGCACGAACGCAGCGCGAATGCGGTCGAAGCGCTTCACGATCTCACCGCGAAGCTGACGACGCCCGATCAGCTTCTTCATGTCGCTGCCGAAGCCGGTGACCTGCTCGGTGGCGACGCGATTGCTCGAGAGGATCACCACCCCGTCCTCGTAGGGGATGGCCAGGCAGAGGATCTGGCTCGCGTTGTAGGTGTGGCCGACGTAGAGCTGCCGCTCCACGTAGAGGGCCCGGGCCGCCGTCACGTCTGTCAGGTGATGGATGACGATCGGGTCGGGGCGGCTCTGGACCTGGCGCTTCACCCAGTAGAACTGGCTGGTCGCGGTGGGACTCGGGCCGGCCGGAAACGCGAGCAGCTCGGCGCCCAGCCGCGGAGCCACGTCGGCGGCGATGCGGGCGTCGTCGGCGGCGGCGCGGAGGAGCGCGGCCGGATCGGCGGTGCTGCCGCGGCGCGCATAGGGCTTGATGCCCTCGAGGCCGCGGGTCCGGAAGGCCTGGGCGCGCTCCAGGAGGACGACGCGCCACTGGCTCGCCGCGGCCTCGAGGACCGAGCTCCGATCGCCCGGGCGCACGTTGGCGCGCGCCGCGTGGAACGCCTCGATCTCGGCGGTCGACAGGTTGAAGCGCGAGCCCGGCACCGCGTCCAGCACCTCCTGGGCCTCGCCGACCTCGTCGCTCCCGAGCGTGAAGCCGCGCAATGTGAGCGGGGTGGCGCTGGCGGGGATCGGTCCGGACGCGGTGATACCCGAATCGCGCAGCACCAGGTCGGGACTGGTCAACACCTCGGCGACGCGGGCGAGCGGCACCGGCAGGTACATGGCGACCCCGGCGCCCAGCTCCACCTCGCTCGTCTCGGGCACCGGGTAGGCGATGGTCTCGCCGGCCAGCAGCCGACGGCGCTGCTCCGGGGTGAGCCGGCGAACGTCGAGGGTCTGGCCTTCGTCGGAGGCGGGAGGATCGGCGGCCAAGCCCATGCTCGGGAGGACCAGCAGGCCGGCGAGCGCGGCCGCCCTGCCCAGTCGAGCGAGCATGCCGCTATCCTAGGTAACTTCGTCCGGAATATGGATCAGCCGCCGCAGCCACGCGCCGGGCACCCGGGCGAGCAGGCTCCGGATCTTGCGCCGCGTGCTCTCGGCCAGGCGGCGCTCGAGCCGGTTGAGCCAGCGACGCGCCCGGTCGCTGGTCAGTCCCAGGAAGACGAGGCCGACCGCGTAGAAGGGCAGGCCGGTGACCACCGGTATGAGCCAGCCGACCACGCCGGCCGCGAAGCAC
>DASVFT010000160.1:0-2502 GCA_036379935.1 Solirubrobacteraceae bacterium | reverse complement strand
TGTCGTTGTAGTGCTTGAAGCCGTCGAGGTCGAAGAGGGCCAGGAGCTTGGGCTCCTCCGCGTCGCCCACGGCGCGCTCGAGGTCGCGCGTGAGCGCGCGCCGGTTGCCCAGGCCGGTGAGCGCGTCGGTCAGCGCCTCGTGGCGGCTGGCGACGAGCATGCCGGCGTTCTCGCGCAGGGTGAGGATGAGGCGCGCGAAGACGGTCAGCAGCGAAGCGGCGGCCAGGACCACGGCGACCGGGTTCAGGGTTCCCAGCGCCGCGAGGACGAGGATGGTCAGGCCCAGGGTGGCAAAGGCGATCGGGAGCGTCGTGAAGCGCATGGTCCGGCGCTCCTCGACGGCCACCGCGCGGCGGCCGGGCGCCCAGGCGGCGGCCGAGAAGAGGACGAGACACGAGGTCCAGCCGCCGTCGAAGAGGCTCGGGTAGACGTAGGTCTCCTTCGCCACGGTCACGAGGTAGTAGGAGTCGGCGATCCAGAACAGCCCGATCCCGAGCCCGAGCAGCGCCCACGTGCGGTCGGCACGCCAGCCGCGCAGCGCGAAGGAGGCGATCACGACGGCGAGCAGGATGAGGTCGCCGAGCGGGTAGGCGAGGTTCGTGGCCACGCCCAGCGCGTTGCCGCCGACCACGTTGAGCACCGACTGGAGCACGACGGCGGCGCTCATCGCGCCCGCGGCGAGGGCAGCGGTCAGCCCGTCGACCCAGAGGGTCCGCGGCGCGCCCTCGACCCGCTCGCGCAGCAGCAGGCACAGTCCGGCGAAGACCAGCGGGTAGAACGCGAGGTAGCCGGCGTCCGAGATCGACGGCACGGGGATGACGTCCCGCTTGGCCAGCACGAGCGTCCAGTACACGTCGCCGGAGGCCCACAGCAGCGAGCCCAGCCCGATGAGCCCCCACGCGAGGCCCTCGCGCCCCCGCGTCGCGCGCGCCCGAGCCAGCGTCAGCAGCGACGCCCCGATGACGACGATCCAGTAGGCGAGCTTGCCGAAGACGGGGCCGGCCAGCAGCGAGTGCAGCGGCCCGACCTCCGCTTGACGCGCGACGGTCCAGCCGATGAGCAGCGTCAGGATGACGCGGACGGGTCTCCCGCCGTTCATGCCATGAACTTCGACCGCTCACCGCGAATCTTGAGCCGGCCGGGGCTCAGGCGACGACCTGGAGGTCCTTCGGCAGCGAGGAGACGACCTCGGCGCCGTCCTCGGTGACGATGACCAGGTCCTCGATGCGCACGCCGACCGCGCCGGGCACGTAGACGCCGGGCTCGACGGTCACCACCATCCCGGCCTCGAGCGCGGTCTCGCCCTGCTTGGACAGCCGCGGGCCCTCGTGGACGGCCAGGCCGACGCCGTGACCGAGGCCGTGGCCGAAGTGCTCGGCGTGGCCGGCGGCGTCGATGATCGCGCGCGCGACGGCGTCGACCTCGCGGCCGGTGGGCCCCGGGCGCACCGCCTCGAGCGCCGCCTCCTGCGCGCGCAGCACCAGCGCGTAGACCTCGCCGTCGCGGGGATCGACCGCGCCCGTGGCGTACGTGCGGGTGCAGTCCGAGGCGTAGCCGTCGAGCTGCGCGCCCCAGTCGATCACGCACATCGTCCCCGCAGGGATGGGCACCTCGCGGGGCGTGGCATGGGGCAGGGCGCCGTGATCGCCGGCGGCGACGATCGGCGGGAACGACGCCGCCTCGGCCCCCAGGCGGCGCATCGTGAACTCGAGATCGAGCGCGACCTCGCGCTCGGTGCGGCCCACCAGGCCGCGCTCCAGCACCTCGACGAGCGCGTCGTCGGCCAGGCGCGCGGCGGCGCGGACGGCCTCGAGCTCCTCGGGGTCCTTGATCGCGCGCAGGGCCTCGAGCGTGTCGCCGGCCGGGACCAGCTCGATCCCGGCGCGCAGCATCCCGGCGAGCTTGCCGTGGTCCTTGACGCTCATGTGCGCGTCCTCGAAGGCGAGGCGCAGGTCCCCCGCGCCCGGCAGCCCCTTGACCACGCCCGCCAGCAGGTCGACGGCGATCTCGCGCTCCCATGCGGGGTCGAGCTGCTCGGCCGACTGGGTCAGATAGCGAAAGTCGGTGACGAAGCGCCGCCTGCCCTCGCGCCCGACCACGGCGGCGGCGCTCGACCCGGTGAAGCCGGTGAGCCAGCGCACGTTGACGAGGTCGGTCACGAGGAGGAGGTCGGCCTCGCGTTGGGCCAGCGCGTCGGCCACGCCGTCGGCGCGATCGGTGCCCACCGCCAACTGTCCCTCAGCCATCGAGCTCCTCCTTCATGCGTTCGAGGGCAACACGGTAGCCCTCGACGCCCTGGCCGCTCACCGTCGCCACGCACAGGTCGCGCACGACCGACGTCCGCCGCCACGCCTCGCGCTTGTCGACGTCGGAGAGGTGGACCTCGACGGTGGGCAGGGCGGCGATCTCCAGCGCGTCGCGGATGGCCCACGCGTAGTGCGTCCAGGCCCCGGGGTTCATGACGATGCCGTCGGCGAGGCCCTCGAGGCGGTGGAGGTGCTC
>DASVFT010000159.1:0-23090 GCA_036379935.1 Solirubrobacteraceae bacterium | reverse complement strand
CGGATGCCCTCGAGCCGGAAGCGGGCGAGCTGCCGGTTGTCGGCCGCCAGCTCGCGCTCGCCCTGAAGCACGACGATGTCGACCGCGGTCTGGTTGTCCTCCGCCGTCGAGAACGTCTCCGTGCGCCGCGCCGGGATCGTGGTGTTGCGCTCGATGACCTTCGTCATCACGCCGCCCATCGTCTCCAGGCCCAGCGAGAGCGGGATGACATCGAGCAGGACGACGTCCTCGACCTCGCCCTTGAGCACGCCGGCCTGGAGGGCGGCGCCGATGGCGACGACCTCGTCGGGGTTGACGGACATGTTCGGGTCCTTGCCGCCGGTCAGCCGGCGCACGAGCTCCTGGACCGCCGGGATGCGGGTCGAGCCGCCGACGAGGAGGACCTCGTCGATGTCGTCCGCCGTGAGCTTCGCGTCCGACAGCGCCTGCTCGACGGGACCGCGGCAGCGCTCGATCAGATCCTCGGTGAGCTGCTCGAACTTCGAGCGGGTGATGGTCAGGTTGAGGTGCTTGGGGCCGTTGGCGTCCGCGGTGATGAAGGGCAGGTTGACCTGCGCCTGGGTCGTGCTCGACAGCTCGACCTTGGCCCGCTCGGCCCCCTCGTAGAGCCGCTGGAGGGCCTGCGGGTCGTTGCGCAGGTCGATGCCCTGGTCCTTCTTGAACTCGTCGGCCAGCCAGTCGACGATCCGCTTGTCGAAGTCGTCGCCGCCGAGGTGGCCGTCGCCGCTGGTCGAGCGGACCTCTACCACGCCGTCGCCCACCTCGAGGATCGAGACGTCGAAGGTGCCGCCACCGAGGTCGAAGACGAGCACCGTCTCCTGGCCCTTCTTGTCGAGGCCGTAGGCGAGCGCGGCCGCGGTGGGCTCGTTGATGATGCGCAGGACCTCGAGGCCGGCGATCATGCCGGCGTCCTTCGTGGCCTGGCGCTGGGCGTCGTTGAAGTACGCCGGCACCGTGATGACCGCCTCGGTCACGCGCTCGCCCAGGAACTTGGCGGCGTCCTCGGCCAGCTTGCGCAGGATGAGGGCGGAGATCTCCTCGGGCGCGTACTGCTTGCCGCGAATCTCGAAGCGCACGGCGTCGTTGGAGCCCTTGACGACCTTGTAAGAGACGATCTTGGCCTCCTCGGTCACCTCGTCCCACTTGCGCCCGATGAAGCGCTTGGTCGAGTAGACCGTCGCCTCCGGGTTGAGGATCGCCTGGCGCTTGGCCACCTGCCCGACCAGGCGCTGGCCGTCGTCGGTGAAGGCGACGACGGACGGGGTCGTCCGCGCGCCTTCGGCGTTCGGGATCACCTCCGCCTGGCCCCCCTCGATCGTGGCCGCCACGACCGAGTTCGTGGTCCCCAAGTCGATGCCTACGGCCTTGGCCATCACAGCTCCTCTCGCTCTCTGTGCGGTCGAGAGGGGTGGTAGGGCGCCATGCCCGGTTGGCAAGCCCACCGGCGGTCGATGCATCCGCGCCAAATAGGCCGCTCTTTGCGGACGTTTGGGTGCCTGCGGAAACCTTGAGCTTGACGGCCCTGCCCTACGGGGTAGTAATGCAGCGGGTGCGCTAACCCCTCCCCAGGTCTGCGCACCGCCCTTCTCAGCGGACACGCGCCGATCCCCGCGGATCGGAACGGACCGCCAAAGATGACCACGACAGTCGGCCCGCATCGCGGCAGCCGTCGCGCGTCGCTGCACGTTCCACTCCTGAGAGGAGCAGTTCATGCCCCTTCCCGTTCGACGTCGTGACCCTTCAACCCAGCGTGGCCAGCGCTGGGAGCCGTTCCGAGAGCTCGAGCAGCTGCAGGAGGCGACAGCGCAGCTCTTGGAGAACGTGTGGTCTGGCACCGGACTCGCCGACGCGGCGGTCTGGACGCCGCTCGTCGACATCGAGGAGACCGATGACGCGTGGATCGTCGAGGCCGAGCTGCCCGGCGTGGACCGCGATGACGTCTCGGTTGAGGTGCGCGAGTCCGAGCTGCTTGTCACGGGCGAGATCAAGGAGCGCGAGCGTCGCGGCATCTTGCGCCGGCGCAGCCGTCCGACGGGGAGGTTCGAGTACCGCGTCACCCTGCCCGGCGCCATCGAGGCGGAGGGCGTGGAGGCGACCATGGCCAACGGCGTCCTCACGGTGCGCGTGCCCAAGTCCGAGCAGGCGCGGCCGCGTCGCATCGAAGTGGCGAACGAGCCACGATGAACGCGGCGCAGACCCATGCGATGCGCTGGCGACGGCGCAATCGCGACGGGCCGCGGCCCGTCCTGCCCCCCGCCGAGGAGCGCGCGCTCGTCGCGGCGGCCAAGGAGCGCGCGCCCGAGGCCCGCGAGCAGCTCATCGACGCGTTCGTGCCGCTGATCGGCTCGGTGGCGCGCATCTACCGCGGCTCGTCCTGCGTCGATCGCGGCGAGCTGATGCAGGACGGGGTGGTCGGCCTCCTGCGCGCCCTCGAGCGCTACGACCCGGCGCTCGGAACGCCGTTCTGGGCCTACGCCTCCTGGTGGGTGCGCCAGGCCATGCAGCAGCTCGTCTCCGAGCTCGCGCGGCCGGTCGTCCTGTCCGACCGCGCGTTGCGTCAGCTCGCGCGCGTGCGTGACGCGCAGCGCGAGTTCGTGCAGCGCCACGGCCGCGAGCCGACCGCGACGGAGCTGGCGGACCAGGCCGGCCTGCGCCTCGAGCAGGTCGAGCATCTCATGGTCGCCGAGCGCAGGCCGCGCGGGCTGGAGGAGCCGGTCGGCGGCGACGACGACGTCGGCAGCACCTTCGGCGAGCTCCTCGCCGACCCCGTGGCCGAGGACGCCTACGACCGCGTGCCCCGCCATCTGGAGGTCGAGCGGGTGCGCCGTCTCATGGCCCGCCTGGACGAGCGCGAGCGCACCATCGTCGTAGGGCGCTACGGCCTGAACGGTCCTCAGCGCACGCTGCGCGAGCTCTCGCTCGTGCTGGGCGTGAGCGCCGAGAGGGTCCGCCAGGTCGAGCAGGCGGCGCTGGCCAAGCTGCGCGAAGCCGCTCCCGGCGCTGAGGTTGTCGGCCCGCAGGGCCGTCCTACCTCAGCCCGCGAAGAGGCATCACACCGAGGGAACGAGAAAGGGAGGGACTTCAATGACGATGCTCACCGAAGCGGCCGCGCCGTGGCTGCGAGATCTGAACCGGCTTTTCACCAGCGAGGGAGCCGTCGCCGCCTTCATTCCGCCGGCTGACGTGATCGTCGGCGAGGACGGCGTCACGGTCTACATGGACGTCCCCGGCCTGAACGCGGACAGCCTGGAGATCGAGCTGGAGAACGACGTGCTCACCGTGCGCGGCGAGCGGCCGTTCCCGTACGCCACGGAGGACGGTGAGCGCGCGGTGCGCCGGATCGAGCGCCGGTTCGGCAAGTTCGAGCGCAGCCTGCGCGTCCCGCGCGGCCTGGATCCCGATTCCGTCGAGGCTTCGCTGGTCGACGGCGTGCTGAGCCTGCGGATCCCCAAGCCGGAGTCGCAGAAGCCGCACAGGGTCCAGATCAAGACCGGCACCTCGGAGCCTCAGCAGCTCGAGGGCTCCGCGTCGGAGTCCTGAGGCGACGGGTCGATCGTCGGGATCCTCTCCTCCCGGCACCGAGGGCCGCCTTGCGCGTCTGGTCTCCCTCCGTCACTGGCGCCGGGCGGCCCTCTTCACTTCGCTCGCGCGCGCCATGGAAACCATCCTGGTCATCCTCGTCTGCATCCTGATGGTCGCCGTCGAGCTGCTCGTCGCGCTCGCGGTCGTCGCGCCACAGGTGGTCGTGCGCGCGGTGCGGCGTCCGGCCGAGCGGCTGCTGGCGGTGGGACGCCGGCACGGTGGCCGGGTGCAGGAGGTCCGCTGATGGCCGCCGCGCCGATCGTCACCTGCCCCAACTGCAACACGCGCAACCGGATCCGCTCGCAGCCGACCGGGGTGCCGCGCTGCAGCGTCTGCCACACCGCGCTGCCGTGGATCGTCGACGCCGACGCCCAGAGCTTCGACACCGAGATCGTGGCCTCGGTGCCGGTCTTCGTCGACTTCTGGGCGCCGTGGTGCGCGCCGTGTCGCATGGTCTCGCCCGCGGTGGAGCGCCTGGGGCGCGACCACGCCGGCGAGCTGAAGGTCGTGAAGCTCGACGTCGACACCGCGCCGCAGATCGGCGCGCGCTACGGCGCGCAGAGCATCCCGCTGCTCGTGCTCCTGCGCGACGGCCAGGAGGTCGACAGGGTCGTGGGCGCGCTCCCCGAGCCGCAGCTGCGCCAATGGCTCGAGCAGCGGCTGGCCAGGGCCGGCGACGCCGGGCCGGCCTAGGCGGCGGGCATCACGCGGATCGGCGTGCCGGTCGCCGGCTCGGCGAAGCGCTCGGCCGCGCTGCCGCCCCGCTGCAGGAGCTGGAGGTAGCCGCCGGCAGGGCCGGGGGCCAGCGCCAGCTCGCCGTCGGGCACCGCGACGCTGCCGTCGCTGACCAGCGCCGGCGCTCTCACATCGCCGATCTCCACGAGCACGCGCGAGCCCACGTCGGCCGGCAGCGCGGCGAGCGTCGTCTTCAGCGTCCCGGCCTCGTCGATGTAGGCGACGGCCCGCTCCGGCGGCGCCGGCACGGCCGCGCGCGACACCGTGCCGGTCACCGCGTGTGGATGGCGCTTGCGCGCGTGGCGAAGCGCGAGCGGCAGCCGGTCGTCCACGTCGCGCGGGACGATGTCCATGCAGCACAGGCCGCGCAGCGCGTCGACGGCGAAGGACCACCCCCACCCGCGGTTGGGGCCGACGATGAGGACGCCGGTGGCGCTGCGCCCGACGCAGAGCTGCTCGCCCGCGCCGTCCGGCCACGGGCCGGGATCGCCGGGTCCGGGCGTCACGTCGTGGGCGACCAGGCGCTCGGCGGTGGCGTCTTCCACCGCGAGCTCGGCGACGCAGCAGCCCGCCGCCAGCGTGTCACACGGCGCCACGACGGTGAGCTGGACGATCGCGCCGGGCAGGGCCGTGGCCAGCCGCCGGACCAGATCGGCGCACGCCGGGTCGTCGGGGCCGCGATCGGTGACCAGATGCACGAGCGCTATGGCGTGGGAGCTAGGCCGACGGCGAGTCCGCCCAAGGGGCGACCCCGTGCTTGCTGCCTCCTCTCGGGGGCCTACGTCAAGCCCAGGTGATCGACGTCGAGCTCACCGTGATCGCCTCGATCCCGCGCCAGCAGGTCGACCATGCCCGCCGGTGCATCGCGTCGCTGGACCGCTTCGTGGCGCGGCCACTCGTCGGTGCCCGCCTGACCCTGCGGCGCGACGGCGGCTCGGCCGCGCATCCGCTGTTCGCCGCCGACGCCGACGTGCTCTTCGACGGGCGCGTGCTCGCGGCCCACGCGACGGGGCCGACGGCGGCGCACGCCGCGGGTCTGGTGGCCAGCGCCCTGATGCGTCAGATCCGGCGGATGGTGGGCGCGCGGGTCGCGCTGCGCAACGAGCTGCGCGAGCTCCCGGTCGCGCCGGCGCGACGGCTCGCCAAGCCACCGGAGGAACGGGACATCGTGCAGCGCCGCACGTACGCCGATCGTCCCGAGGCGACGCTGACCGCGATGGCCGACCTCCTCGAGGACGCCGAGCTCTTCCACCTGTTCGTGCACGCGCGCACCAGCGAGGACGTCGTCGTGCACTGGCCCGACGACGGTCGCCTGTGCCTGCTGCACCCGCGCGGCAGCGTGCTGGCCGACGAAGGCGACCTCCTGGTGGTTCAGGCCAGCCGCTACTCCGCCCCGCTGCCCTTCGCCGACGCGCGCGCCGAGATGGACTTCCTCAACCACCGCTTCCTGTACTTCGTCGACGCGGCGGACCGCCGCGGACGCGTGATGTACCTGCGGGCCGACGGCGACTACGGCGTCGTGGAGCCCGCGCCATGAGCCCGCGCGACGGATGGCGCCAGGAGGGCGCCGCGCTCGTGCGCGAGCTGAGCTTCCGCGACTTCGAGGCCGCGATGCGCTTCATGGAGCGCGTGGCGCAGGCGGCGGTGGACTACGAGCGCCGGCCCGACATGTGCGTGTCGGAGTTCAACCGCGTGCGGCTGACCATCGCCAACCTGCATCACGCGGCCCTGACGCAGGCCGAGCTGCGCCTGGCGGCCAAGGTCGACGCGATCGTCGACGACCCGCGCGCGCAGGTGATGGCATGACGACGCAGGCCGCGCCCACCGCCTACGCGCCGGCGCGGGAGAACCCGCTGGTCGAGGGGCTCGAGCGCCTGCCCGTGCACCCGACGACGCTCGTCATCTTCGGCGCCACCGGGGACCTCGCGCGACGCAAGCTGCTGCCGGCCATCTACAACCTCGCGCACGAAGGTGCGATGCCCGAGCGCTTCCACCTCGTGGGGATCGCGCGCAGCGAGATGGACGACGCGGAGTTCCGCGCCCTGGCCACGGAGGCGATCCGGCGCTTCTCGCGGCGCGTGCCGGACCCGGCGGTGCTCGACAAGCTGCTCGAGGACGTCCGCTACGTCACCGGCGCGTTCGACGACCCGTCGGTCTTCGCCGGCCTGGGGCACACGCTCGACGAGCTCGACGGCGCCGCCGGGATGCCGCTGAACCGCTGCTTCTACCTGTCCACGGCGCCGATGTTCTTCGGAGTCATCGTGCAGCACCTGGGCGAGACCGGCCTGCACCGTCGCGAGGGCGCCGCCGTGCGCGTCGTCATCGAGAAGCCGTTCGGCACCTCGCTGGCCGAGGCCCGGGAGCTCAACCGGCAGGTCCTGTCGGTCTTCGAGGAGACCCAGGTCTTCCGCATCGACCACTACCTGGGCAAGGAGACCGTCCAGAACCTGCTGGCGATGCGGTTCGCCAACTACATGTTCGAGCCGGTCTGGAACCGCAACTACATCGACCACGTCCAGATCACGGCCGCCGAGGACATCGGCGTCGGCGCGCGCGCCGAGTACTACGACGCGGCGGGCGCGCTGCGCGACCTCATCCAGAACCACATGCTCCAGCTGCTGTGCCACGTGGCCATGGAGCCGCCCGTGCACTTCACCCCCGACGAGGTGCGCAACGAGAAGGTCAAGGTGCTGCTGGCCATCGATCCTCCGGCGCCCGACGACGTGCCGAGCATGGCGGTGCGCGCGCAGTACGGGCCGGGCATGATCGGCGGCGAGCCGGTGCCCGGCTACCTCGACGAGCCTGGCGTGCCGCCCGACTCGACGACGGAGACCTACGCCGCGGTGCGCCTGGAGGTCGACAACTGGCGCTGGGCCGGCGTGCCCTTCTACCTGCGCACGGGCAAGCGCCTGGCGCGCAAGGTCACCGAGATCGCCGTGACGCTCAAGCCCGTGCCGCACCTCGGCTTCGCCGACGAGGCCTTCGGCGTGGGCCCCAACCAGCTCATCCTCACCATCCAGCCCGACGAGGGCGTGTCGCTGTCGCTGGTGGCCAAGATCCCGGGGATCCGCATGCGGCTGCGCCCCGTGTTCATGCAGTTCCTGTACGGGACCTCGTTCCTGTCGCAGTCGCCGGAGGCCTACGAGCGGTTGATCCTCGACGCGATGCGCGGCGACGCGACGCTCTTCACGCGCAACGACGAGGTCGAGGCGCAGTGGCGGATCTGCGACCCCATCCTGCGCACGTGGGAGGTCACGCCCGGCCCGTTGCCCCAGTACCGCGCCGGCTCGCAGGGGCCGGAGGAGGCGAACGCGATCCTGCTGCCGGGCCACTCCTGGCGAGCCATATGACGCGCCCGCCTTGACGCGCGCTGCCCGTGAGCTACATAACGGCGCGGTGGACCCCCTCAGCCTCCTCTGGATCTTCTTCATCCTCGCGTCGCTGCAGCCGGCGTTCACGCGGCAGTACCTGCTCGCGCAACGCCGCTATGCGCTGGCGCAGATCTCGCGCAGGCGCAAGGCGACGGTCATCACGCTCATCCATCGCCAGGAGCAGCTGAACCTGCTCGGGTTCCCGGTCGTGCGCTACATCGACATCGACGATGCCGAGAGCGTGCTGCGGGCGATCGCCGACGCGCCGGAGAGCCGGCCGATCGAGATCATCCTCCACACCCCGGGCGGCATGGTCATCGCGGCCCGCCAGATCGCCTCCGCGCTCGCCGACCACGGCGAGCATGTCACCGCGGTCGTGCCCCACTACGCGATGAGCGGCGGCACCCTCATCGCCCTTGCCGCCGACGAGATCGTGATCGACGAGCACGCCGCGCTCGGGCCCGTCGATCCGCAGCTCGGTCAGTACCCCGCCGCGTCGCTGGTCGAGGTGTCCAAGCTTCCCGGTGACCACGAGGACCAGACGCTGCTCATGGCCGACGTGGGCCGCAAGGCGATCCTCCAGGTCGAGAGCTTCACCACGCGCCTGCTCGAGCGCCACATGGAGCCAGCGCGGGCGCGCGACGTCGCGCACCTGCTCGCCACCGGGGTGTTCACGCACGACCATCCGCTGCAGGCATCCGAGCTGCAGCGGCTCGGACTCCCGGTGCGCGTCGGCGTGCCCGAGGAAGAGCGACAGCTCATGACGCTGTATCCGCAGCCGCGGGGGCGCACGCCGGCCGTCGAGTACGTCCCCGGCCCGGCTCCGCGCGCGCCCGCCGCGCCGCGGCGGCGCGAGCTGCCGGGCAGCAGTCGCCAGTAGGCCGGCCGGCGCTAGCGGATCGCGACCGTTGGGCGCGGGTGGCGCGTGCCGCCGACGGTCTCGTCGCGGTCGGTGTGGACGACGTCGGCCAGGACGCTGCTCCACCCGAGCTGGCGGGGCTCGCCGCTGGCGAACGGCGACGGGATCTCCTTGGTGGCCACGACGTCGGCGGATGGCATGACCGCGGTGATCCGCTCGACGGGCGCTCCGCGGCGCATGGAGGGCGACGTGGCAGTGACGTACGCGTCGATGCCGGGCGTGTAGCGGCGCAGGAACGCCCCGACGGCGTCGGCCATGGGGCCGCGCGGCGCTGCGGCCAGGTGCACGTGCCAGACGGCGTGGGCACCGCGGTCGCGCACGGCCTGCACCAGCAGCGCGCAGGGCACGTCGTGGAAGACGACGACGTCGTCGGGCGCGACCGCGCCGAGGAGCTCCTCGCTCTCGCGCACGCGCCGCGCGCAGATCTCGGCGTCGGCCGCGCCCAGGCGCGACGCGGCGCCGCCTTCGACCATCGCGTCGAGGCGCTCGGCCAGCGACCGCAGCTCGTCGTCGGCGGCGACCTCGAGCAGGTCGGTGACCACGCCGCCGCCCCACTGCAGGGACGCGCGCAGGCGTTGCGCGGCCGCGCGCCGTCCCGGCAGTGCGGTGGCGCACCACACCGTGCGGCCGCCCAGCTCGTCGGCGGCCCGTTCGCGAGCCGCGTCGAGGGCGCGCATCCGTCGGACGCTGGAGGGCAGGCCGAGTTGCTCGATCGTCAGGCTGGTCACGGTGGCGACTCACATCTTTGAGTAGTTCCTGCCCGTCCTAATGCAAGCACCGTGATCTCCTCTCGCCGCGTCGCCGTCTGCACCCACGTCGATCAGATCCGGCCCGTGGTCCCGCGCACGCCGCAAGGCTGCGAGGAGTGCCTGCGGATCGGGTCGGCATGGGTCCACCTGCGACTCTGCCTGACCTGCGGTCACGTCGGATGCTGCGACTCCTCGCCGCACCGCCACGCCCGTCGCCACTCCTACGCCCAGGGCCACCCGATCGTGCGGTCGTTCGAGCCCGGGGAGGACTGGCGCTGGTGCTTCTTCGACGAGACCTACGTCTGAGCCGCGGCCGGCACCGCCTCGGGATGGGTCTCGAGGTGCTCGTGTACGAGGCGCACGGCCATCGAGCCCTCGCCCACCGCTGACGCCACGCGCTTGATCGAGCCGCGACGCACGTCGCCCACGGCGAGCACGCCGGGCACGCTCGTCTCCAGCAGCAGCGGCGGCCGCTCGCGCTCCTCGCCGCGCTCGGCGGCCGCGCGCGCGGCCTCGAAGCCCGTGAGCACGAACCCGTGCTCGTCGAGCGCGACTTGGTCGCGCAGCCATTGCGTGTGCGGCTCGGCGCCGATGAACACGAAGAGCGCGCGGGCCGGCAGCGTGCGCCGCTCCCCGGTGCGGTTGTCCTCGGCGGCCACAGCCTCGAGCGTGGTGTCGCCGATGACCTCGCGCACCTCGGTGTGACGCATGACCTCGATGCCGGGCGTGCGCTCGATGCGGTCGGCCAGGTAGCGCGACATGCTGGTGGTCAGGTCATCGTCGCGGATGAGCAGGCGCACGTGGGCGGCGTAGCGGGCCAGGAAGACCGCGGCCTGGCCGGCGGAGTTGCCGCCGCCGACGATGACGACGGGGTCCTCGCGGCACATCTGCGCCTCCATGAGCGTCGCCGCGTAGAACACGCTCGTGCCTTCGAAGCGCTCGATCCCCGGCACCGGCAGCTTGCGATACCGCGCGCCGGTCGCGATCACCACGGTCCTGGCCGCCACGGCCGGTCCCTCGCAAAGCTCGACCACGTAGTGCCCGTCGCGGCGCTCGAGCGCGGTGGCCTCGGCCGGCACGCTGAGCCGCGCCCCGAACTTCTTGGCCTGGATCGTGGCGCGTTCGGCCAGCTCCGCCCCCGAGATGCCGGTGGGGAAGCCGAGGTAGTTCTCGATACGCGACGACGTGCCCGCCTGCCCGCCGGTCGCCACCGCGTCGAGGGCGATGGTGTCGAGGCCCTCGGAGGCGCCGTAGACCGAGGCGGCCAGGCCCGCGGGGCCCGCGCCGACGACCACGAGGTCACTGACGATCTGCAGCGTGCGCGGCGCCGGCATGCCGATGCGCCGGGCGAGATCGGCGTTGCTGGGGTTGCGCAGGACCTCGCGGCCCCAGATGACGACCGGCGTGGCCTCGGGGCCGATGCCCAGGCCCCGCAACAGCTCCTCGGCGGCCGGATCATCCTCGAGGTCGATCCAGCGGTGAGGAAGCCGGTTGCGGATCGCGAACTCCCGCAGGCGGCGCGTGTCGGGCGAGAAGCGCGAGCCCACGATCTTGAACCCGGCGCCGAGGCCGATGAGCAGCTCGCGGCGGATGAGGTAGGCGCGCAGGATGAGATCGCCGAGCGTGGGATCGAGCGTGACGAGCTCGCGCAGGCGCGTGACGGGGACGACGAGGACCTCGCCCGGCTCGCGCACGACGGCGCTGTAGAACGCGGCCTGCCCGGTGAGCAGGCTGAGCTCGCCGAGGAAGCGGCCCGGGCCGTGGACGGCGATGAGCTCCTCCTTGCCCGTGCCGTAGCCCTGGACGATGGCGACCTTCCCCTCGAGGACGACGAAGAAGTCGTAGTGCTCGTCGCCCTCGCCGAACAGGATCTCGCCGGCGCGCGTGGGCCGGCGCACGCCGTGCGCGGTCAGGCGCTCTATCTGCGCCTCCGAGAGGCGCGGGTAGGCGCCGTGGCTGTCGGGCGTCTCGGCGAGCGGCGCGGAATCCCTCGCCTGGAGCCCGCTCGAGGTGGTCAAGGCACCTGTGGCGGTGGTGGGACGCCCGTCGAGCGCGTGCGGGTCAGGAGGTAGAGGCCGATGGCCAGCCCCACGCCGCCGACGATCATGAGGATGACGCCGACCGTGTGCAGGTCGACTCCGGCCACGTGGGCGGTGACCGCGAACTTGAGGATCGCTCCGACGGCGATCAGGAACAGGCTGGTGCCGATCGTCATGGTGACCTCGCCTCATCTGTCTGGATAGTCCGCGCGGGCTGCCGTACAAGCTTGGCCGTCACCGTTGACGGCCTACCGGTCAGGTCGTGGGCGAGCCAGGAGGAGCGTCAACGGAGCCCGCGCCGGCGCAGCGCCTGCCTGAGCCGCAGGGGCCACAGCGCGAACAGCGGCGCGCGGCGTCCGGTGTCCTCGAGGTCCTCGCGATCGAGCGCACGCGCATAGCGGCCGGCGTCCTCGGCGGTCGGGTAGCGCTTGGAGCCGTCGGCGCCGCAACCCCGCTGACAGCGCCATCGCATGGTCGCCCCGTCGCTGGAGAAGCGGTAGCGATGGCCGAGCAGGCGGCAGCGGAGCATCGCGTTCGTCGATATGCCGTCAACCGGGCCGGCCAAGGAGATCCGCGCGCGTGAGCACCGACGCCGCGCAACCGCGCACGGTTCGCACGAACATCCCGGCCCGGCTGGACCGGCTGCCCTGGTCGCGCTTCCACTGGCGGATCGTCATCGGCCTGGGCACGGTGTGGATCCTCGACGGGCTGCAGGTGACCGTCGTCGGGGCGATCGCGCCGCGCATGACCGAGGCCGGCAGCGGCATCGACCTGACCACGGCCGACGTCGGGACGGGCGCGGCGATCTACGTGGCGGGCGCCTGCATCGGTGCGCTGGTCTTCGGCCACCTGACCGATCGCTACGGACGCAAGAAGCTCTTCATGATCACGCTCGGGCTCTACATCGCCGCGAGCGTGGCCACCGCCTTCGCGTTCGCGCCCTGGTACTTCTTCGTGTTCCGGTTCCTCACGGGGCTGGGCATCGGGGGCGAGTACTCCGCCATCAACACGGCGATCGACGAGCTGATACCGGCGCGCAATCGCGGCCAGGTCGATCTCGCCATCAACGGCAGCTTCTGGGTCGGAGCCGGCATCGGCGCGGTCGCCGCGCTGCTCTTCCTCGACGAGTCGATCTTCGCGGCCGACGTCGGCTGGCGCCTGGCCTTCGGCGTCGGCGCGATCCTCGGCCTGGGCATCCTGCTCGTGCGCCGCAACGTTCCCGAGAGCCCGCGATGGCTCTTCATCCACGGCCGCGAGGAGGAGGCCGAGCGCATCGTCGACGCGATCGAGGCGGAGGTGCGCGACGAGACCGGCGAGGACCTCTCCGAACCGGGCGAGAGCATCGTCGTGCGCCAGCGCGACGTGATCCCCTTCCGCGAGATCGCTGCGGTGACCGCCAGGCGCTACCCCAAGCGCGCGGCGCTCGGGCTCGCCCTCTTCGTTGGGCAGGCCTTCCTCTACAACGCCGTCACGTTCGACCTCGGGACGATCCTGCACCAGTTCTTCGGCGTCAGCTCGGGCCGCATCCCGTACTACATGGTCGTCTTCGCGGCCAGCAACTTCCTCGGCCCGCTGCTGCTGGGACGGCTGTTCGACACCATCGGGCGGATCCCGATGATCTCGGGCACCTACCTGGGCTCGGCGGCCGTGGTCACCGTGCTGGCCTTCCTGCTGCGCGACGGCGGCCTCTCGCGCTGGGAGTTCATGGCGCTCGTGATGGGGGCCTTCTTCCTGGCCTCCGCCGGCGCCAGCTCGGCCTACCTCACCGTCTCGGAGGTCTTCCCGATGGAGACGCGGGCCTTGGCCATCGCCCTGTTCTACGCGGTGGGCACGGCGATCGGCGGCATCTCCGGGCCGCTGCTGTTCGGGCAGTTCGTCCACAGCGGCAGCGCCGACCAGGTGGCCACGGGCTTTTTGATCGGCGCCGGAGCGATGGCGCTCGGCGGGATCGCCGAGCTTCTGTGGGGCGTGCGCGCCGAGGGCCAGTCGCTCGAGAACGTCGCCAAGCCGCTCACCGCCGAGGAGGTCGAGGCGAGCTTCGCCGGCGGCGCGCCCGCCATGGCCGCGCACAACGGTCGGGACTCGCGGGAGGAGCGCATCGAGCAGCGCGCCGCGCTTCGGCGCGAGCACGACCGGGCGGGGTTGCGGCGCTATCGCCCCGGGCCGGGAAGCAGGTTCTACTCGCCCGGCATGCTCGGCACGGCGGGCACGGCCAGCCGCACCGCGGCGATGGCCGACCGCGACCTCGACCGCGAGATCCAGGCCATCGTCGCCGCCGTTGCCGTGTCGCCCTCCATCGACCGCACCGAGCTCGAGCGCCGCCTGCACGCGACGTCCTGGGGGCCGGGCCGCTTCGGCGCCGCGCTCGACCAGGCCGTGGAGGAGGGGAGCGCCCGCCGCGTGTCGCGCCACACCTACGGCCCGGCGTGAGGCGCCTGCACGCACGGCCGGGCCGGCCCTGGTGGGAGCATGGCTTCGCCCGCCAGCTCAGCCGCCGCGCGGTCAAGCGCGCGCGGATCCAGCTGCTGGTGCTCGCGCCGCTGCTGATCGGCGTCCTGCTGGTCTACAGCTACCGGCGCACGTTCTTCGGGTCCGAGTGGGACACCCTCGTCCGCGCCTTCACCGCGCTGGCGCTCATCATCCTCGGCTGGCAGTTCGCGCGCGACATCGGGCGCTCGCTGGCGCCCCTGTTGTTCAGTCGACTGGAGCCGGCCACGGCCGGCACGGTCGGCTTCCTCATCCGCCTGGTCACCATGCTCGTCGCGGTCGTGGTCGCGCTGCGCGTCGCGAACCTCGACCCGCGGACGCTGGCCCTCGGCGGTGCCTTCACCGCGGTGGTCGTCGGCCTCGCGGCTCAGCAGACGCTCGGCAACCTCATCGCCGGGACCGTCCTCGTCAGCGCGCGCCCGTTCAGGGTCGGCGAGCGCGTGCGCATGCAGGGCGGTCCGCTCGCGGGCTCCGTGGAAGGCACGGTCACCTCCCTGGGGCTGCTCTACACCATCCTGGCCAGCGGCGAGGACGCGATCATGGTCCCCAACTCGGTGGTCCTGAACGTCGCCGTGGTCCCGCTGCGCGAGCCGGCGGGGGTCGAGGTCCGCGCCCGCCTGCGGCCGGGCGTGACGCCGCTGGACGTGCAGGAGCGCCTGCTCGAGAGCGTGGAGACGCCGATGCGCGAGGCGCCGCGCGTCGCGCTGGAGGAGATCGACGGCGACGAGGTGGTGGTCCGCGTCGCCGCGACGCCGCAGCATCCCTCCGACGGCCCGCGGCTGGCCGCCGAGGTACAGGAGACGATGGCGGCGCTGACCGCTCACGCGCCGTCGTGACCTTCAGACCGCCACCTTGTCGGTCGCCGCGTAGCGGCGCCCGATCTCGCTGAGACGTTCGAGTGCCTCGCGCAGGATGCGGGAGACCTGCATCTGCGACAGGCCTACGCGAGCGCCGATCTCGCGCTGCGTGAGGTCCTCGCCGAAGCGCAGCCGCACGACCTCGCGCTGGCGGCGCGTGAGGAAGCGCAGCATGTGCTCCAGCAGCGCGTCCTGCTCGGTGCGCCAGTAGCCGTGCTCGTCGTGGCCCAGGGTGTCGCCGAGCGTGCCGTCGTCGACGTCCTCGCGATCGCGCGGGACCTGGAGCGAGATCGGCTCGTAGGCCATCAGCGCGTCGCGCGCCTCGAGGATCTCCTCCTGGCCGGCGTGCAGCCTGTGCGCCAGGTCGCCGATCGTGGGCGGGCGCCCGCGCAGGGTGGTGAGCTCCTCGGTGGCGTGGTCGACCTGGATGGCCAGCTCCTTCAGGTCACGCGGGACGCACACCGGCCAGGTCCGGTCGCGGAAGTAGCGCTTGAGCTCGCCCAGGATGGTCGGGACGGCGTAGCTGGAGAAGGCGGTCCCGCGCCCGAGATCGAAGCGGTCGATCGCCTTGACCAGGCCGAGGCAGGCGACCTGGTAGAGGTCGTCGAAGGGCTCGCGGCTGCGCCGAAAGCGCGCGGCCAGCGCATGGGCCAGCGGCAGGAACCGCTCGACGAGCGCGTCGCGGTCGGCCGGATCGCGACGCGCGTGGTAGCGCTGGAACAGCAGCCGCTCGCGGCGCACCCGCTCCAGACGCTCGTCGCGGTCGGTGCTTTCGACGCTTCTCACGCGAGACCTCACCAGGCCGTGGCGGTAGGCCCCGGCCACGGGCTGGCAACCTCGCCGGCGTGCGTCGCACGGCGGGCTTGCCGACCGCCGCCACCGGCCTAGCGCCGTACCCATGGCCAGCCGACGCGTGACCAGCATCCTGTGCGCCGCCGACCCTCGCGGCGGCGGTCCCGCGCTCGAGCGCCTGCTCGAGGTGGCCGAGCAGCGCGATGTCGACGCGCTCGCGTTCGTGGGCGACCTCGGCGGCGAGGGCGTCGGGGCGGAGCGCCTGAAGCGGCTGTTCCGGATGCTCGGCCACGCCGGACGGCCGGCCTACTGGGTGCCGGGGCCCGACGACGCACCGGTGGGCGACTACCTGCGCGAGGCGCACAACATCGAGGTGGTGTTCAGCTTCGTGCGCGGCGTGCACGGCACGCTCGCCTACGGGCCCGACGGCCACGTGATCTTCGCCGGCATGGGCGGCGAGGTCTCCGACGACGCCGACGCGCCGCGGGACGAGGTGCAGCGGCTGGCCTATCCGCGCTGGGAGCCCGAGTACCGCCTCAAGAACCTGCGCGAGCTCGACGAGCACCAGATCGTCCTGCTGCTCTCCACGCCGCCGGCCCACAAGCGCCATGACGCCCGCGGCAGCGACGTCCTCGCCGAGCTGGTCAACACCTACCGGCCCCGCCTCGTGGTGAGCGGAGGCGAGCGCGGGGCGGAGCTCCTGGGGCGCAGCCTCGTCGTCGCGCCCGGCAGCCTCCAGGACGGCCACTACGCGATCGCCGACCTGTACGGCCGCACGGCCGAGCTGCAAGAGCTCGGGGCCGCCGTCGTCTGAGCCCCGTCGAGCGCTCTCAGCGCGCGGCGCCCACCGCCTCCAGCATGCCGTGCAGGTGCGCGGCGGCCGCCTCGATGTCGCCGTGGTCGTTCTGCGCGGCCCGCGACTCGGCCGACAGGACGCCGCAGCGATGGACGTCGTGGAAGTCCCCGTAGGGGAAGGAGTAGCGCGCCTTGGTCTCGGGCCCGCGGTCGGTGTCGACCCCGAGGTGCCAGCGGCCGAACTCGTCCCATCCGTGGGCTTCGATGAACTCGTTCTCCTCCTGAGCCGAGGGCTGGTGCTCGCTCCAGTCGCCGCGCTCGTCGTAGACAAACCTGCCCTCCTTGATGAGGTTCTGCGCGTGCTCGTAGGAGCGCTGGCTGAGCTTGACGGTCATGGTCGGTGCGATAGGCCGACGTGGCGGGGAAACCACTCCCGGGCCAGGGCCGCGACGTGCTCGGGGTCGTCGTCGCCGACGACGAGCAGCGCCGGCGGCGCCTCACCGGATGGCCGATCGTCGAGGCCGCCGACCGCGATGACCGCCGCGACGCGCTGCGAGCGCGCCCCGGCCGCGCGCAGCGCGGCGCTGGCGCCGGCGCCCGCCCCGAGGCAGCCCACGGGGAGCCGGGCCACGCGGGGCGGGAGGTCGCCGATCGCGGCGTCGGCTGTCAGGGCGTCGATGGCCTCGACGACGCGCTCGGCCGCCGCGGCCGCGTCGACCGGGCCGAGCTCGACGAGCAGCGTGGCGAGGCCGGCCTCGACGAGCGCGCGGGCGACGGCGCCGTCGCCCGGGCTCAGGCCGTGATCGCCGCCGCCGCGCACGAGGACGACGACGCCCGAGGCGTCGGGGGGCACGGTGAGCAGGCCCTCGAGCGCCACTGGTCAGCCACTAGGCCAGCTCGCGCGCCCGGCACGCCAGCTGCAGCAGCAGGAGGTCGTCCGGGTTGTCCCGGTCGACGTCGAGCACGCTGAAGATCTGCTTGATGCGATAGGCGACGGCGTTGCGGTGAAGATTGAGCGTCTCGGCGGTCCTCGTCAGCGAGCCCTGCTGGTCCAGGTAGACGTGCAGGGTCTGGATGAGGCGCTCGGCACGCGCGCCGCCCAGCTGCGCCAGCGGGGCCAGGACCGTGCTCACGGCCTCCTGAGCGACATCCGAGGCGTACCACTCCACGAGCGTCCGGCGCAGGCCGACGCTGTCGAAGGCGACGGTGTCCACGCGCCCCGACGTCCGCGCCGCGGTCACCGCCGCCCTGGCTTCGGCGGCCGACGAGAGCAGGCCGGCGGGCCCCGGATGTGGACTGCCCACGCCGCAGCGGATGAGCGTCGTGGGGAGCTGGGCACGCACGCGCCCCAGCGCCCGGTCCATGACCTGGGCGACCTCCCCGGTGGCGGCGATGCCGGGGTCGTCGGGGTACATGCAGAAGAGCATGGGCTCCAGCCCGGCGCGGGCGCTGTGCCACGTGCCGCTGGTGCCCCGGACCGCGTGCAGCGCGGCCCGCGCCAGCCGCAGCCGAGTCTGGTGGGCACGGACCTCCTCGCCGGCGGGCGCGTCGGCGAGATCCTCGAACTCCAGGCGCACCGCCACGTGCCAGCCGTCGATCGGCAGCCCGAGCTTGCGCGCGCGAACGATGAGCGGGGGCTGGTCCCGGGGCGGCGCCGACAGCAGCTCGGTGAGCACCTCCTCGCGCGACTGGATCGGCAGCTCCTCGGCGCGCTGGGCGCGAGCGAGGACGTCGGCGACGCCGGTGGCGGCGGCGTGGAGGGCGACGTCGAGGGCCATCGCCAGGTCGCCGTCCTGCTCGGGCGCGGTCAACCAGCCCTCGACGTGGCCCTCGACCTCGACCGCGGCGCGCGGGCCGGCGCGCGGCTCGACCTCGACGAGCGTGAGCGCGACGCCGAGCGCGGCGCCGGCGCGGCGCAGCAGGGACTCCATCGTGCCGTCGGCGGGGTGGGCCTCGATGGCACGCAGCACCGTGTGCACGCGCAGGAGCGCGACGTCGGCTCCGCCCGCGAGCTCGCGCCCGATGGCGATCGCGAGCTGCGCAAGGTCGACGTCGCGTCCCGTCCCGAGGATCGCCGTGCCCGAGCGGTCGGCGATGGCGATCGTCGTGGGGGTGACCCGTCCGACGTCGGCGGCAGAGAGGACGAGTGCGGCCACGCTGCGGCTGCGCGCCACGCGCAGCGCGATGTCGAACTGGTAGCTCGAGACCTCCGCCGACGCGGCCCTGGTGACCAGCACGATCGCGTGCTCGGAGACTCGTCCCAGCGCGCCGAGATCCTCGATCAGCGCCACTCTCTCCACCGCCGGCGCGGAGCGGGGCCGCGACACGTAGCTGAGCAGCGGGCTGAGGGCGGGCGACTCGACCAAATGCGTGAGCGCCACCACGCGCCTATGCTAGACCGCTTAGGAACGTGCCAGTGCGTCTCGACGCTTCCAACCTCCCCGCCGTGGCTCGTGGTTGCGCCGTGCTGGGGACAGGCGGCGGAGGCGACCCCGATCTCGGCCTCACCATGGCCCTGCGCGCGGTCGCGGAGTACGGCCCGGTCGACGTGGTCCCCATCGAGGCTCTGCCCGACGAGGCGCTCGTCGTCCCCTGCGGGCTCATCGGCGCGCCCAGCGTCGCCAGCGAGCGCATCTGGAACGGCGACGAGGGGCGCATCCTGCGCAACGAGGTCGAACGCCTGCGCGGCCGCGGGGTGGCCGCGCTCATGCCGTACGAGATCGCCGGTGCCAACGGGATCCTGCCGGTGACCTGGGCCGCGCGCATCGGCCTTCCCCTGCTCGATGCCGATGGCATGGGGCGCGCCTTCCCCGGGCTGCGGCAGCAGGCGATGCATGTCGCCGGCATCGACGCGAGCCCGCTGGTGCTGACCGATGCGCGCGGCAACGCGGTGGTGGTCTACGCCAGCGAGGTCTCCCAGGTCGAGCGCCTGGCGCGCAGCGCAGCCGCCAGCCTCGGCGGGGTAGCGGCCGCCGCGCTCTATTGCATGACCGTCCGCGACGCCGGCGGGGCCGTCGTCCACGGGTCGCTGTCACGCGCCCTGGCGCTGGGCGAGGCGATGCGCGCGGGGAGCGCGGCGGAACGGGTGGCGGCGCTCTGCCAGGCGCTGGGGGGCACGGTCCTGATCGAGGGCAAGGTCCTCGACGTCGAGCGGCGAATCGACGCCGGCTCGCTCAAGGGCTCGGCGACGATCCAGAGCGCCGGACACGCGGGCCTGCGCCATCTGCGCCTCGAGCTGCAGAACGAGTTCCTGATCGCCGTCGAGGATGGGGTCGTGCGGGCCGTGGTCCCCGACCTCATCTGCGTCCTCGCCTCCGACAGCGGTGAGCCCATCGCCACCGAGTGGCTGCGCTACGCGCAGCGCGTCAGCGTCCTCGCGGCGCCGGGGCCCGCCCTCTGGCGCTCGGCCGGTGGGCTGGCGCTCGCGGGACCGTCCGCCTTCGGCTACGACGTGGCCTACGCGCCCGTCGGCCACGAGGCGGCCGATGCCCGAGCGTGACCTGCACCTTGGCGTCGACGTGGGAGCGACGTACACCGATGCGGTGGTGATCGACGGCCGCCGCCAGCTGGTGGCCAAGGTGAAGGTCCCGACGACCCCGAAGCTCGGGGGCTCCATCGCTGAGGCCGTCCACCGCCTGGCCCAGGACCCGCGCGTGGACCCGACGCGCGTGACGCGCGCCATGCTGGGCACGACTCGCGCCACCGATGTGCTGGCGGAGCCGAGCGGCGTCAAGCGCGTGGCGGTGCTGCGCATCGGCGGTCCGTCGACGCTGGCGGTACCGCCGCTGGCCACCTGGCCGGACGGGCTGCGGGGCGCCGTGTCGGTGGGGGAGGTGGTGGTCGGCGGCGGCGCCGAGTACGACGGCCGCGCGGCCGGCGCGCTCGACGTCGAGGCCATCGAGCGCTTCCTGGACCGAGTGGCCGGCGACGCTCAGGGCGTCGCCATCGCGGGCGTCTTCTCGCCCGTCGCTCCCGACCACGAGCTGGCCGCCGCCGAGATCGTGTGCCGCCAACTGGGCCGCGCCGTCCCGGTCTCGCTGAGCCACGAGATCGGGTCGGTGGGCCTGCTCGAGCGCGAGAACGCCACCGTCCTCAACGCGGCCCTCGTGGGCGTGGCCCGGAGCCTGGCCGCGGTCCTGGACCGCGCGCTGGCGGCCGAGGGCATCGACGCCGAGCCCTTCTTCGCCCAGAACGACGGGACGGTGATGGCGCTCGAGCACGCGCTGCGCTTCCCGGTGCTCATGATCGGCAGTGGTCCCGCCAACAGCATGCGCGGCGCCGCCTATCTCAGTGGCGTCGTGAATGGCGCGGTCGTCGACGTGGGGGGGAGCACGACCAACGTGGGCGTGCTCGTGCACGGCTATCCGCGACCGTCGCCCCGAGCGACCGACATCGCGGGCGTGCGGATGGACTTCCGCATGCCCGAGGTGTTCGGCCTGCCGTTCGGCGGCGGCACCGTCGTCGATCCCCAAGCCGATCCGCCCGCGATCGGGCCGGCCAGCGTCGGCGATCGCCTGGCGCAGGAGGCGCTCGTGTTCGGGGGCGAGACGGCGACGCTGACCGACGCCGCGGTCGCCGGAGGCCGTGCCGACATCGGATCGCATCGGTTGAGCGCCGCGCACCGCCGGGCGCTGTCGCCCCTGCTCGAGATCGTCGACGAGCGACTGGCCGACGCGATCGATCGCGCGAAGGGCGCGCTTCCCGCGGTCCCGCTCGTCGTCGTCGGCGGGGGAAGCGGCCTGGTGGCGCCGGGACTGGCCGGCGTGACCAATCTCGTGGTCCCCGCGGACGCCGAGGTCGCCAGCGCCATCGGCGTGGCCATCGCTCCAGTCAGCGGGCAGGCCGACCGCATCTGCCCCAACCGTCCCGAGGAGCGCGAGCGCGCGCGCGAGGAGGCGAGCCGCGCGGCGTTCGCCCGGGCCATTCACGCGGGCGCCGATCCCGACGCCGTGGACGTCGTCGAGGTCGAGGAGGTCCCGCTCACCTCCATGGTGGACCCGGCCGTCCGCATTCGGGTCAGGGCCGTCGGGCCGCGGAGCTAGACCCAGAGCCGCACCGTGAGCCCGTCGGGCGACGTGAGCAGCTCGAGGCGATCGGTGAGCTGGCGCGCGACCCAGAGCCCGGCGCCGTCGTCGGCGTCGGGCCGGGGTGGCAGGTGGCCCGCGAGCGGGTCGTCGAGCCCGGGCCCGTGGTCCGACAGCTCGCAGACGAAGCTCCCGTCGACGGCTCCCGCCCGCATGCTGCGCACGCCGCCGCCGTGGCGCCGCGCGTTGGCGATCACCTCGCTGGCCGCCACCAGCATGGCGCTCGCCCTCGGCTCGGTGACGCCCGCCGCCGACATCGCACCCGCCAGGCGCTCGCGGAACGCGCCCGCGCCGTCCTCGACCGCGAGCGGGGCGAGGTCGTCGGGCAGCGGTACCGGTGGCGGCGTCACCTCACGCACGACCGCCTCGGGATCGTGGTACTCGGGACTCGATCCGCTCGCGGCGCGGTGGCGTTGCGGATGCGTGCGCAGGCCCGCCTGGAGCATGGAGTCGGACACCTCGCGGGCGTCGTACCCACACACGATCCATGCGGGCTGGGCGGAGAAGGCTCGGTTGAGGATCGCCTCGTACGCCGTCCAGCGATCGCGGTCCGTCTGGGTGGAGCAGCGCGGCAGCTCGCCGAACAGGCGCACCGAGGTCGCCGGGCCGCGCAGCAGGCGGCGCAGCGTCGCGTCGTATGTGGCGAGTGTGGCCTCCGGACGCGTGTAGTGCGCGTCGTGGTCGATGAAGGTCACCCCGTCCGGGCCGGGCCCAAGAGCCTCGCCCAACAGCGCCGTCTTGCGGGCGTCGAAAACCGCCACCGCGGCCGCCCGCTCGTCCGCCGCGTCGTGCAGGAAGGCGGTCGCGACGTCGGCAAGCTCGCCATCGCTGTCGTAGACGAAGATGTCGTGGCGCCCGGGCGCGGTCACGCGGCGCTCACGAGGTCGATGCCGTCGTCGGTGTCCCAGGCCATCAGTGCGAACAGCTGGCGCACGGGCTCCGAGGCTGCGCTGATCGAAACTCGCTGCCCCTTGCGGCCCCTCAGGGCGCGCATCCCGGCGACGTCGACGTAGCGCAGATCGGCCAGGTCGTAGCGGAGCTCTCCGTGGAAGTGCGCGTCGAGTACCCCCACCACTGCATCGGCGGACACGAAGTCGAGCTCGCCCGCCAGGCGCAGCGTGTCGTCGGACACGACGTGCGCGGCGGCCAGCCCCGTGGCGCGGTTGATGGCACCGAGCTCCGGCGCGACGTCGATGGGATGGGTGGCGGCGACCTCCGACAGGGTGCCCCTGGCGAAGCGGACGTGGTCGTACTGGCACATGAGCACGAGGCTGTCCGGCGCCATCAGCTCGGCGAGACGATCCTCGTACTGGGCCAGCTCACTCGACTGTGCGGGACCTCCCTCGAGCGCCCAGCTCATCTCGCCGGTCACGCTCAGGGCGGGGTAGCCGTCGGCGAGGGCGCGCGCGTGCTCTTCGCGCACCGTGGCGAGCATCTGCTCGGTGTCGAAGGCTCCGCCGGGCGTATCGGCGCCGCGCGCGCTGCGCAGCTCGAGCTGACCGCTGGCCAGAGCGTCGTCGAAGTGGTGGTCGGAGGCCAGGCGTCCGGCGAGCGTGTCGGCGTCCTCGGCGTCGCAGAGGTAGAGGACCTTGTGTCCGCGCGCCAGCGCATCGGTCACGAAGGCTCCGACGATCTGCTCCTGATCGTCTGCGTGCGCGAAGCGGCAGCACGCGTGCTCGC
>DASVFT010000158.1:0-48836 GCA_036379935.1 Solirubrobacteraceae bacterium | reverse complement strand
CGGGCGCCTCGACGCGGCGCTCGTGGCCGGCGGCATCGAGCGCCACGCCGAGCACGAGACGCTCGCGAGCCTCGCGGTCCCCCTGGGCCAGGGCTACCTCTTCGGGCGTCCCGTGCCCTCGCTCGTCGCCCATCCCGCGGCCGTGGCGGTGACGCGGCGCCCGGTCGAGGAGCCCGTCGGCATGCTCATGGATCGTGCCGCACCGGTGATCGACGCCGCGCTGCTCGCGGCCGGCGCCGAGCCGCCGGCCAGCGCTCGCGGCCAGGTCGTGGCGGTCATCGACCGCGACGGGCGACCGGTCGGGCTGGCCATCCCCAACGGCCGCGGCTGGATCCGCCGCATCCCGCTCTCCGCCGGGGTGGACGAGGAGGCCGCCGCCGTCGCACGCCGCGCGCTGGATCGTCCGCTCGGCACGCGCCTGGACCCCGTGGCGGCGTGCCTGCGCGACGGCCGCTTCGCCGGGCTCGTGCCCGTCGAGCGCCTGCTCAGCGCCGGGCCCGCCGTGCGCCGCGCGCCGATCTTCCTCCCCGCCTGACTGCCGTGGTCGGCGCGCCGCCGCGCCGCGCGGCGGCGCGGGGCGCACATACAATGCGGCGCCATGGCGTCGCCCGCACCCACGGCCCGCAAGATCCGCGTCGTCGTGGCCAAGCCCGGCCTGGACGGCCACGACCGCGGGGCCAAGATCATCGCCCGCGCGCTGCGCGACGCCGGCATGGAGGTCATCTACACCGGCCTGCACCAGACGCCCGAGCAGATCGTGGAGACGGTCATCCAGGAGGACGCCGACGCCGTCGGCCTCTCGATCCTCTCCGGGGCCCACATGACGCTCGTGCCGCGGATCGTCGAGCTGCTGCGCGAGCAGGGCATCGACGACGTGCTCCTCACCGTCGGGGGCACCATCCCCGCGGACGACATCCCCGAGCTCAAGTCGCTGGGCGTGGCGGAGGTCTTCACGCCCGGGGCGCCGACGCAGGAGATCATCGACTTCATCCAGGGCGCTGTCGGAGAGCGGGAGCGCAGCTGACCGCGCCGGCCGCGCGTGGGCCGCTGCGGCCGCTCCCGCTTGGGCGCCGGGCGACCGCTCCCGCGCCGCTTCGGGCGACCGATTGACCCGTCAGTCAATAGGATGAGGAACGTTCGTTTGCCACAGGAGGCCGTGAAGTGAAGATCTGTGTCCTCGTCAAAGAGGTGCCAGACGCCGCCGTCCAGAAGCGGATCGATCCGTCGACGGGGCGCATGGACCGCAGCGGGGAGAAGAACCTCAACCCGTACGACACCCACGCCATCGAGGCCGCCATGCAGATCAAGGAGGGCGGCGCCGTCGAGGTGGAGGAGATCGTGGCCGTGACCATGGGACCCGAGTCGGCGGTGCGCGCGCTGCACAAGGCCGTCTCGCTGGGCGCCGACCGCTCCGTGCACCTGACCGACGAGGCGCTGGCCGGCTCCGACGTGGCCGCCACCGGCTACGCCCTGGCCCAGACGCTCAAGCGCGAGAGCCCTGACCTCGTGCTGCTGGGCCAGCAGTCCGACGACGGCGAGTGCTACACGATCGGGGCCGTCGTAGCCGAGCACCTGCAGATGCCGTCGCTCACGCAGGTCATCAAGATGGACGTGGACCCGGAGAAGCTGCGCTGCGAGCGCCAGGCCGAGTACGGCTACGACACCGTCGAGGTCAGGCTCCCGGCCGTCATCTCGGTCGGCGACGCCATCAACGAGCCGCGCTACCCGTCGCTGAAGGCGATCATGGGCGCGAAGAAGAAGCAGCTCGACACCGTCGCCATCGCCGACGCCGACATCGACGCGTCGCGGGTCGGAGGCGAGCACTCCGCCGCGCACTGGACGGCCTCCAAGGCCCCGCCGCAGAAGGCGGCCGGGACGATCATCGAGGACGAGGACACGAACGAGACGGTCGACAAGATCGTCGCGTGGCTGGACGAGAGGAAGCTGATCTAGTGCCCGACATCCTGGTCTACGCCCTGCACTACGAGGGCGCCATCAACAAGAACTCGCTCGGCGCCGTGTCCGAGGGCGCGCGGCTGGCGACGGAGCTGGGCGGGGAGTGCCACGCGATCGTGGTCGGTGGCGACGACCTGACCGACGAGCTGGCGGGCTCGCTCGGCGCTCACGGCGCGAGCAAGGTCTACCGCGCCCGCGCGCCCGAGGGGCTGGCCCAGCCGGTCGTCGACGCCATGGCCAAGGTCATCGCCGACGACGGGCACGGCTACGCGCTCTTCGGCGGCGGGCTGCTCGGCTTCGAGGTCGGCGCCGGGCTCGCCGCGCGCCTCGGCGCCGGGGTGGCGATGGAGGTCACCGCGGTGCGCGCCGAGGACGGGAAGCTCGTGGCCGAGCGTCCGATCCTCGGCGACTCCGCCATCTCGGAGATCGAGTTCCGCTCCGAGGTGGGGATCATCATCGGCCGGCTCAACGCCTTCGAGGCGAAGGACTCCGACGCCGGCGCGGCGGCCGTCGAGGACGTCGAGGTCGAGCTCTCGCCGCAGGCTCAGCAGGCGACGATGATCCAGCGCGGCGAGCAGCGCGGCGCCGATGTCGACATCGAGGGCGCCGACGTGCTCGTGGCCGGCGGGCGCGGCCTGGGCAAGGCCGAGGGCTTCGAGCTCGTCGAGCAGCTGGCCAACGCCTTCGGCGCCAACAGCGCGGTGGCCGCCACCCGCGCGGTGGTCGACGCCGGCTGGTACCCGTACGCGGCCCAGATCGGGCAGACGGGCAAGACGGTGGCGCCCAAGCTCTACCTGGCCGCCGGCATCTCCGGGGCCATCCAGCACAAGGTCGGCATGCAGTCCTCCGAGAACATCGTGGCCATCAACAAGGACGCCAACGCCCCGATCTTCGAGTTCTCCGACCTCGGCGTGGTGGGAGACCTCAACAAGATCGTGCCCAAGCTCACCGAGGCGATCAGAGCCAAGAAGGGCGGCTGATGGCGGTCGCCCCCGCGCAGTTCCCGCCCGAGGTCGACCCCCAGCGGGAGTTCGTCAAGCGCAAGCTCGACGCGGAGGACGACCGCATCGAGGTCGGCGTCGCCATCGTCGGGGGCGGCCCCGCCGGCCTGGCGTGCGCGAACCGCCTCCTGCAGCTCCTGGCCGACGAGCGGGTGGGTGGGCCCGACCTCACCGAGCGCCTCGGCGAGGTGCCGGTGGCGGTCATCGAGAAGGGCAAGGTCTGCGGCGCGCACAACCTCTCGGGCGCGATGATGCGCCCGTCGGGGCTGCGGGAGCTCTTCCCCGACATGGAGCCCGGCGAGTGGCCGACCTACGGCCAGGTCGACAGGGACTCCGTCTACTGGATGCTGAGCCCCAAGCGCGCGCTGCCGCTCAAGCCCACGCCGCCGCCGTTTCGCAACCACGGCAACCACGTCGTCTCGGTGGCCGAGCTCTCGCGCTGGCTGGCCGAGAAGGCCGAAGAGGCGGGCGCCTACATCCTCACGGAGACGGCCGCCTCGCAGCTGCTGGTCGAGGACGGCGTCGTGCGCGGCATCCGCTCGGGCGACAAGGGGCGCGGCCGCGACGGCGAGCCGCTGGGCAACTTCGAGCCCGGCTCCGACGTGGTGGCGCGGGCCACCGTCCTGGCCGAGGGCACGTGGGGCCACCTGACCGGTGCCGCCATACGCGAGTACGACCTCGCCGCCGACCGCGAGCCGCAGGTGTGGGCGCTGGGCGTCAAGGAGGTGTGGAAGGTCCCGCGCAAGCTCGATCGCGTGATCCACACGCTGGGCTGGCCCCTTCGGTACGGGGCCAAGCACAAGGAGTTCGGCGGCTCGTGGATCTACCCCATGGGTCAGGACCGCGTGTCGATCGGCTTCGTGATCGGGCTGGACCACACCGACGCGACGGTCTCGGGCCACGACCTGTTGCAGCAGTTCAAGACGTCCAAGCTCGTGCGCGGGATCCTCGAGGGCGGCGAGCGCGTCGCCTGGGGCGCCAAGGCCATCCCGGAAGGCGGCTACTGGGCCATGCCCAAGCCGTCGGCGCCGGGCATGGTCATCTGCGGGGACGGGGCGGGGATGGTCAACGTGCCGATCCTCAAGGGCATCCACTACGCCATCCATGCGGGGATCCTGGCCGCGGAGACGATCTTCGAGGCGCTCAGGCGCGGCTCGACCGACTTCTCGGCCTACGACCAGCGCGTCGAGGACTCGGTCATCGGCACCGAGCTCTACCGGTCGCGCAACATGAAGCAGCCCTTCGGCAAGGGCTTCTTCGCCGGTGGCGCCATCACCAACGCGATGGTCATCACCAAGGGCCGCTTTCCGGGCGGGCGCTGGAGCAACCACCGCGACGCCGAGTCGCCGGTCCGGATCGGCGACAAGAAGACCGGCTACCCCAAGCCCGACGGCACGTACGTCTTCGACAAGCTCTCGAGCGTCTACATCACCGGGAACGCCACCCGCGACGACGCCCCCAACCACATCCGGGTGCGCGAGCACGTCCCGCGCGAGGTGGCCGAGGCGTGGGCGTGGATGTGCCCGGCCGCCGTGTACGAGATCCCCGACGACGCCCCCGCCGAGGGCAACGTCAAGGTGACGGTCAACTACACCAACTGCGTGCAGTGCGGCGCGATCACGGGCAAGGGCGGTCGCCTGACCCCGCCAGAGGGCGGCGACGGCCCTATGTACCAGGTGACGTGAACCTTGCCGACCTGACCGGTAGTCCGCAACAAGTGGGATGCGCTGCTGTTCATGGGGGGCCATGCGTCGTGCCTTGCTCATCGCCGTTCTCAGCGCCCTCGCTGTGGCGAGCGTCGCGCAGGCGCAGGCGCCCCCGCTGCGGGCCAAGGTCGCCTCGTGCGTCTCCGGCCCGCAGGCCGCCGACCGCGCGGTCGTGTTCACCGCCTCGATGCCCTCGATCAAGGGCACGCGGCGCATGTGGATCCGCTTCGACCTGCTCGCACGACCCGGCCTCGCGCCGGACTTCGCCGCCGTCAGGGTCCCCGGGCTCGGCGTGTGGAAGAAGTCCGCGCCTGGGCGGTCGGCGGGCTTCGTCTTCACGCAGCGCGTGCAGGCGCTCACGGCGCCCGGCGCCTACAAGGCCGTCGTGCACTTCCGCTGGTACGGCAGGGGCGGGACGCTGCTGCGCTCGGCCAGGCGCGAGACGCCGATCTGCAAGCAGCCCGACCAGCGTCCGGACCTCCGCGCCGGCCCGCTCACCGCCACGGCCGGCCCGCTGCCCGACCAAGCGACCTACAGCCTTGCGCTCTCCAACGACGGCCGCACGGCGGCGGGCGCGTTCGACGTCCTGCTCAGCGTGGCGGGTCCCGACCAGCCCGCCCAGCGCGTCGCCGACGGCCTCGCCGCCGGCGCCCGGCGCACCGTGACCTTCGTCGCGCCGCGCTGCCTGCCGGGCTCGAGCGTGCGCTTCACGCTCGACGCCAGAGGAGAGGTCGACGAGGTCACGGAGGGGGACAACATCGTGACCCGCCCGTGTCCGTTCGCGTCGTAATGATCCCGGGCGCCAGCTAGACTCAACTCGAGCTATGAAGACCGCAATCCATCCTGAGTACGTCGAGGCCCACGTGCGCTGCACGTGCGGCAACGAGTTCACGACGCGCTCGACCCAGCCCGAGATCCACGTCGAGATCTGCTCCAACTGCCACCCGTTCTACACGGGCCGGCAGAAGCTCGTCGACACCGGTGGTCGCGTCGAGCGCTTCAAGCGCCGGGCCGCCAAGCGCGGCGCCCGCTCCTAGGAGCGGAATGGCAGACACCCAGCGGCTCCCTGACGGGGCACTCATCGCTCAACGCGACGCCCCCGTCGGGGGTCAGGCCGTGCTCGAGGGCGTGATGATGCGCGGGGTGTCGACGTGGGCGGTGGCCGTCCGCAAGGCGCTGCCCGAGGAGCTGTCGGAGAAGGGCGTCGATCCCGAGCGCGGCGCCCACGGCGAGATCGAGGTCAAGTCGTTCCCGCTCACCTCGATCCTCAAGAAGCACCGCCTGCTGCGCCTGCCGATCGTCCGCGGCGTGGTGGCCCTGGGCGAGTCGCTGGTCATCGGGTTCAAGGCGCTCGGCCTGTCGGCCAACGCGCAGCTCCCCGAGGACGAGGAGGAGATCTCGGGCGGCATGTGGGCCGTCACCGTGCTCGTCGCGGTGGCGCTCGCGATCGGGCTGTTCTTCGTCGTTCCGGTCGGCCTCACGAGCCTGATCAAGGACCAGTTGAGCTCGTCGTTGTTGTTCTGGCTCGTCGAGGGCATCGTCCGCACCGCGATCTTCCTCGGCTACCTGCTGCTGCTCTCGCGCCTGCGCGACCTGCGGCGCGTCTTTCAGTACCACGGGGCCGAGCACAAGACGATCTCCTGCTACGAGGCGGGGCTCGAGCTGACGCCGGAGCACGCGCAGCGCTTCAGCCGCCTGCACCCGCGCTGCGGCACGAGCTTCCTCCTCATCGTGATGATCGTGGCGATCTTCGTCTTCGCCCCGATCGGCCTGCCGGCCTGGTACCTGCTCGTCCTCACGCGCATCGTGGGCGTTCCGCTCATCGCCGGCATCTCGTTCGAGATCATCAAGTTCGCGGGACGCAACCGCCGCCGGCGGTGGGTCCGCGCGGTCATGTGGCCCGGGCTCCAGCTCCAGAAGCTGACCACGCGCGAGCCCGACCTCGACCAGCTCGCGGTCGCCATCGCCGCGATGAACGGCGTCCTCGCCGTCGAGAACCCGCTCGAGGTCTCCGAGGAGGACAGGGTCGGCATGGAGGTGGTGGCGTGATCGACTCGCTCGTCGAGCAGATCGAGGCGCGCTTCGCCGAGCTGTCGCGCGCCATGACCGATCCCGAGGTCATCGCGGACCGCCAACGCTACGCCGAGGTCGGGCGCGACTACCGCCGCCTGGAGGGCGCGGCCAAGCTGGCCGAGCAGTGGCGCCGCGCGACGGACGACGCCGCCGGGGCGCAGGAGCTGCTCGACGAGGGCGAGGATCCCGAGGTGCGGGAGATGCTGGCCGCCGCGCGCGGCCGCGTCGAGGAGCTCGACGAGGAGATCCGCCTGGCCATGGTCGAGCGCGATCCCAACGACGACAAGGACGTGATCGTCGAGGTCCAGGGCGGCGCCGGCGGCGATGAGGCCGGGCTGTGGGCCGGCGACGTCTACCGGATGCTGACCAAGTACGCCGAGCGCCGGGGCTTCAAGGTCGACCCGCTCGACATCGGCGACGGCAAGTACACCTTCGAGATCAGCGGCGACGGCGCGTACTCGGTGTTCAAGTACGAGGGCGGGACGCACCGCGTCCAGCGCGTCCCGGTCACCGAGTCGCAGGGCCGTGTCCACACCTCCACGGCGACCGTCGCGGTCCTGCCCGAGGCCGAGGAGGTCGACGTCCAGATCGACCCGGGCGACCTCCAGGTCGACGTCTACCGCTCGTCGGGGCCCGGCGGGCAGTCGGTCAACACGACCGACTCGGCCGTGCGCCTCACCCACAAGCCCAGCGGGATCGTGGTCTCGATGCAGGACGAGAAGAGCCAGTTGCAGAACCGCGAGAAGGCCATGCGCGTCCTCCGCGCGCGCCTGTACGAGCAGGCGCTGGCCGAGCAGCAGGCCGAGCTGGCCGCCGACCGCCGCGCGCAGGTCGGGACCGGCGATCGCGCGGAGAAGATCCGCACCTACAACTACGGCGAGCGGCGCGTCACCGACCACCGCGTCAAGCGCACGGTGCACAACCTCGACGCGGTCCTCGAGGGCGAGCTCGACGAGCTCACCGACGCGCTGTCGTCCGACGAGAAGCGCCGGCGCCTCGAGGCCCAGGCCACCGCCTCGAGCTAGGCCGCCGTGCCCGGCACGCCCGTCCGCGAGGCGCTCGACTCGGCGGTCATCGCGCTGAGCGCCGCCGGGATCGACACGCCGCGGCTGGACGCCGAGGTCCTGCTCGCGCACGTCCTGGGCGTCGATCGCCTGGCGCTCGTCGCCGAAGGCCGACGGACCGTCGAGGGCGGGGCGATACGCGCCTTCCAGGACGCCGTGCGCCGGCGCGCCTTCGAGCGCGAGCCGGTCGCCTACATCACCGGCCACAAGGGCTTTCGCCATCTCGACCTGCACGTCGACGCCCGCGTGCTCATCCCGCGCCCGGAGACCGAGACCCTCGTCGAGGCCGCGCTCGAGGCGATGCCCCGCGGCGCGCGGGTGGTCGACGTCGGCACGGGCAGCGGCGCGGTGGCGCTGGCCCTGAAGGACGAGCGGCCGGACCTCCGCGTGCTGGCCACCGACGTGAGCGCCGACGCCCTCGACGTCGCGCGCGCCAACGCGCAGCGGCTCGACCTCGACGTCGAGTTCCTGCGCGCCGACCTCCTGGAGGGCATAGGGGTGGTCGATGCGGTGGTCTCGAATCCGCCCTACGTCGAGGACGCCGCCGAGCTGGCGCCCGAGATCGTCCGCCACGAGCCCGCCCTCGCGCTGCGCGCGGGCCCGGACGGCCTCGACGTCCTCCGCCTGCTCGTGCCGGCCGCTGCCGCCGGCGGCGCGAGCGTGCTGGCCGTCGAGGTCGGGGCCGGGCAGGCCGGCGCGGTGGAGCGCCTGGCGCGCGAGGCCGGCTTCGGCCGGACCGAGCGGCGCGCGGACCTCGCCGGGGTCGATCGTGTGGTGGTCGCGTGGCGCTGAGCGCGGGCGACGCCGAGACGTTCTCGCGCTGCATCGCCGTCGGCGGCGTGGCCGTCTTTCCCGCCGACACCGTCTACGGGCTGGCCTGCGAGCCGGATTCCAAGGAAGCCGTCGAGCGGCTGTACCGGCTCAAGCGCCGCCAGCCCGACAAGCCGGCCGCGGTCATGTTCTTCGCGCTGGAGCTCGCGCTTGCCGCGCTCCCCGAGCTGGGCTCGCGCACGGCGGCCGCCCTGCAGGCGCTGCTGCCCGGCGCGGTGACGCTCCTGCTCCCCAACCCCGCGCACCGCTACCCGCTGGCCTGCGCGAGCGAGCGCGAGACGCTCGGCGTGCGCGTCCCGGCCTGGCCATCCGCGCTCGCGGCGCTCGGCGACGTGCGCTGGCCGGTGCTCCAGTCGAGCGCCAACGCCGCGGGCGGCGCCGACGCGCGCCGCCTGACCGACGTGCCCGAGCCGATCCGCGCGGGCGCCGATCTCGTGCTCGACGGGGGAGAGCTGCCGGGCACGCCCTCGACGGTGGTCGACCTGCGCGCCTACGAGCGCGGCGCGCGGTGGTCGATCGTCCGCGCGGGCGCCGTCCCCGAGGACGACATCGCGGCCGCGCTCGCGTGAACGGCATCCAGGCTGCGCCCACGCTCACTACGTCCGGGTAGCCGGCTGCGGCGGGCGGCCATGGTACCGTCGCGGGTCCATGACCGACCTCCCTTCCGACTTCTTCAATCGGCCCCTGGCCGAGGTGGATCCCGACATCGCCGACGCCGTCCAGCACGAGCTCGAGCGCCAGCAGCGCACGCTCGAGATGATCGCGTCGGAGAACTTCGTGCCCCAGGCCGTGCTCGAGTGCCAGGGCAGCGTGCTGACCAACAAGTACGCCGAGGGCTATCCCGGGAAGCGCTACTACGGCGGTTGCGAGTTCGTCGACATCGTCGAGCAGCTTGCGATCGATCGCGCGAAAGCGATCTTCGGCGCCGAGCACGCCAACGTCCAGCCGCACGCCGGTGCCCAGGCCAACGCGTCGGTCTACCACGCGCTGCTGCAGCCGGGCGACACGATCATGGGCCTCGCCCTGCCCCACGGCGGGCACCTGACGCACGGGATGAAGCTCAACGTCTCCGGACGGCTGTACGACATCGCCCCCTACGAGGTCTCGCGCGAGACGAGCCTCATCGACATGGACGAGGTCGAGCGCATCGCCCACGAGCGCCGGCCGAAGCTCATCCTCGCCGGCTGGAGCGCCTACCCGCGCTTCCTGGACTTCGAGCGCTTCCGCGCCATCGCCGACGCCGCCGGCGCCTACCTCATGGTCGACATGGCCCATTTCGCGGGCCTCGTGGCCGCCGGCGAGCACCCCAACCCCGTGCCGTACGCCGACGTCGTCACCTCCACGGTGCACAAGACGCTCGGCGGTGCGCGCGGCGGGCTCATCCTCTGCAGGGAGGAGCACGCCAAGGCGATCAACTCGGCGGTCTTCCCGGGGCAGCAGGGCGGTCCGCTGGAGCACGTCATCGCCGGCAAGGCCGTGGCGTTCAAGATCGCCCAGAGCGAGCAGTTCAAGGAGCGCCAGCGGCGCACGGTGGCGGGCGCCAAGGCGCTGGCCGAGGAGCTGCTGGGCGCGCCCGAGAGCGCGGGCGTCAACGTGCTGACCGGCGGCACCGACGTGCACCTGATCCTTGTCGACCTGCGCGAGTCCGAGCTCGACGGCAAGATGGCCGAGGATCGCCTGCACGACGTGGGCATCACCGTCAATCGCAACGCGGTCCCATTCGATCCGCGTCCGCCGATGGTCACCAGCGGCCTGCGCGTGGGCACGCCCGCGCTCGCCACGCGCGGCCTTCAGCTCGACGACTTCCACGAGGTGGGGCGGATCATCGTCGCCACGCTGTCGGCGGAGTTCGACGAGCGTCGCGGCGAGCTGGCCGAGCGGGTCGCGGCGATCGCCGATCGCTATCCGCTCTACGAGCACCTCAGCTCGCAGGCCGCGGTCGCCTGAGCCCGGCGCCGGCGGCGGGATCGGCCGCCCGGCGCTCTAGGCTCCCCAGGCTGATGTCCGAGGCCGACGCGGTCTATGCCTTCCTGTCCGCCTTCGCGATCGCCGCGCTGCTGACGCCGCTGACGGCGCGGCTGGCGCGGCGCGTCGGCGCCGTCGATCAGCCGAAGGAGCGCGGGCTGGGGGCCGGCTCGACCCCGCTGCTCGGCGGCCTGGCGATGCTCGGCGGGGTGCTGGTCGCCTCCGCGCTGTTTTTGGACTTCGGCGGCGCCACCAAGGATCGCTTCGAGGGCATCCTCGCTGGCGCCGTCCTCATCGCCCTGGTCGGCGCGCTCGACGACCGCTTCGACCTGCCCCCCGGCGCCAAGCTCGCCGGCCAGATCGTGGCCGCGACCATCCCGGTCGCCGCGGGCGTCGAGGTCACCAACATCACGCTGCCCTTCGTCGGTGCGGTGAGCTTCGGCAGCGCCGGCGGCCCGATCACGGTGGCCGGCCTCGTGGCCATCATGAACGTGGTCAACCTCTCCGATGGGGTCGACGGCCTGGCGGCCGGCGTGTGCGCGATCAGCGCCATCGCGTTCGCGATCATCGCCTTCGACCTCGAGCGCAACCACGCCGCCGTCTTCGCGGCGCTCACCGCGGGCGCGGCACTCGGCTTCTTGATCCACAATTTCCACCCGGCGTCGGTCTACATGGGCGACTGCGGCTCGAACCTCCTCGGGCTGCTGCTCGGCGCCGTCGCGGTGGAGGGAGCGGTCAAGACGCAGGCCGTGCTCGCCCTGCTCTTCCCGCTGGTGGTGCTCGCGGTCCCGTTCCTGGACACCACGTTCGTGGTCCTCAAGCGGGTCAAGTACCGGCGGCCGATCTATCGCGCGGACGCCAACCACTTCCACCACCGCTTGAGCCGCCTGGGCTTCAGCCAGCGCCGGACGGTGCTCTACCTCTACGCGTGGACGATCCTGCTCGGCGGCTTCGCCGTCGCGCTGCGCTTCGTGCCCTACTCCGACCACCACGGCAACTTCGACGCGCCGTGGACGGTGGCCGTCGGACTGATGGGCGCCCTGGTCATCGCGGCCTCCGTCTACCTCGTCTACGTGCTCGAGATCCTCAAGTTCAAGCGCCTGGACACGATCCGCCTGCGGCGCATGGGCGCCACCGAGGCGGAGATCGACCAGGACGTGGAGCGCCGCCTGGAAACCGGCGAGTTCGCGCAGGTGCGGCGCGAGACCGAGGAGTTCGACGCGGTCCGCTACGACGCGTAGACCGCGCGCAGCCAGATGTCCACCATCGCCTCGACCACCTCATCGCCGGCGAGGGGCTGGCGCTGCACGAACTGCTCGTACATCGAGCGCTCGGTCATCCACACCAGCGCGAAGGCGGTGGCGTGCGCGTCGCGGGCCACGGCCCGGCCCGCCGCCTGCTCGGCCTCGATGCGCCGCCGAGTGGCATCGACGAACCGGCCGACCGTCATGCGCCAGAAGTGCGCCACCCCCGCGTCGTAGGTCGAGACCTCGACGATGGCGCGCAGCAGCACGCCGTGCTGCCCGTAGAGCGCCGCGATGTTGGTGAGCGCCTGGCGGATCTCGCGTTCGGGGTCGCCCGCGCCCGAGAACCAGATGTCGGCCTGCTCGTACAGGCGGTCGTTGACGTCCTCGGTGAGGCGGACGAGCAGCTCGCGCTTGTCGCGGAAGTAGAAGTAGAAGGCGGTGCGCGAGATCCCGGCCCGGGTGGCGATCCGCTCGATGTTGAGGTCGGCGTAGGAGGCGCCCTCCGCCAGCAGCGCCTCGGTCGCGGCCAGGACGGAGGCCTGGATCGCCGCCCGCTTGGTCGTCGGAGTTGCGCGCCTGGATTGCGCCGAGGCCACAACGTGAGGCTACCTGACCGCTAAGCGCTTGACACGGTGTCAAACGTCTGGTCCTATCCGGCCATGGCCAGCCTCCTCGACCTCGCCACCCAGGGCGACGTGGGCACGATCAGCGACGAGTCCAAGCTCGCCCACGTCACGCTGATGTCGCCCCGTCAGCTCTTCGAGCTGTGGGAGCGCCAGAGCTGGGTCTCGCACGCGATCGACTTCGCGCAGGACCGGCGCGACTGGGAGGCGCTGTCCGCGCAGGACCGCGAGGACGCGTCGTGGGGACTGGCCAACTTCTTCGTGGGCGAGGAGCGCGTGACCACGCAGTTCTCGGGGCTCGTCATGGCCTACGAGGACCAGGACGAGGAGGCCTTCCTCACCACCCAGCAGGTCGACGAGGCGCGTCATGCCCAGCACTTCAACCGCCTCTACGAGGAGGTCCTGGGCTACGACGGCAGCTTCGAGGACCGTCTCTCGCGCTGCCGCGCGCAGCTCAACGCGCACTACGTGACGCTCTTCGACGAGCACCTGGTGAACGCCAACCAGGCGCTGGTGGCCAACCCCCGCGACATCGAGGCCAAGATCGACTTCGTGGTCGTCTACCACATGGTCATCGAGGGGACGCTGGCCCTCACCGGCCAGCACTTCCAGGCCGCCTGGATGGAGCGCCAGGGCATCCTCCCCGGCCATCGGCTCGGCTTCGGCAAGATCGCCCAGGACGAGCACCGCCACGTCGCCTACGGCACGTGGTTCTTGCAGCGCAAGGCGGGCGATCCGTCGCACGCGCGGCGCATCCAGGACAAGCTCATGGCCACCCTGCCGGCCGCCGCGGGGGTGCTCGTTCCGCCGGGCTACGAGCTGGGCGACGAGTACGTCTACATGGGCTACTCCAGCCAGGAGATGACCGCCTTCGCCTTCACCGCGCTCTCGCGCCGGCTCAAGGTCATCGGGGTGGGGTTGCCGGCCGTCGCGGCCTAGGGCCATCCCGGGGCATGGAACGCGCGCCGCTCGGGTAGGACCGAGCAACTCCTCGCGATACCGGCGCATCGATGGCCCCGGCTCTCCACCGGGGCCGCGCCATTTAAGGGCCTGGCCGGCAGGCACACTGCACGTGGTGCGGACCGAGATCCTCGTGGTCGGGGGAGGCCTGGGCGGCGTGGCGGCGGCGCTCGCCGCCGCGCGCGCCGGACGCGACGTCGTGCTGACCGAGCCCACCGACTGGGTCGGCGGACAGCTGACGGCTCAGGCGGTGCCGCCCGACGAGCATCCGTGGATCGAGCGCTTCGGGTGCACGGCCTCGTATCGCGCGTTGCGCGAGGGCATTCGCGCGCACTACCGCGCCCACTACCCGCTCACGGCCGCGGCGCGGGCCACGGCCGATCTCAACCCCGGCGCGGGCCGCGTCAGCGCGCTGTGCTGCGAGCCGCGCGCGGCGCTGGCGGTTCTCGAGGCGATGCTCGGGCCGAGCCCGCGCCTCGTGCGACACGCCCCGGTGGCGGCCGCCGTCGAGGGCGACCACGTGAAGGCGGTCACGCTCCGCGGACCGGAGGGTGAGATCACCGTCGAGGCCGACTGGGTCATCGACGCGACGGAGACGGGTGAGCTCCTGGCCCTGGCCGGCTGCGAGCACGTCACCGGGATCGAGTCGCAGGCCATGACGGGCGAGCCGCACGCGCCCGCGCGCGCCCGGCCCGAGTCGATCCAGGCGCCCACGTGGTGCTTCGCGCTCGACCACCGTCCGGGCGAGGACCACACGATCGGGCGGCCGGCGGGCTACGAGCGCTGGCGATCGCACCTGGGCTGGCTGGCGCCCGATCCCAAGACCGGCGTGCTGACGCCCCGTCGCCTCGAGCCCAACCCCGACGGGGATCCCGCCGCGCTCGGGTTCGACCGCGAGGACGACGAGGGCGACCGCGAGCTGTGGACCTTCCGCCGCATCGCCGCGCGGGCGAACTTCGCGCCCGGCGCCTACGCCAGCGACATCACGATCGCCAACTGGCCGCAGCTCGACTGCGAGACCGGCGACGCCGACGACGCGCGCGAGCTGTCGCTGAGCTTCCTGCACTGGCTCCAGGCCGAGCAGGGGCTCGAGGGACTGCGGCTGCGCGGCGACGTCACCGGCACGCACGACGGCCTGGCCAAGGCGCTCTACGTGCGCGAGTCGCGCCGCATCCGCGCCGAGCACACGATCGTCGAGCACGAGCTCGGCATGCGGCACGCGGACAGCGTCGGCATCGGCTCCTACCGCATCGACCTGCACCCGCGCACCGGTGGCGAGGGCTATCTGGACGTCCACGCCCCGCCGTTCGAGATCCCGCTGGGTGCTCTCGTGCCGGTGCGCATGGAGAACCTGCTCCCCGGCGCCAAGAACCTGGGCACGACGCACATCACCAATGGCTGCCATCGCCTGCATCCCGTGGAGTGGAACGTGGGCGAGGTCGCCGGCGCGCTCGCGGCGTTCTGCGCGCAGCGGCGCTCCCGCCCGCGCGAGGTCCGCGCCCGGCCGGCGCTGCGCGACGCCTTCCGCGAGCGGCTGGCGCGCGACGGCGTGGAGCTGAGCTGGCCCGCCGCGGTACGCGAGAGGCGCGGCGTGCGCGCGGCCCGGGTGAAGCGTTAGGTGGGGTTAGCCTCACTTGAGTTCGCGCGGCGCGGCCTCTACCTTCGGTGGCGATGACCCGCTCGTTCGACACCAAGGCGCCGGTCGGCGCCCTCATCGCCCGCAGCGGGTCCGCGACCTAGCGCGTCATCGCGTTCGGCCGCGGGCAAGACGCCCGGGGCCGAGCGCCACCATCACTGGCTTCTCGTGCTCCCGGGCGGATCACCGTCCAACCGCCCCGAAGGGAGCACGTCGTGTACAGCCAGTTCCACCAGCAGCTCGCGAAGGCCGATCCGCCCATCCTGGGCCCGCGGCGCGCCCCAGCGCGCCGTGGCCGAGGCCACCCGCCGCCCGGGCGGCTGCGCGGCCACGCGGCCCACGCGCTGGCCTCCGCCGCGCAGCGCCTCGACCGCGAGCGCGCGCGGCGTGCCATCGCGTAGCGAATGCGTGCTGCGATAGCGTGCGCGTCCCGCCGGCTCGGCGCCGGCGGGACGCTCGCATGCGCCTCTCCAAGCTCGACGATCTGGAGCCGTTCACGACGCTGGACGGCTCGACCATCCGCGAGATCGCGGGTGTCGGCGGCTCGGGCTCCGCGCCGGCCGCTCACCAGTCCCTGGCCGAGGCCACCGTGCCGGTGGGCGGGCGCACGATCGCCCACTACCACCGGACGACGGAGGAGCTCTACTTCTTCACCGCCGGGTGCGGCCGCATGACGCTCGGCGAGGAGGAGCGCCAGGTGGCGGCCGGCGACTGCGCCGTCATCCCGCCGGGCGCGGTGCACGAGCTGGTGAACACGGGCGACGAGCCGCTCGTGCTGCTGTGCTGCTGCGCGCCCGCCTACACCCACGAGGACACCGTCCTGGTCGGCGATCAGGCTTCCGGTGGGTAACACGGGTTCTCGACGATGCCGACTCGCCTTGCCGCTCTGCTCGTCCTGGTGCTCGCCGCCCTCGCGGCGGCCGCTCCGGCGCGCGCGCTCACGATCGGCATCGCCGACCAGAAGCCGGACATGTTCACCGACGCGCGCTTCCAGGCCAGCGGCATCCACTATGCCCGTCGGGCCGTGGCCTGGGATGCCCTGACCAGCCCCGGCCAGACCGCCGCGCTCGACCAGTGGCTGGCCGGCGCGCGCGCCGCGCACGTCAACCCGCTGATCTCGTTCACGCACTCGAGCATCGACCGGCGCATGCTCCCCACGCCCGAGCGCCTGCTCTACGAGTTCCGCCGCTTCCGCGCCCGCTATCCGTGGGTCACCGAGTTCGCCACCTGGAACGAGGCCAACCACTGCGGCGAGCCGACCTGTCACCGGCCCGCGCTGGTGGCCGCCTACTGGCGCAAGCTGCGGCGCGAATGCCCGACGTGCCGGATCCTCGCCGCCGAGGTCCTCGACATGCCGAACATGACCTCGTGGGTGAAGGCCTTCCGCCGCGCGGCGAAGGTCGAGCCACGCTACTGGGGCCTGCACAACTACGTCGACGCCAATCGCCTGCGGACGACCGGCACGCGCCGGCTGCTGAAGGCAACCCGCGGGCTCATCTGGTTCACCGAGACCGGCGGCATCGTGTCGCGCACCAACCGCCGCCGGGTCACCTTCCCCGAGTCGGTCAGCCATGCGGCGATCGCCACGCGCTTCCTCTTCGACGACCTCGTGCCGCTCAGCCGCCGGATCACGCGCGTCTACGTCTACCACTGGAACAGCGAACCGGGCCCGACGACCTGGGACTCGGCTCTGATCGGTCCGACCGGGCTGCCGCGCCCCGCCTTCCGCGTGCTCGAGCGCGTGCTCGCCAACCGTGGCCTCGGCAGGCGGGGCGGGGCCTGATCGTGCTCCTCGCCATCATCTCGGACACGCACCTGTCCCAGGACGTCTGGGAGCTTCCCGAGGCGTGCGTCGACCGGTTGGAAGAAGCGGACGAGATCCTGCATGCGGGCGACTTCGTGAGCGCCGGCATCTACACGGACCTCCGCGCGATCGGCCCGCCGGTCCACGCGGTCCACGGCAACGTCGACGACCTCCAGCTGCAACACCTGCTGCCCACGGCGCGGCTCGTCAAGGTCGGTGGCGCGAAGATCGCGCTGATCCACGACGCCGGCCCGGCCCCCGGGCGCCTGGAGCGCCTGCGCAAGCGCTTCCCGCGCTGCGGCGCGGTGGTCTTCGGGCACTCGCACATCCCCCAGCACGAGCGCGACGAGGCCAGCGGCTTTCAGATCTTCAACCCCGGAAGCCCGACCGACCGCCGTCGCAGCCCGAGGCACACGATGGGCCAGGCGCGCGTGGAGGACGGCGAGGTCACCTTCGAGCTCGTCGACCTCGGTCCATGAGTGGCACTTGAGACTCGGGGTCGTCAGCGACCTGCACCTGACCATGGCGCCGACGACGCGGGCGGCCTGGCTCCCGGGGAGGTCGAGCAGGCGCTCTACGTTGCGCGACGGCTTGATGGAGACCATCACCCGATGACAGGCCGGCGCAACCTGCTCATGGCGCAGCGCATCAGCGCCGCGCCGGTCCGCTCTCCGTTCTCGTTCGTGGTCGCCGGCGACAGCGGGGCGTGGCCCGACCCGACGGCCGACGCCATCTTCGCCCAGCTGTTGAAGCAGACCGCCCGGCTGCGTCCCGCGCCGCTGTTCTTCGCCCATCTCGGCGACTTCGCGGGGCCCGGGACGCGCGAGCGGCACGAGCACTACCTGGAGCTCGTCGCGGGACTCGCGGTCCCGGACGTCTGCATCGTCGGCAACCACGACCTCGACGATCCCAGCGGGCCCGAGGTATGGGCCGAGATCCACGGCCCGACGAACTTCCAGTTCGCCTACGGCCACACCCGCTTCATCGCCATCGACGCCGCACCGGGCAGGGTTGGCGAGATCGAGATCGATTCGGCCGATGGCACCAGCGGGCCCGACGAGGACGCGCTGGCGTTCCTCGCCCACAGCCTGGAGACCGCGACCGAGCCGCACCGCGTCGTGCTCATGCACATTCCGCCCGCGTTCGACGGGCGCTACGCCCCGCATCCCGAATGGGGCTTCAGCATCCGCGAGCGGGAGTTCCTCGATCTCGTGCGCCGCCACGACGTGAAGCTCGTCTGCTGCGCGCACGCGCTGTTCTTCGACCACCACGTGCACGACGGCACGCACTTCGTCGTGTCGGGGGGCGGCGGCACGGGCCTGTGCTCGCACTTCCGTGGCATCTGCACCCCAGGGCAAGGACGCCCCGAGGATCGCGGAGCGCTCTTCCACGCCGTCGAGATCACCGTCGCCGAGGACGGCGCGATCTCCGGCCGCGTCCTGCAGGCCTTCGACCCCGTCGACGGTCACGCGCGCGCGCCGTTCGGCGGCTGAGCGGACCTGCGCCGGCGCCCCGGAGCGTCTGCGATCATGCGCGCACCATGACCGAGGTCACGCCGCTCCAAGGCGAGCTCCAGACGCAGATCATGGCCGCCGTCTGGCGGCTGCAGGACGGAACGGTCGAGCAGGTGCGTCAGGCTCTGCCATCGCAGCACCAAGGCGCCTACAACACGGTGCAGACGGTGCTCAACCGGCTCGCCGAGCGCGGGCTCCTGAACCGCCGTCGAGAGGGGCACGTGATCGTCTACGCGCCGCGGATCTCGGAGGCCGAGTACCTCTCGCGGTCGATGGAGCACACGCTGCGCCGCGCGTCCTCCGAGGCGCGCCAGGTGGCCCTGGCGCAGCTGATCGGCAGCCTGCCGCGCGACGAGGCCGCCGAGCTCGGACGTCTGGCCGATCAGGTCGCAGCGGAGCGGATGCGATGACGCCCGCGGCGCTCGTCGCCGCCACGTTCGGGGGAATCGTCCTTCCCCACCTGCTGCGCCTGGAGCGCGCGGACCCCGCGCCGGCCGCCGTGCTCTGGGCCACCGCGCTCGGCCTGCGCGCGCTCGTCGTGGTCGGCGCCGTGGCGGCGGCGCTCGTGCTCCTGCACCCGGCGCACCTGCTCCAGGCCGTCGCCGAATGGGGATGCGCGCCTCACCACCAGGTCGCGGGGCACGCGCTGGCGGCCGTGGGCGGCGCGACGCTGCTGATCTCGCTGCTGTGGGCGCTGGGCCGCGTGGTCCAGGCCACGCTGGCCGTGCGCCGTCTCGTGCGCACCGCGCTCGGCCGCGGTCCCCAGGACAGCGTCATCGTCGGCGGCGACGACGTCGTGCTCGGGGTGGCCGGGCTCGCGCGCCCGAGGCTCGTCGTCTCGGCCGGTGCTCTGGCGCGCCTGGACGATGCCGAGCTGTCGGCCGCCTTCGCCCACGAGCGCGCCCACATCCTGCGCCGCCACCGCTTCGTGCTCCTCTACGCCGAGCTGTGCCGGGTGCTCGGCCGCGCGCTGCCCGGCACCGCGCGCGCCGTGCGGGAGCTGCGCTTCCACATCGAGCGCGACGCCGACCGCTGCGCCGTGCGCGGGCGCGCCGACCGGCTGGCGCTCGCGTCGGCCATCTGCAAGGCGGCCGCCGGCGCCACGACGCGTCCCGGCATGGCGGCCCTCGGCGGCGACGGCACCGCCTCGCGCGTGCGCGAGCTGCTTCAGGACGCGGCGCCCGGCGGGCACCCGCGCCGGCTGCGCGCGCTGGCCGCCGGTGCGGCCGCGCTGGCGGTGGCCGCCGCGCTGTCGCTTCCCGCCGCGGTGAGCGGGCTCGGCGATCCCGTCACGCTCTGCGGCGCCTAGCGCGCCGCCGGCCTAGCGCGCCGCCCATCCCCGCCAGCGCTCCACGGCCATCGCGATGACCGGTCCCTCCGGCGGCGCCATCGCGTACTGCGGGTACTTCGCCGCCAGCGCCTCCAGCGCCCGATCGCGCTCGGCGCCGTGCTCGACCACCGCGGCCGAGCCGTCGGCGCGCACCCACCACAGCCGCTCCCAGCTCTCCTCGTAGTGGTCGACGAGCAGGCTCGCCCACGGGTGGGCGCGGACGTTGGCCAGCCGTTGCAGGCGCGCGGTGGCCTTCGGCTTGGCGTCGACCGCCGTCCAGACCCGATCGTCCTCCAGGGCGAAGCAGCAGGCCACGACGTGCGGGCGCCCGTCCGGGCGCACGGTGGCCAGGTGGCCGACGCGCCCGGCGGCCAGCCGCGCACGGCACGTGGCCTCGTCCATCAGCGGCGCGGCTCGATGTCGAGCAGACGATCGCGGGCCGGAGCGTGGTCGACCTGCAGCGTCACGTGCTCGATGCCGAAGCGCTCGCCGACCATCGCCTGCAGCGCGCGGCGCACCGCATGGCAGTCGTCGCCGGGGCGGACGAGCACGTGCGCGGCGAGGGCCGGGAAGCCGGAGGTGACCTCCCAGACGTGCAGGTCGTGGACCTCGACGACGCCCGGCTGGGCGGCCAGCGCGTGCCCGACCGCCTGCGGGTCGACGCCCTCCGGCGCCCCCTCGAGCAGCACGCGTCCGGCGTCGCGCAGCAGCCGCCAGCCCGTGTAGAGCATGAGCGCCGCGACCGCGAGCGAGGCGATCGCGTCGGCGCGGTCGAAGCCGGTCAGCAGGACGACGGCGCCCGCCAGCGCCGCGGCCAGCGAGGCGTAGAGGTCGGTGAGGACGTGGGCGCGCGCGCCTTCGACGTTCAGCGAGCGGCGCTCGGCGCGACCCAGCGCCGCGGCCGCGCCGACGTTGGCGCACGCACCGAGCAGGCCGACGACGACGACCACGCCGCCCTCGACCTCGGGCGTCGACCACATCCGCCTGACCGCCTCGACCGCGATGACGCCGGCCAGGACGAGCAGTGTCGCCCCATTGCCCTGCGCCGAGAGGATCTCCGCGCGTCCCAGCCCGAAGGTGAAGCGTCTCGCGGCGGGGCGCGCGGCCAGGCGCGAGGCGAAGAGGGCCAGGGCGACGGCGCCCGCGTCGGTCAGCATGTGCGCGGCGTCGGAGAGCAGGGCCAGCGAGTCGGCCACGACGCCGGCCACGACCTCGACGGCCATGAAGAGGACGATGATCCCGAGGGCGACCGTCAGCCAGCGGCGGTCGGCCGCGGGGGAGACGCCGCCGTGGTGATGGGCGTGGTCATGCGCCACCAGCTCAGCCCCGCGCCATTTCCGTGATCTGGCGCGTCAGCGCCACCATCCGCTCGGCCTGCGCGCCCAGGTCACCGAGCCGCGCCTGCTCCTCGCGCAGGCGCTCCGAGCGCCAGCTCACCGCGAGCAGGTCGAGCGCGCAGTGCAGCGCCATGGCGTGGTGGGCGAAGACCTCGTCGAGCGCCGAGACGTAGCGCCGCAGCTCGGGGTGGCGCAGGGCGCGCACCTCCACGCGCATGGCCTCGTAGCGGCTGATGAGCGGCCCGCCCGCGCGGGCCAGCTCGCCGAGATCGCCGCCGTCACGGATGGCGACCAGCAGGTCCTCGACCTCGTCCTGCCAGTAGAGGCCCTCGTGCGCCAGGCGCAGGAGCCGCCCGAGATCGTCGTCGATCGCCGGTGGCGGCGGCAGCTCGTGCTCGCGCCGAAGCCTCACGCGGCCAATTCTGCCGAAACCGACCGAGCGTCGGACTTCGAGCGCACTGTCACAAAGTTGTTACAAGCTCCTGAGATCCGCTAGCCTTCGCGCCGCCGCCGGGAGGGCCGTCCCCGACCTCCTCACAGCCGAACGCCGCAGCGTCACTTCCGCGCTGCGCGGGTACGTGCCCTTCGGCACGAGGCGGCTCATCATTCATGCCTGAAATCGAGCCCCCAGAGCGCAACGCCGATGACCGATCGCCCGAACAGGCCGACGAACCGCGGGGCGGTGGCGGGAAGCCTCCTCGTCGGAACCGTCGTTTTGTGCGCCGCGGTGGGCTTCGGGTTGGGCGCCGCCGTCGGGGCGCCTGTGCCGCTGGGCATCGCTGGGGTGTTCGTCGGCGCCGTGGCGGGCATCGTCGTGGTGGCACGTCGCTTCAGTGACCTGTGATGCTCGCGCTGCGCTATCTCGACATCGTGCTCCTGGTCCTGGCCCTGCCCGTCTTCCTGGCCGCCGGCCTGCCGATGCTGGGGTACGTGGCCGGCGCGCTCGCGTGGCTCGTGCAGCGAGCGCTCCAGATCGTGCTCAACCGCAAGGCCATGGCCGCCGACGACCCGCGCAAGGTCGCCGGCATCGCGGCCGGGTCCATGATCGGGCGCGGATGGCTCGTAGCCCTTACGATCTTCGCCGCCGGGTTGGAGGACAACGAGGCAGGGCTGGCCGCCGCGGTGCTCGTGATCGTCCTTTTCACGGCCTACTTCACCGTGTCCATGGTCCTTCGCCCCTTCGAGAAGCCGGAGCAGCCTGCCTAGATGGCGCGCCGCACCCTCACCGCGCTGAGCACGCTGGTCCTGCTGCTGGCGGGACCGGCCACGGCGATGGCGCTCAACATCAACGAGAGCTACAAGCCGCAGAACGAGTTCAAGCTCGATCCGTGGTTCTCGATCGGGCCGCTGGAGTTCAACAAGGCGGTTCTCTACATCATCATCGCCACCGTCCTGACCTGCGCGACGATGATCTACGTGGCGCGGCGCATGCAGGCACGCCCCAACCGCTTGCAGACCGCGGTCGAGGCGGCCTACACGCTGATGAGGGACAACATCACGCGCGGCAACATGCCCGACGACATGGCCGCGAAGTGGTTCCCGTTCATCGCGACCATCTTCCTGTTCATCTGGTTCTCGAACATGATCGGCTACCTCCCGCTGCCGACCAACACCGAGCACAAGGTGGACATCTTCGGGCTTCAGGTCCCCAGCCTCGCGCTCTATGCCGCGACGGCGAACCTCTCCGTCCCGCTGGTGCTCACCCTGATGGTCTGGATCAGCTACCACGTCGAGGGGATCCGCGCCAAGGGGATAATCGGCTACCTCAAGAGCTGGATCCCGGCCGGCGTCGAGGGGCCGGCGCGCGTCCCGATCTTCTTCATCGAGGTCATCTCGCACTTCGTGCGCCTCGTCAGCCTGAGCGTTCGACTCTTCGCCAACATCCTGGCGGGCCACCTGCTGATCCTGTTCATGGGCGGTGGTCTCGTCGTGCTGCTGAACCTGTCGATCTTCGGCTCGGTCGTCCTCGGTTTCCTGACCTGGCCGCTGGCCGTCGGCTTCTTCCTCTTCGAGGTCGGGCTGGTGGCCACGCTGCAGGCCTTCATCTTCGCCACCCTGACCGCGATCTACCTCGGCGGCGCCGTCGCCGCGGAGCACTAAAGGAGCACATCGCCGTGGACCTGTCCGTCATCACGCAGATCGCCCAGGCCGCTGATCCCCAGGAGTACGGCCGCAAGGCCGGCAAGGCGATCGCGCTGGGCATCGGCGCCGGCCTGGGCACCATCGGCCCCGGCATCGGCGTCGGCTTCATCTTCGGCAAGGTCATCGAATCGGTGACCCGTCAGCCCGAGATGCGCGACGAGATCACCTCGATCCAGTGGCTCGGCTTCGCCCTGACCGAGGCGATCGTCTTCTACGCCTTCATCTTCGGCCTCATCGCCTTCTTCCTCGGCTAGGAGTCATGTTCGCCATCGCCACGCCACTGGCCGCAGCGGCCTCAGAGGAGTCGAGCAACTTCCTCGTCAGCCCCGACGTCGGGCTGATGATCTGGACGCTGATCGCCTTCCTCGCCGCGCTCTTCATCCTGCGCAAGTGGGCGTGGCCGGCCATCACCGACGCCCTCGACAAGCGCCAGCGCATGATCGAGGAGTCGATCGAGGCGGCCGAGCGCGCGCGAGCGGAGGCCGCCGAGCTGCTCGAGGAGTACCGCGCGCGCCTGCGCGAGGCGCGCGCCCAGGCCGAGGAGATCGTCATGCGCGCGCGCAAGGCGGCCGAGGCCCACGAGCGCGAGTCGCTCGAGGACGCGAGGCGCAAGCGCGAGGAGCTCATGGAGCAGACGCGGCGCGACATCGAGGCCGAGACACGGCGAGCCATCCAGGAGATCCGCGCCGAGGTGGCCGACCTGACGATCCTGGCCACCGAGAAGGTGACCCGCAAGGCGCTCGACGAGGACGACCAGAGGCGGCTCGTCGAAGAGGCTCTTCAGGAGCTCGACTTCAGCCAGCTCAGCGGGGACAGCAGGAACTGATGGAGGAGATCGCCCAGGTCTACGCGCGCGCGCTGTTCGAGGTCGCCACCGAGCAGGACAAGGTCGACGTCGTCCGCGAGCAGCTCGGGCAGTTCGCCGACACCCTCGCGGAGTCGCGCGAGCTCCAGACCTTCCTCTTCTCGCCCTACTTCTCGACCGAGGAGAAGAAGGACGGGCTGAACAAGGCGGTCATCGACGCGGACGAAGCCGTGCGCAACTTCCTGGCGCTGCTGATCGAGAACCACCGCATGCCGGTGGTCTTCCGCGTGCGCCGGGAGTACGACCGTCTCTGGGAGGAGGCCCACCACCTCCTGCCCGTCGAGGTCACGAGCGCCATCGAGCTCGACCCTTCGATCGCCGAGCGCATCGGCGACGAGATCGGGCGTCAGACGGGTCGTACAGTGGAGTTGACGAGCACGGTCAACCCGGATGTCCTCGGTGGGATCGTCCTGCGCGTCGGGAACTCCATCCTCGACGCCTCGATCCGCGCCCGACTCGAGAACCTTCGCAAGCAGGTCGCAAAAAGCTAACGTCGCCCGCAGGTCGCCGCTCGCGGCGACGGAGGGCGAAACCGGAGATACCCACGATGCCCATGCAGATCAAGCCCGACGAGATCACCAGCATCCTCAAGAGTCGCATCGAGGGGCTGGACACCGACTCCGCCGAGCTCACGGAGGTCGGCACCGTGCTGTCCGTGGCCGACGGCATCGCCCGCATCCACGGCCTGGAGAACTGCCGCTCGCTCGAGATGCTCGAGCTGCCGCACGACGTGACCGGCCTGGCCCTCAACCTCGAGTCCGACAACGTCGGGGTCGTGCTGTTCGGCGAGTGGGACAAGATCGTCGAGGGCGACACCGTCAAGCGCACGGATCACCTGCTCGACATCCCGGTGGGCGAGGAGCTGCTCGGCCGCATCGTCGACCCGCTCGGGCGCCCGCTCGACGGCAAGGGCGACATCGGCACCTCCGAGACGCGACCGGCCGAGGTCAAGGCGCCCGGCGTCGTGCAGCGCCAGCCCGTCACGGAGCCGGTGCAGACGGGCCTGAAGGCGATCGACTCGATGATCCCCATCGGCCGCGGCCAGCGCGAGCTCATCATCGGCGACCGCCAGACCGGCAAGACGGCGATCGCGATCGACACGATCATCAACAACCGCGATAAGGACCTTCGCTGCGTCTACGTCGCCATCGGGCAGCGGATGGCCACCGTGGTGGCACTGGCCGAGACGCTGGCCGAGAACGGCGCGCTGGAGAACACGATCATCGTGGCCGCGCCGGCCGACGAGGCCGCGCCCATCAAGTACATGGCGCCCTACGCGGGCTGCGCGATGGCGGAGCACTTCACCTACAACGGCGGGCATGCGCTCTGCGTCTACGACGACCTGACCAAGCACGCCTACGCGTACCGGCAGATGTCGCTGCTCCTGCGCCGCCCGCCCGGCCGCGAGGCCTACCCAGGCGACGTCTTCTACCTGCACTCGCGCCTGCTGGAGCGCGCCGCCAAGCTCTCCGACGAGGAGGGCGGCGGCTCGCTGACCGCGCTGCCGATCATCGAGACGCAGGCCGGCGACGTGTCGGCCTACATCCCGACCAACGTCATCTCGATCACCGACGGCCAGATCTTCCTCGAGGCCAGCCTGTTCTATTCGGGTGTCCGGCCGGCCATCAACGTGGGCATCTCGGTGTCGCGCGTCGGCGGCAACGCGCAGATCGCCCCGATGAAGAAGGTCGCCGGCCGCCTGAAGCTGGAGCTCTCGCAGTACCGCGACCTCGAGGCCTTCGCGCAGTTCGGCTCGGACCTCGACGTCGAGACCCAGCGCACGCTGGCGCGCGGGGAGCGCCTCGTGGCCACGCTGAATCAGGACGAGCGCTCGCCGCTGGCCGTCGAGGACCAGGTCGTGCAGGTGTTCGCCGCCACCAACGGCTTCCTCGACCGCATCGCGGTCGAGCGCGTGCCCGAGTTCCTCGAAGGGCTCACCCAGCGCATGCACTCCGAGCACTCCGACCTGCTGGAGAAGATCCGCGAGGGCGAGTGGGGCGACGAGCTGCAGGAAGCGGTCCGCAAGGCGGTCGCCGACTTCGCCGACGACTTCGGCTACGACCTCGACGAGGAGGGCCATCCGCTCGAGGAGCGCCAGGTCGGCGAGACCACGCGCGAGGCCGAGGGGATCCGCCGCCGCGACGAGGACGGCGGCGACGAGGACGCCGAAGAGGCCGAGGACAAGCAGGAGGCCGCGGCCACCGCGTAGTGGCCCGCTAGCCATGGCCTCGCAGCGCGACGTCAAGCGGCGGATCGACTCCGTCAAGAACATCCGCAAGATCACGCGGGCCATGGAGATGGTGGCGGCTGCCCGCCTGCGCCGGGCCGAGCAGCGCATCGCCCACCTGCGTCCCTACGCCGGCGCCATCCGCCGGATGACGCGCCAGGCCGCCGAGGCGGCCGGTGGCGAGGTGGGCAAGCTGCCGATCCTCCAGCAGCACGAGAGCGAGCAGAACGTCGCGATCCTGCTCGTCACCGCCGACCGCGGGCTGGCCGGCGCCTTCAACTCGCAGATCCTTCGCGCCGGCCTGCGCGCCGCCTCCGAGCACGAGGGCGAAGGGCGCCAGGTGACGTTCTACGCGTCCGGGCGACGCGGCGTCTCGTCGCTGACCTTCCGCGGCCGCGAGGTCGCGGGCGCCTACACCGGCTTCACCGAGCGCCCCGCCTACGCCGACGCGCGCGAGATCGCCGAGGACCTCATGTCGGCCTACGTCGACGGCAAGGTGGACCGTGTCGAGATCCTCTACAACGGTTACATCTCGCCGCTCGTGCAGGAGGTGCGCCGCGAGACGCTGCTGCCGCTCCAGGAAGCCACCATCCTCGAGGCCGACGACGACGAGGACGACGGCGAGGAGGGCACCGGGCACCACGCGCTCGTCGAGTACGAGCCCGGGCCCGAGGAGATCCTCGAGCGCCTCATTCCCGACTACGTCGAGATCTCGCTCTACCGAGCGCTGCTCGAGTCCACCGCTTCGGAGCTGGGCGCCCGCATGACCGCGATGCGCAACGCCTCGCAGAACGCCGGCGAGGTCATCGAGGACCTCACGCTCGAGATGAACCGCGCGCGGCAGGCGGAGATCACCCAGGAGATCATGGAAGTTGTGGCGGGTGCGGAAGCGCTCGTGTGAAACGGAGACCTATGGCTGCCACTGAGACCACTGACACCGAGACGAAGCAGAACACCGGACGCATCGAGGAGATCCAGGGCGTCGTCATCGAGGCCGTCTTCCCCGACGAGCTGCCGGAGATCAACCACGCCATCACGGTCGAGCGCGAGGACGGGCAGGTACTCGTGTGCGAGGTGCAGCAGCATCTGGGCGACGACCGCGTACGCGCCGTGGCGATGGACACCACCGACGGCCTGGCCCGCGGGACGGAGGTCGTCGACACCGGCGGCCCGATCACCGTGCCGGTGGGCGAGGTGACGCTCGGGCGCATCTTCAACCTCCTCGGCGAGACCATCGACGAGGGTGAGGAGATCGAGGTCAAGGAGCGCTGGCCGATCCACCGCGACGCGCCCGACGTCACCGAGCTCACCCCGACGACCGAGATGTTCGAGACCGGCATCAAGGTCATCGACCTGCTGGCGCCCTACGCGAAGGGCGGCAAGGTCGGCCTCTTCGGCGGCGCCGGCGTCGGCAAGACGGTGATCATCCAGGAGCTCATCAACAACCTAGCCCAGGAGCACGGCGGCCTGTCGGCCTTCTGCGGCGTGGGCGAGCGCAGCCGCGAGGGCAACGACCTGTGGCTGGAGATGAAGGAGTCGGGCGTCATCGACAAGACGATGCTCGTGTTCGGCCAGATGAACGAGCCGCCCGGAGCGCGCATGCGCGTCGCGCTGTCCGGCCTGACCATGGCGGAGTACTTCCGCGAGCAGGGTCAGGACGTGCTGCTGTTCATCGACAACATCTTCCGCTTCGTGCAGGCCGGCTCGGAGGTCTCGGCCCTGCTGGGGCGCATGCCCTCGCAGGTCGGCTACCAGCCCACCCTGGAGACCGAGATGGGCCAGCTGCAGGAGCGCATCACCTCCACGCGCGAGGGGTCGGTCACCTCGGTCCAGGCCATCTACGTGCCGGCCGACGACCTCACCGACCCGGCGCCGGCCTCGGTCTTCGCGCACCTCAACGCGACGACCGTGCTCTCGCGGTCGATCTCCGAGAAGGGCATCTACCCGGCCGTCGACCCGCTGGACTCGACGTCGACGATCCTCAAGCCCGACATCGTGGGTGAGGAGCACTACAACGTGGCCACGGAGGTCAAGGAGACCCTCCAGCGCTACCGCGAGCTGCAGGACATCATCGCCATCCTCGGCATCGACGAGCTCTCCGACGAGGACAAGGTCACGGTCCAGCGCGCGCGCAAGATCGAGCGCTTCCTCAGCCAGCCCTTTCACGTGGCCGAGCAGTTCACGGGCACGCCGGGCGTCTACGTGCCGATCGACGAGACCGTGCGCTCGTTCCGCGAGGTCCTGGACGGCAAGCACGACGAGCTGCCGGAGTCGGCCTTCTTCATGAAGGGCGGCATCGACTCGGTGGTCGAAGGCGCGGACAAGGGCGAGGGCCGTCGCGAGGAGCGCGAGCATCGCGAGCAGGGCGCCGACGAGGATCGCGACGAGGGCGCCGACGGCGACGACGGTGACGAGGGCGCCGACCGCGACGAGGCCTGATGGCGCGCACGCCGTTCAAGGTGGAGGTCCTCACCCCCGAGGGCGAGGTCTTCAGCGACGAGGTCGAGATGATCTCGACGCGCACGACCGTGGGCTCGATCGGCGTGCTGGCCCACCACGAGCCGCTGCTCGGACTGCTCGAGCCCACGGAGCTGCGCCTGTACAGGTCGGAGTCCGACGTCGAGCGCTACGCCCAGGGCGAGGGCTACATCCAGGTCCGGCCCGAGGGCGTCCTCGTGCTGGTCGAGGAGGCCGTGCCCCCCGACCAGCTCGACGCGTCCGACCTGCAGGACCGCCTGCGCCGCGCCGAGGAGGCCGCCGAGCGCGCCGAGGAGGGCTCGGAGGAGCAGCGCCGCGCCCTGCGCGACAAGAAGCGCTGGGAGGCCTTCCTGCGCATCGCGGGCGCTTAGCGCGCCGAGCGCGAAATGATCCACGGCCGCCCGTCGCTCTCCGCCGTCAGCCGGACGCTGTCCGACGTCTGCATGGGTCGGGAGCCGGCGGATCTCGTCATCACCGGCGGGCGCCTGGTCAACGTCCACACGCGCGAGGTGCTCGACGGCGCCGAGGTGGCGATCAAGGCCGGGCGCGTGGCCATGTTCGGCGACTGCGCGCACACACGCGGCCCGGCGACGCGGCTGCTCGACGCCGAGGGCGCCTATCTCGTGCCGGGGCTCGTCGACACCCACCTGCACGTCGAGTCGGCCATGGTCACGGTGGGCCGGTTCGCCGAGGCGGTGCTGCCCCACGGGACGACGACCGTCCTGATCGACAACCACGAGATGGCCAACGTCCTCGGGCTCGAAGGCATCCGCTGGATGCTCGAGGAGGGCAGCGCGCTCCAGCTCAAGGTCCTGCTCGCCGTCCCGTCGTGCGTGCCCGCGCTGCCGGGCTTCGAGGACGCGGGCGCCACCATCACGCCCGGGGACGTCCGCGAGGCGCTGGGCTGGGAGGGCGTCGCCGCCCTGGGTGAGATGATGAACATGCCGGGCGTCATCGACTCCGATGCCGCCACGCACGAGATGATCGGCGCCGTCCTCGACGCGCGCCGGCCCGTGACCGGGCACTGGAGCCTGCACGGCTGGGACGATCACCGGCTGCACGCCTACGCGGCGGCGGGCGTCGACTCCGACCACGAGACCGTGCTGCGCTCCGACGCGCTGGCCAAGCTGCGCGCCGGCATGTGGGTGCAGCTGCGCGAGGGCTCGGCCTGGCACGACGTCGAGAAGTTGGCGCCCGTGCTGCTCGAGGACGGCGTCGACGCGCGCCATGCCCTGCTGGTCACCGACGACATGCACCCCGAGACCCTCGCCACCGTCGGCCACCTCAACCACGCGGTGCGCACGGCGGTCCGCGCCGGCCTGGACCCGCTGGTCGCGATCCAGATGGCCACCGTCAACGCCGCGGAGTACATGGGCTACCGCCACGACGTCGGCTCGATCGCTCCGGGCCGCTGCGCGGACGTGCTGCTCGTCGAGGACCTCGCCCAGCTGCGCCCGCACGTGGTGTTGGCCGACGGCGAGGCGATCGGCGGCGACGCGCCCGCCTACGCGTACCCGGCGCGGGCGCGGGACACGGTGCGCCTCGCGCGCATGCCGACGGCGGCCGATCTCCGCGTCGCCGCCGGCGGCGCCAACGCGCGCGTGCGCGCGATCGGCATGGTCCCTGGCGAGCTGGCCACCGAGCACCGCGTGGTCGACGCGCCCGTGGTCGCGGGCGAGGTGCGCGCGGATCCCGCCCTCGACCTGGCCAAGGCCGCGAGCATCGAGCGTCACGGCGGCCCGGGCACGATCGGCGTCGGCTTCGTGCAGGGCCTCGGGCTCGAGCGCGGGGCGGTGGCGACGACGGTCGCCCACGACAACCACAACCTGCTCGTGGTGGGCATGGACGACGGCGACATGCTCGCCGCCGTGGAGCGGCTGCGCGAGACGGGCGGCGGCATGGTGGCGGTCGACGGCGGCGAGGTCATCGGCGAGGTGCGCCTGCCGATCGCCGGCCTGATCTCCGACCGCTCGGTGGCCGAGGTGGCCGACGAGGTGCGCTCGCTCGACCGCGCCTACAAGGAGCTCGGCTGCCCGCTCGAGTACCCGTTCATGATGGTCTCGTTCCTCTCGCTGGGCGTCATCCCCGCGCTGCGGCTCACCAACCGCGGGCTGGTCGACGGCCGCGAGTTCGCGCTCGTCGACCCGATCGTCGACGACGCTGCGTCGCAGTAGTCTCCGCCGGCATGGCCAACATCCGCGGCGAGAGAACGGTCGAGATCGACGCGCCGGTGCAGCGCTGCTACGACATCGCCGCCGACGTCGAGCACGCGCCCGAGTGGCAGGGCTCGCTGAAGGACGTCGAGGTCCTCGAGCGCGACGGTGGGGGCCGCGCGACCCTGGTGGAGACGGAGTCCGACGCCAAGGTCCGCACCGTCCGTACGCTGCTGCGCTTCAGCTACGAGGAGCCCACGCGCATCGACTGGGAGCAGGAGCGCGGCGACGTCGCGTCGCTGCACGGCTGGTGGCAGCTCGACGACCTCGGCGACGGGCGGACGCGCGCGACCTACGGCCTCGACGCCGATCCGGGCCGCCTCCTGGGGATGCTGCTGCGCGGACCGGTGCAGGACACCGTGCGCGACTTCCTGCTCGGCGGGGCGGCCGAAGGGCTCAAGCGGCGCGCCGAGCAGGGCTGAGGAGCTCCGCAGCTCGTCACCGCGCAGCGGCGACCCGGACGATCCCGGCCTCGGCGCAGCCGCGCTCCAGGGCGTCGAGCCCGAAGCCGTCTACGGGCCCGAGCGCGCCGATGCCCTGGAGCCCGCCGCTCGCCGCCGTCTCCGCGCCCCAGGCCAGGAGGTTGGCCGTGAGCTCGTAGGCGTCGATGCCCTCCAGGCGGACGCTGGGCAGGCGCGCTCGGCCGGCATCGAAGGTCTCCGCGAGGACGACCGAGCGGCCGGTCGCGCGCGCCGCCGCGTCGGGGCCGCCGGTCGAGCCCTTGACCACGCGACCGAACACGCCCTCCAGCGCATCTCTCGCTCCCGGCACCTTCGTGACCGCGGACATGGCGGCCGACAGCGCGCGCAGCGGCTCCGAGGCCCGGCCGAACCAGCCCAGGAAGACGCCGACGTCGCGCAGGGTCGGGTGGACCCGCGGCAGGGCGAGGTGCTCGGAGCCGGCCATGCTCACCGCCCGCGCGCGCTTTCCGGGCGTCAGCTCGAACCAGCGCCCGTGACGCGCCTGGCGTTCGGCCACCAGCCGTCCGCCGTGCCAGGCGAACCCGTCCGCGAGCATGACGCTGGCCGCGCTCGCGCGCGTCCCGCCGCTCAGCGACGATTCCCCGGCGCCCGGGGAGAAGTAGCCCACCTCGACGCGCGTGGCCGCTGCGCCGGCCTCGCGCAGGGCCAGCGCGCCGGCCAGGTTGCCCGGGACCCAGTCGTAGCCGAAGGCGGTCAGCAGACTGCAGCCGGCCTGGTGTGCGGCCCCGCCGTGGCGGTCGAAGACCGCGCGGATGAACGCCGGCTCGCCCGTGGAGTCCAGGTAGTGCGCGCCGGCGCCGACCGCCGCCTGGACCGCGGGCTCGCCCCAGGGCGTGAACGGGCCGACGGTCGAGACGAGCACGTCGCCGCGCCCCACCAGCGCGCGTACCGACTGGGGGCGGCTCACGTCGGCCAGCGTCCACTCCAGGCCGCCGAGCTCCTCCGCCAGCGCCTGGACGCGCGCTCCGTTGCGGGCGGCCAGCACGGGACGGGCCCCGCGGGCGACGAGCGCACGAGCCGCGAGGTCGCCCGTGTACCCGGTGGCACCGAACAGGACGATGCGTCCGGCCATCGCGGCCGCACCCTAGAGGATCCCTATGCTGGCGGACCATGGACGAACGGGTCCTCGCCGAGCGCCTCATCACCTACGACACCTCCACGGCGGAGGGTCTGCGCGCGGCGGCGGGCTTCGTCAAGGGCTGGCTGGAGGCGCGCGAGATGGCGGTCGAGGATCGCTCCTTCGACGGGCTCCCGGTGCTCATGGCCGACGTCGGTCCCCGCGTCGCGCCGACTTTGATCTGGCACGGCCACCTCGACGTCGTGCCCGCCCGCGACGGGCAGTTCGCGCCCCGCATCGAAGGCGACCGGCTCATCGGCCGAGGCGCCTACGACATGAAGGGCGCGCTGGCGGCGATGATGTGCGCGCTGATGGACGTCGCCGCGCAGGACGCCGTGCGCGTGCGCTTCCTCTGCGTGCCCGACGAGGAGGCCGAGGACGTCACTCGCCGCTCGACCGACGCGCTCATCGAGGAGGGCCTGCGCGGCGACTTCGCCCTGACCGGGGAGCCCACCGACCTGCACATCGGGGTGCAGGCCAAGGGCGTGCTGGCCGTCCGCGTCGCGGTCAGCGGGACCGCTGCGCACGGCTCCACGCCCTGGCTGGGCGACAACGCGATCCTCAAGGCCCACGACGCCTTCCGCCGCATCGAGACCCTGCCCTTCAGCCGCGAGTCCTCCGACCTCTTCGACCGCCCCTCGATCAACCTCGCGCGGATCGTCGGCGGCGACGCGTTCAACAAGGTCCCCGATCAGTGCACCATGGACGTCGACATTCGCTACCTGCCCAACCAGGACCCTGGCGACATCCTGGCCCAGATCCGCGCGATCGGCGACCTCGAGATCGTCAAGACGTTCAATCGCGGCCCCGCCGTGGTCTCGCGGCGCAATGCCTACGTGCTGGCGCTGCGCGAGGCCGTGGGACGCTCGATCGAGGGCGAGGCGCTCTCGATCGGTCGCGACGGCGCCTCGGACGCCAACTCGTTCCTCGACGTCGGCGTCCCCGCGGTCGAGTTCGGCCCGGTCGGCGGGGGGCACCACGGCCCGCACGAGTGGGTCTCGGTATCCTCGCTGACTCGCTATCGCCAGGCGCTGGGCGACTTCGTGCGCCACCTGCCGGCATGGCTGGAGCGGCAGGAGCAGCCGTCGCTTCGCGCCGTGGACGGCGGGCTGGCGTAGCGCGGGCGGCGGGGGCCTCCGGCCGCTCGCCTACCCTCTTCGCAGCCCCGCATGAGCCCGAAGGACGACGACAAGCCGCCCCGCCTCGCGTGGGGCATGTACAAGCGCTTCGCGCTGGCCGGCGTGCTCATCACGCTCCTGACCGCGGGCGCGGTCGCGTCGGCCGGGCTGCTGGAGGTCGACCAGCTCGTGACGATCGTCAAGGACGAGAGCGACGGGCACGTCATCCCCGGGCTCAAGGGCGCGCTCGACGACGTTCCCGCCGGCAAGCCGCAGACGATCCTCGTGCTGGGCTCGGACCGGCGCTTCGTCGACATCAAGCAGGACAACCCGGCGCGCTCGGACACGATGATGCTCGTGCGCCTGGACCCGTCCAAGGAGGCCACCGCGGTCATGAACATCCCGCGTGACCTCAAGGTCCCGATCCAGGTGCCCGGCGGCGGGATCGAGACGACGAAGATCAACGCGGCCTACTCCTACGGCGGGCCGGCCCTGGCGGTCAAGACCGTCCGCAACCTGCTGCACATCCCCATCAACCACGTCGTCAACGTCAACTTCGGCGGCTTCGAGCGCGCGGTGAACCGCCTCGGGTGCGTCTACGTCGACGTCGACCGGCGCTACTACCACTCCAACGTCGGCGTCCCGATCGGCGGGCAGTACGCCGAGATCGACGTCCCGGCCGGCTACCAGAAGCTCTGCGGGCAGAAGTCGCTGGACTACGTGCGCTTCCGCCACGCCGACAACGACCTCGTGCGCGCGGCGCGCCAGCAGGACTTCCTGCGCCAGGCCAAGGACCAGATCGGCCTGGGACGCCTGTTCGGGGATCGCAAGGAGCTGCTGCGCATCTTCGGGCGCTACACCGACACCGACCTGCACTCCAACGCGGCCATCCTGCGGCTGCTCAAGCTCGCCTTCGAGTCGTCGGGCCATCCGATCCGCGAGGTGCGCTTCCGGTCGGACATCGGACCGGAGTTCGTGACCGCCACGCCGCAGGAGCTCGAGACCTCCAAGCAGGAGTTCCTCCACGTCACGGGCTCCCAGGTCTCGCGTGCGGTCGCGCCCAGCGCCGTCAAGCAGTCGAAGCGGGCAAGGCGCCGCGCCGCGCGGCGCTCCCCGGGCCTGCCGGCCGGCGTCATCACCGACACCACCGCGGCGGAGAACCTCGTCGCCCAGGCCGCGCGCAGCCTCGGCTTCCCGCTCTACTACGCGCGCGCGCGCCTGGCCCGCGGCAGCTACTCGACCGACGGCAGCCCGCGCGTCTACGACCTCTACGACAGCGGTCATCGCCGCCATCGCGCCTACCGGATCGTGGTCAGCGCCGGCCAGGACGGGCAGTATTACGGGGTCCAGGGCACCGACTGGAAGTCGCCGCCGATCCTCGACGATCCGTCCGAGCAGATCTCCATGCGTGGCCGCAAGTACCAGCTCTTCTACGACGGCACCCGCCTGCGCCTCGTCGCGTGGCGTACGCCGCGCGCCGTCTACTGGGTCTCCAACAGCCTCTCCGAGACGCTCTCCAACAAGCAGATGCTGGCGATCGCGCGGTCGCTGAGCCGCGTCGGGGTGCGGTGAGCGCCGAGCAGCACGAGGGCCCGCCGCGTCTGGCGCGGGGGATGTACAAGCGCTTTGCGCTGGCGGGCGTGATCATCGTCTGCCTGGCCGCCGCCACCGTCGCCTCCGCCGTGCTGCTGGAGGTCAAGGAGGCGGTCGAGATCTTCAGGCGCTCGACGACGCCGCTGGACCCGCAGGTCAAGCAGCTCCTGGCCGACGTGGCGCCCGGCAAGCCGCAGACGATCCTCGTCATCGGCGACGACCGGCGCAAGTCCGAGGCGCTCCAGAAGCGCCCGCCGCCCACGCGCTCGGACACGATGATCCTCGTGCGCCTGGACCCCTCCAAGGGCGCCACCGCGCTCATGTCGCTGCCGCGCGACCTCGTGGTCGACATCCCCGGCCACGGCCGCCAGAAGCTCAACGCCGCGTTCGCCTACGGGGAGGACCGGCTCACGCTGCGCACCGTGCGCAACCTGCTGAAGATCCCCATCCACCACTACGTGCGCGTGACGTTCTGGGGCTTCCGGGGCGCGGTCGATCGGCTGGGCTGCGTGTACGTCGACGTCGACCACCGCTACTTCAACGACAACCATCCGCCGGCCGGCGGCGGCCCGCCCTACGCCGCGATCGACGTCGGCGCCGGCTACCAGCGCCTGTGCGGCGCGGACGCCCTGGACTACGTCCGCTACCGCCACCTCGACAACGACCTGATCCGCGCCGCGCGCCAGCAGTCGTTCCTCGGCGAGGCCAAGAACCAGATCGGGGTCTCGAGCGTCTTCTCCAACCGCAAGGAGCTGCTGCGCATCTTCGGGCAGTCGGTGCGCACCGACATCGACTCGCATGCCGCCATCCTCTCGCTACTGCGCCTGGTCGCCGAGTCGGCGGCCAAGCCGATCCAGGAGGTGCAGTTCCCCGCCCAGGACGTCGGCGACGGCTCGGGGAACGTCGAGATCGGCGCCCCGGCGCTGCGCCGGACGGTCGAGAGCTTCCTGGCTGCGCGCGGCACGAAGGGGCCGCGGGGAACGGCCAGGGAGACCGCGCCGGCGCGGACGAGCGCCAAGGGCAAGCGCAAGCGCCGCCGCCAGCCGGCGTCGGTGCCCGGCCTCGTGGCCAACCGCAAGGGGGCGGAGGACGTCGCGGCGCAGCTCCAGGTCAAGCTCGCCCGGCTCCCGGTCTACTACCCGACGCTCATGGCGGGGACGGCCAGCTATCGGCGCGACGACGCGCGCGCCTACGACATCGTCGATCGCAACGGCCGCCACCATCGCGCCTACCGGCTCGTCGCCTACCAGGGTCGGATCGGCCAGTACTACGGCGTCCAGGGCACCGACTGGCGCTCGCCGCCGATCCTCGACGACCCGACCAAGCGCATTGCCTCAGGGGGCCGCACGTACGAGCTGTTCTACGACGGCAGCCGCCTCAAGCTCGTGGCATGGCGCTCGCGCCGCGGCACGTACTGGGTCTCGAACACGCTGCTGCGGACGCTGACGAACAAGCAGATGCTGGGGCTGGCGCGCTCGCTGCGCTCGCTCGGCGGCCGTTAGGGCCGGCGCTGGTAGTCGATAGCCTCCGTCGCCGTCTCCATGAGCACTCAGCGTGAACCCATCGGCGTCATCGGGACGGGCTACGTCGGCCTCGTGACGGCGGCCGGGTTCGCCGAGCTGGGGCACGACGTCTGGTGCATCGACATCGACGCCGACAAGGTCGCGCGCCTGCGACGCGGGGAGATCCCGATCTACGAGCCCGGGCTCGAGGAGCTCGTCTCCAAGCATCGCGGCAGGCTGCACTTCTCGACCGACATCGCCGACGCGCTCGAGCACGCGCGCCTGCTCTTCGTCGCCGTCGGCACGCCGCCGACCTACTCCGGCGACGCCGACCTGAGCGCCGTCCACGCCGTCGTCGGCGCCATGCCCTCCTCCGACCGCCACGCGCTGGTCATGAAGTCGACCGTGCCGGTGGGAACGGGCGCGTCGATCAAGCGCGTGTTCGGCGAGCAGGGCAAGGAGGGCTTTCGCTACGTCTCGTGCCCGGAGTTCCTCAAGGAGGGCTCCGCCGTGCGCGACTTCCTCGAGCCCGACCGCGTCGTCGTCGGCGACGACGGCGACTGGGCCGGCGACGCCGTGGTCGACCTCTACGCGCCGCTCGGCGCGCCGCTCGTGCGCACCGACATCGCCAGCGCCGAGATGATCAAGCTCGCCGCCAACGCGTTCCTGGCCACCAAGATCTCCTTCATCAACGAGATCGCCAACGTCTGCGAGGTCACCGGCGCCAACGTCATCGAGGTCGCCAAGGGCATCGGCCTCGACGACCGGATCGGCCCGAAGTTCCTCCAGGCGGGCGTCGGCTTCGGGGGTTCATGCCTGGCCGGCGACGAGACGGTGCTCGTGCGTCATCACGGCCGCACGACCCTTCTTCGGCTCCAGGATCTCTGGCGCCGGCTGGAGACCGATGATGGGCCGGCCGACGATGGAGTGATCGAGCCAGCCGGGCTGGAGATCCTGTCGTGGGCGCCCGATCAGGCCGAGCCGTTGTTCCTGCCGGTCATGTGTGCGACGCGACGCGAGTACGAGGGCGAGCTCGTCGAGGTGCGCACCAAGATGGGCCGTCGCGTGCGCTGCACCCCCGACCACCCCTGGCTGGTGAGCGACGGCGAAGGCGGCGAGGTCGAGATCAAGCCCGCCGAGGAGCTCACCACCGAGGATTGGCTGCCGCTGGCGATGGAGCGCACCGCCGACCTCGCACCCGCGGGCGTCTCGACGTTGCTCGCCGCCGCGGAAGGCGCCGAGATCGCGCCCGACAAGCTCATCGTCCGCCCCCGCCGCGAGCACATCGTCGCGCTGAGTTTCGCCGACCGGAGAGGCCACGAGATCAGGCGCACTGGGACGATGCGGTTGCACGAGCTGGCCGCCGCGGAGCTTCCGCTGCGCGGCGCGACGATGCGGACGGCGAAGAACCGCACCGAAGTTGCAAGCGAGCTCGCTCTCGATGCTGCGTTCTGGCGCGTGGTCGGGCTCTACATCGCCGAGGGTCATGCGACGCCCGAGCGTCTCCACTGGAGCTTTCATCCCGACCGCGAACAGCATCTTGTCGATGAGGTCGCCGCCTATTGGCTGCGGCATGGTGCACGCGTTCGCGACTTCCGCCTGGCGACCGCTCACGAGGTGCGCGTGCAGTCGCGGTTGGCGTCCGCGTGGTGGACGCAGGTGCTCGGCTTGGGTCGCACGAGCTATGAACAGCGCCTGCCCGACCTGATTTGGGATCGGCCGCTGGAAGACAAGTGGGCGCTACTCTCGGGGCTCTTCGAGGGCGACGGGTCGTGGTCGCTCATCAACGGTGGCCCCAGCTGCATCATCGAGCTAGGCACGGTCAGCGACGAGCTCGCGGATGGCGTCATGCGTCTCCTCGCGGAGCTCGGGATCGTCGCCTCGCGCCGCATCGGTCGCACCGCGAAGTCGACGAAGGACACGCACTGGATCCGTATCAGTGGTGCGGAGCAGGTCGAGCGCGCCATCCAACTGGTGCCCCAGCGCGATCGGCCCGGCGTGCTCGCGAGCGTTGCGCTGCAGGCCAAGCGGATCGCGCCCACCGGCTTCCGCCGCTTCGACGACGGCGCGGCATGGGTGCGCGTGACGAGCACCAAGCGCCATCCGTTCGCCGGTCCGGTCTACTCAGTGGAGGTCGTGGGCACCCACACCCTCGCCACCAGTGCTTGTATCATTTGCCACAATTGCTTCCCCAAAGATGTCACGGCCCTCAAGCAGCTCGCTGGCAACTCCGGCTACCACTTCCAGCTCCTCAACGCCGTCATCGAGGTCAACGAGCTGCAGAAGCGGCGGGTCATGGCCAAGCTCGAGAAGCACCTCGGGTCGCTGGTGGGGAGGAAGGTGGCGCTGCTCGGGCTGGCCTTCAAGCCCAACACCGACGACATGCGCGAGGCGACGTCGCTCGTGCTCAGCGCGCGGCTGCAGGCCGCGGGGGCCAAGGTCAGCGCCTACGACCCGATCGCCGAGGGCGAGGCGCGCACGCTCATGCCCGGGCTCACGTTCGCCGACGACGCGCTGAGCGCCGTGGCCGGGGCGGACGCGGTGGTGCTCGTGACCGAGTGGGACGAGTTCAAGCAGCTCGACTTCAAGGCGGTGGCGGAGGCGATGAACGGTCACCTGGTCGTCGACGGGCGCAACGCGCTCGATCCCGAGGTCGTGCGCGCCGCCGCGCTGACCTACGAGGGGATCGGGCGATCGTGAGGGGTGCCGCGTGCAGGCGGTGATCCTGGTCGGCGGCGAGGGAACCCGCCTGCGGCCGCTGACCTCGACCGTGCCCAAGCCCGTCGTCCCGCTCGTCGACCGGCCGTTCATCGCCTACATGCTCGAGTGGCTGCACGCCCACGGCGTCGACGACGTCGTCATGTCGTGCGGCTTCCTCGCCACCGCCGTGCGCAACGTGCTCGGCGACGGCTCGCAGTACGGCGTGCGCCTGCGCTTCGTCGAGGAGCCCGAGCCGCGCGGCACGGCGGGAGCGCTCAAGTACGCCGAGGACCTGCTCGACGAGCGCTTCCTCATGCTCAACGGCGACGTCCTCACCGACATCGACCTCAGCGCGCAGATCGTGCAGCACGACGCGACCGGCGCCGCGGCCACGCTCGCGCTCGTGGCGGTCGACGATCCCACCGGCTACGGCCTGGTGCGCCTCGACGAGGACCACGCGGTCAAGGAGTTCGTCGAGAAGCCCAGCGCCGACCAGATCGACACGAAGCTCATCTCCGCCGGCGCCTACGTGCTCGAGCGGGCGGTGCTCGACCGCATCCCGCCCGACCGCAACGCCTCGATCGAGCGCGAGGTGTGGCCACAGCTCGTCGGCGACGGCCTCTACGGCTTCCCGGCCGACGCCTACTGGCTGGATATAGGCACCCCCGAGCGCTACCTCCAGGGCACCTTCGACATCCTCGAGGGGAACGTCGCCACGGCCGTGGCCGACGTCCTGGGCCCCAGCTACCTCGCGGTCGGCGACCGCGTCGAGGCCAACGGCCGCATCGTGCCGCCCGCGCTCGTCGACCGCGGCTGCACGATCGCCGCCGGCGCGCACGTGGGCTCGCTCGTGGTCCTGGGCGAGGGCGTGAGCGTGGGCGAGGGCACGACCATCGAGCGCTCCGTGGTGCTCAACGGCGCCGAGATCGGATCCCGCTGCGTGCTGCGCGACTGCGTCGTCGCGGCCGGCGTGCGCATCGGCGAGGACAGCACCGTCTCGGGCGGCGCCGTGCTCGGCGAGGGCGTGACGGTGGGGGCGCGCAACGTCCTCACGCGCGGCGTGCGAGTCTTCCCGCAGACCGACCTGCCCGACGGCGCGATCACGTTTTGAACCGAGGAGGGGCCGATCATGTCCAGCACTGAGGAGCTCGAGCTCGACCGCGAGACGCTCGGCCGGTCGGATCCCACCGACCAGCTGACCGACGTGCTTGCGATCCCCGAGCACCTGCGCGACGCGCTGTGGAAGGTCGAGTCCGCCGGCCTGGAGCCCTGGGACTCGCCCGGCGGGATGATCGTGGCCGGGATGGGCGGCTCGGCGATGGGCGGCCAGCTGGCGCGCGCCATCCTCGGCGACCACGCCTCGCGCCCGCTGCTGGCCGCGCAGGCCTACGGCCTGCCGCCGTGGACCACGCCCGACACCACGGTCCTGTGCGCCTCGTACTCCGGCGACACCGAGGAGGTGCTCGCCTGCTACGAGGCGGCGGGCGTCATCGGCGCGCAGCGCGTGGTGGTGACGAGCGGCGGCAAGCTGGCCGACCTGGCGCGCGCCGAGGACGTGCCCGTGGTGCCGGTGGCCGGCGGCTTCGAGCCACGCGCGGCGATCGCCTACATGACCGTCGCGGCGCTCCAGGTCGCCGCCCTCGCCGGCGTCGGCCCCGGGATGAACTCCGAGCTCGACGTGGCCGCCGACCACCTCGAGGAGCTCGTCATCGAATGGGGACCCGAGGGACCGCCCGACGGCCTGGCCAAGCGCCTGGCCCGCGCGCTGCACGGCAGCGTCCCGGTCGTGGCCGGCGCCGGCCTAACGACGCCGATCGCCTACCGCTGGAAGACGCAGGTCAACGAGAACGCCAAGGCGCCGGCCTACGCGCTCGAGCTGCCCGAGCTCGACCACAACGAGATCGTCGGGTGGGGCGCCGCCGCCGAGTTCGGGCGCTTCTCGGCCGTCTTCCTCGACGACGCCGACATGCATCCGCGGGTCAAGGAGCGCATCGAGCTGACGGCGCAGCTGATCGCCCCGGGCGCCGCCGGCGTGCACCGCGTCGAGTCCCGTGGCCAGACGGCCGTCGAGCGCGTCTTCTCGCTCGTCCTGCTCGGCGACCTCGTCTCGATCTACCTCGCCGCGCTGCGCGGCGTCGACCCCCAGCCCGTCGAGATCCTCGACCGCCTGAAGGCCGAGCTCGCCGGCGAGCGCTAGGCCCGCGTGGGCGAGGGCGGCGGGCATTGGCGGGAGCGGCTCGAGCTTCAGAACCTTGACACAATCGTGGTAAGGTTGTGGGGTGGAGGCGCTGACCATCAACGAAGCCGCCGAGACCACCGGCTGGTCGCCGCGCATGCTGCGCTACATCGAGCGTGTCGGGCTGCTCGACGCGCCGCGCTCGGAGGGCGGGTACCGCCTGTACGGCGCGCCCGAGCTGCAGCGGCTGCGGACCCTGCGCGAGCTGCTGACCGAGCACGACGTCGGCCTCGGTGACATGGGCTTCGCCCAGCGCCTGCGCGCCGAGGATGAGCTGCGCGAGGCGGTGGAGGGCTGGTTCGCCGCCGAGCCCGAGCGTCCCGCCGACATCGCCGAGAGCGACTGGCTGAGCTTCGAGCAGCGCAAGCACGAGCGCCTGCTCACCGCCGCCGCCCAACTGACCTGAGCACCGTCCCCGAACCCAAGGACACGATGACCACCACCGCCACCCTGACCAAGCACGACTTCAAGGTCGCCGACCTCTCGCTGGCCGAGTTCGGCCGCAACGAGATCCGTCTTGCCGAGCACGAGATGCCCGGGCTGATGAAGACACGCGAGGAGTTCGCCGCCGCGCAGCCGCTGAAGGGCGCGCGGATCATGGGCTCGCTGCACATGACCGTGCAGACCGCCGTCCTGATCGAGACCCTGACCGCGCTGGGCGCCGAGGTCCGCTGGGTCTCGTGCAACATCTTCTCGACCCAGGACCACGCGGCCGCCGCCGTCGCCGTCGGACCCGAGGGCACGCCGGAGAACCCGCAGGGCGTCCCCGTCTTCGCCTGGAAGGGCGAGACCCTCGAGGAGTACTGGTGGTGCACCGAGCAGGCGCTGACCTGGCCGGGCGCCGACGGCCCGAACATGATCCTCGACGACGGCGGCGACGCCACCATGCTCGTCCACAAGGGCACCGAGTTCGAGAAGGCCGGCGCCGTGCCCGATCCCTCCACGGCCGGCTCGGAGGAGTTCCGCGTCTTCCTGACCCTGCTCCAGCGCTCGCTGGCCGAGGATCCGCAGAAATGGACGCGGATCGGCGAAGGCATCAAGGGCGTCACCGAGGAGACCACGACCGGCGTGCACCGCCTCTACGAGCTGGCCAAGCACGGCGAGCTGCTGTTCCCGGCGATCAACGTCAACGACTCGGTGACCAAGAGCAAGTTCGACAACCTCTACGGCTGCCGGCACTCGCTGATCGACGGCATCAACCGCGCGACGGACGTGATGATCGGCGGCAAGGTCGCGGTCGTGTTCGGCTACGGCGACGTCGGCAAGGGCTGCGCGGAGTCGCTGCGCGGCCAGGGCGCCCGCGTCATCGTCACCGAGATCGACCCGATCTGCGCGCTGCAGGCGGCGATGCACGGCTACGAGGTGGCCACCCTGGAGGACGTCGTCGAGACGGCCGACATCTTCATCACCGCCACCGGCAACAGGGACATCATCACCGCCGCCGACATGGGCCGGATGAAGCACCAGGCGATCGTCGGCAACATCGGCCACTTCGACAACGAGATCGACATCGCCGGCCTCGAGCGCGTGGACGGCGTCAGGCGCGTGACGATCAAGCCGCAGGTCGACGAGTGGGTCTTCCCGGACGGCCACTCGATCATCGTGCTCTCCGAGGGCCGCCTGCTGAACCTCGGCAACGCGACCGGGCACCCGTCGTTCGTCATGTCGAACTCGTTCACCAACCAGACGATCGCCCAGATCGAGCTGTTCACGAAGAACGACGAGTACGAGAAGCAGGTCTACGTGCTGCCCAAGCACCTCGACGAGAAGGTCGCGCGGCTGCACCTCGACAGCCTCGGGGTCAGGCTCACGCGCCTGTCACCGGACCAGGCCGCGTACATCGGCGTCCCGGTCGAGGGCCCGTACAAGCCGGATCACTACCGGTACTAGCCCCGGGGCCCGGCGATGGCCACCACGGCAACATCGGACATCGCCGATCCCGCGCTCGCGGAGGCGGGCCAGGCGCGCATCGAATGGGCCGACGCCCAGATGCCCGTCCTGCGCTCCATCCGCGAGCGCTTCGAGGCGCAGCGCCCGCTCGACAGCATCGCCGTGGCGGCGTGCCTGCACGTCACCGCCGAGACGGCGAACCTCGTGCGAGCGCTCATGGCCGGGGGCGCCGAGGTGGCGCTGTGCGCGGCCAACCCGCTGTCGACCCAGGACGAGACCGCCGCTGCGCTGACCGAGCGCTACGGCGCGGAGGTCCACGCCCGCCGCGGCGAGGACGCCGAGGCCTACGCGGCCCACGTGGCGGCATGCGCGCGGCGCCGGCCGCACGTGACCCTCGACGACGGTGCCGACCTCGTCACGCTCCTGCACCACGGCCGCGCCCGCGTCCGCGAGCGGCTCATCGGCGGCGCCGAGGAGACGACCACCGGCCTGCTGCGCGTGCGCGCGCTCGAGTCCGAGGGACGCCTGAGCTGTCCGGTCATCGCGGTCAACGAGGCGCACGCCGAGCGCATCTTCAACGACCACTACGGGACGGGGCAGTCGGCGCTCGACGGGATCCTGCGCGCCACGAACCTGCTGCTGGCCGGCCAGACCTTCGTGGTCCTCGGCTACGGCTGGACGGGACGCGGGGTGGCCGAGCGGGCGCGCGGCGCCGGCGCCCAGGTCGTCGTCTGCGAGGTCGATCCGGTCCGCGCCCTCGAGGCGCGCATGGAGGGCTTCGAAGTCATGCCCGCGCTCGAGGCGGCCGCGCGCGGCGACGTCTTCGTCACGGTGACGGGCTCGCGCGCGGTGCTGCGCCGCGAGCACTTCGAGCGCATGAAGGACGGCGCGGTGCTGGCCAACGCGGGGCACTTCGACGTCGAGATCGACCTCGACGCCCTGCGCGACCTGGCGGTCGACGTGCGCGACGTCCTGCCGCTGGTCGAGCAGTACGACCTCGGCGGCCGGCGCCTGAACCTGCTGGCCTCCGGTCGCGTCGTCAACCTGGCCGCGGGCCGCGGGCACCCGGCGGCGGTCATGGACATGTCGTTCGCGCTCCAGGCGCTGGTGGTCGAGGACCTGGTGGCCCACGGGGCCGACCTCGCGCCCGGCGTGTATCCGGTGCCGGCGGCCATCGACCGCGAGGTGGCGCGCCTGAAGCTGTCGGCGCTGGGCGTGGCGATCGACGAGCTGACGCCCGAGCAGGCCGCCTACCGCGACTCGTGGGGATGAGCCTGCTCGCCGGCGCCTCGGGCTTCTCCTTCGAGAGCTGGCGGCCGGGCTTCTATCCAGCGGGCACGCGCTCGGCGGACTTCCTGGCCTTCTACTCGCGGCAGCTGCCGACCGTCGAGCTCAACTCGACCTTCTACCGCCTGCCGCAGGCGCCGCAGTTCGAGCGCTGGGCGGCCCCGGTGCCCGACGGCTTTCGCTTCGCGGTCAAGGCGCCGCGCAGGATCTCGGTGTGGGGGCGCCTCGAGGAGGCGCCCGAGTTCTGCGCGCGCGTCCGGGCGCTCGGCGACCGGCTCGGGCCGCTGCTCGTGCGTCTGCACGACGACCGCAAGCGCGACGACGGCCTCCTGCGCGGGCTGCTCGAAGGCCTCGACGAGGATCTCTGGGTGGCCTTCGACCTGCGCCATCCGTCGTGGGACGGCGTCGAGGCGCTGCTCGAGGGCCGCGCCGCGGTGCGCGTCAACCAGATGGAGTCCGCGGCGCCGTTTCGCTACCTGCGCCTGCGCGAGCCGCCCTACGACGACGTCGCGCTGCGCGGCTGGGCGCAGCGCTTGGCGCCATTGCTGGGAGAGGGCATCGCGGTGCACTGCTACTTCCGCCACGAGGCCGAGCCCACCGCGCCCGCCTACGCGCAGCGCCTGCTCGAGCTGACCGGCGAGCGGGCCTAGTCCGCGTCCTGCTTGGAGGTGAGCGAGCGCCAGTAGGCGCGCGCCCGCTGGGGCAGGCCGCGCGGGCGATGCCAGCGGCGCGGGTCGAGCTGGGCACCGCACAGCCAGCAGGCGGTGGCCTGGGGGCTGACGCGCTCGCCGCAGTTCGGGCAGCGCGCGGGATCAGGATTGTTCTTTAGTGCTGACATATTCTGGACCGAAAAAGGACATCGGCCGCCGCGCGCGCACTTTGAGGGGGTGGCCGTGCGAACCAGACATCCGTCCGGAACGCCTTCACCCACGACCTACTACTACGCTGCGGTGCCCGTGCCTGAGCTCATCCCCGCTCCCAGCCGCGTCGAGGCCGTCGGCTCCAAGCCCAAGCTCATCGACGAGTTCGTCGGTCGCGTCAACACGGGCGAATCCCGCCTGAGCGTCGCGCGCATGCAGTCGCCCGAGGGATGGGTCGAGCCGGGACAGCGCCCGGCGTTCGACGAGTGGACCGTGGTGCTCGACGGCGCGCTCCACGTCGAGCATGAAAACGGAGCATTGGACGTGCGCGCGGGGCAGGCCGTCCTGGTCCGGGCTGGGGAGTGGGTGCGCTACTCGTCGCCCGAGCAGGGCGGGGCGGAGTACCTCGCCGTGTGCCTGCCCGCCTTCGCGCCCGAGACCGTTCATCGCGACGACGACGCATGACCCCCGACGGCCTCCAGGCCAGCATCGAGAAGATGCGCGCCGAGGGCGTCGCGCAAGCGGCGATCGACACCTTCGCGTACTACTACGAGCAGCTGCGCGAGGGCGCCTCGGGGATGCTGCCCGAGAGCGAGATCGAGCCGGTCGAGGACCTGCCGGCGCTCGACGACCTGCCGGAGGGCGACCCCTCCCTGGTCGACTCCGCGGTGGTCCTCAAGCTCAACGGCGGCCTCGGCACGAGCATGGGCATGACCAAGGCCAAGTCGCTCATCGAGGCCAAGGACGGCAAGACCTTCCTCGACATCATCTGCGGCCAGGTGCTCAGCCTGCGCGAGCGCTTCGGTGCCCGCGTGCCGCTCGTGCTCATGAACTCGTTCGCCACGCGCGAGGACTCGCTGGCCGCGCTCGCGAGCCATCCGGAGATCCGGTCCGACGTGCCGCTGGACTTCCTGCAGAACAAGGTGCCCAAGATCCGCGCCGACGACCTGCAGCCGGCGTCCTGGCCGAACGATCCGCGCCTGGAGTGGGCGCCGCCCGGGCACGGCGACCTCTACACCGCGCTCGTCACGTCGGGGATGCTCGACGAGCTGCTGGGACACGGCTACCGCTTCGCCTTCGTCTCGAACTCCGACAACCTCGGCGCGGTGCTCGACCCCCGGATCCTGTCGTGGATCGGGCGCGAGGAGATCCCGTTCGCGATGGAGGTGGCGCGCCGTACCGAGGCCGATCGCAAGGGCGGGCACATCGCCCGTCGCCGCGACGACGGGTTCGTCTTGCGCGAGAGCGCCCAGACGCCGAAGGAGGACCTCGAGAAGCTCCAGGACGTCGACCGCCACCGCTATGTCAACACCAACAACCTCTGGGTCGACCTCGAGGCGCTGCGCGACACCCTCGCGGAACGCGACGGCGTGCTCGGCCTGCCCATCATCGTCAATCGCAAGACCGTCGATCCCACCGACCCGGACTCGCCGGAGGTCATTCAGCTGGAGACGGCGATGGGTGCGGCGATCGGGGTCTTCGAGGGCGCCCAGGCGCTCCATGTCCCGCGCCGGCGGTTCGCGCCGGTCAAGACCACCAACGACCTCCTGGCCCTGCGCTCGGACGCCTACGTGCTGCGCGACGACTGCCGCGTCGAGCTGGCGCCGGAGCGCGAGGAGCCGCCGGTGATCGACCTCGACGAGCGGTTCTACAAGCTCGTCGGCGACTTCGAGGCCCGCTTCCCGGCGGGCCCCCCGTCGCTCGTCGCGTGCCGTCGCGTCACGGTCTCGGGCGACGTGACGTTCGGCCGCGGAGTGGTCGTGCGCGGCGAGGTCATGGTCGAGGGGCCGGCGCGCATCGAGGACGGAGCCGTCCTGGCCGGGTAGCGGTTGCGGAGATCCGTCCGTGGCGGTAGAGAGCATGTCCGCGCCCCCGTCCCCAGCCCTCGGGCATGGCACGGGGGCGTTTCCCTTGCCTCAGGCGTAGCGTTCGGCTCGCTGCTCGTCGGCCTCCGACTCGGCCAGGGCCCGGACGAAGAGCGAGACGAGCGCGATGCCCATGACGATCGACTGCTCGAGCGCCATGATCGCGCCCGCGATGGCCTGGTCCGAACCGGAGTCGAGGCCCCAGATCGGCGGGCGGTGCGCGTAGAACGCGTAGAGCGAGTCGGGCGCGAACGTCAGCGCGATGCCGAGCAGGCCCACGAGAAGCTTCGTGGTCAGCATGTAGAGCACGGGGCCCATCCCGTGCATGTGCGCGCGCGAGCGGATGGGGGAGAGCAGGTGCCACCAGTACAGGAGGCCGACGCTCATGAAGCAGGTGTGCTCGAACGCGTGGATCATCGGGTGGCTCAGTGCGGCGTCGTACAGGGCCGGGACGTGCCAGGCCCACATGACGCCGACGTAGAGCACGACGGCCACGGCCGGGTGCGCGAGCGGACCCGCGGCGCGCTCGAGGCGCTGCAGGCGGCGCGTGGCCGGGCGCAGGATGACCTTCGTCAGGCTCACGACGAGCAGGATGGGCGCGAAGTCCAGCAGCAGGATGTGCTGGACCATGTGCATCGTGAAGGCCTGCTCGCCGAGGCGATCGATGGGCGAGACGAGCGCGGCGAGCAGCATCAGGATCGCGCCGGCGAACGCCACGAGGCGTCCGATCGGCGCGGCGCGGGGCCCGTGGCGCGCGCGGACGCGGCGCCAGCGCGGGACGTAGGCGGCCGTGGCGAGGCCGATGAGCGCCAGGGCACCAGGATCCAACGTCCACGAAGCGTCCGCAGCCACCGCGCGAGATTGTCGCAATCACGCCTAGAGCCGTGAGGCAATGGGCGCGAGCATCCACGTGTGCTCCCCGACCGCCTCGCCCCGCCGCGCGACTGGCTGGCGCGCGCAACCCCCGTGCTCACCCCGCCGCACGACTGGCTGGCGCGCGCAAGCGCCGTGCTCGCCCCGCCCGCGTGCTGGAGCTGCCGCGCGCCCGTCGCGGCCGGGCAGCCGCTGTGCCCGCGGTGCCGGGCCGAGGTGCGGTTCCTGCGCGGGGTTCGCTGTCCCTGGTGCGGGCTGGCGGTCCCGTGCGGCCGGCGCTGTCCCGCCGCTGGACGGGCGCTGGAGCGCGCATGGGCGCCCGTCGCCTTCGAAGGTCCGGC
>DASVFT010000157.1:0-5494 GCA_036379935.1 Solirubrobacteraceae bacterium | reverse complement strand
GCGCAGCCCCGCGGGCTCCTCGTCCTCGACGTCGACGCGATCGACGTAGGCGCCCGACGGCCCGATGCCCGCGAAGTTGACCATCACCTCGACGTCGTCCGGATCGCCCTCGAACCAGGCCTCGACGCTGCCGTCGTCGTTGTTGCGCACCCAGCCCGCCACGCCGGCGCGGTACGCGCGCCGCCGGACGGTCTCGCGGAAGAACACGCCCTGGACGCGGCCGTGGACGACGACGCGCCGGGCGACCGTCACGGCGTCAGGCGCACGAGCTCCGCGATCTCCTCGAGATGGGCGCGCACGCGATCGCTCATGGCGCCCACGATCTCAGATGCCTTGTCGATCTGCGTCTTGGCGCCCGTGAGCTGCTGGCGGACCCGGCGCACGTCCTCCAGGGCACCGACCGCGCGCTCGACGGTGTCGGCCACGGCGGCGCCGTCGACCCCGTCCCCGTCGCCGCGGGCCATGAGCACGCGAGCGCGCGCCAGCGAGTAGGCGACGTGCAGGGCGAGCGGCCCGTCCTCGGCGTCGTAGGCGACGACGAGCTTGTCGCCGTTGTACTCGCGCAGGGGATGCATCCGCGCGGGGAGCTTGTCCTCGGAGGGCACGACCAGGACCGCGTAGTCGGCGTTGCGCTCGCCGCGCGCCTCGTCGAGCTGGCGCAGCGCCTCGGGCCGCGACAACCGGCTGTTCTTGGCCTCGAAGACGATCCGTCCCTGCGCGGGGCCGTGGCAGCCGCCGATGGAGACGATGACGTCGCCCTTCTTGCCGGTCGCCTCCTTGAGGTCGCCGACGGCCTCGCAGTCGTCGCCGAGCGGAAGCGCGACGGCCTCGATGGCACCCGCCACCTCCTCCTCGTAGCTGCGGCCCTTGGCGGTGCCGCGGGCCGCCTCGAAGGCGACCTCTTCGAGCTTCTGCTTCTCGGCCTGGAGCTTGACGACCTCCTCGCGCAGCCCGGCCAGCTTGTCGTCCATCGCCTTCAGCTGCGCCGTCTGCGCCTGCGCGCTGTCGCGCATCGCGCCGATGGCCATGCGCTGGAAGGTGGCCAGCGGGTTGTTGTCGCTGTCGGAGGAGAACTGCCGGCGCAGGTCCTCGCGCATCTGCACGCCGACGTCGGCGAGCAGGGCCTTGACCCGATTCTGCACCGCGACCGAGCTCTCGTCGCCGAAGTGGCGCGCCAGCGCCTTGGTCAGGTGGCCGTTCTCGGGGCCGAAGACCTCGTCGATGCGCGCATCGAGCTTCTCGGCCACGACGCGGGCGCGGTCGACGAAGGCCGCGTCGAGCTCGCGCGCCGCCTTCTCGAACTCGGCCTTGACGAAGTCGGTGTTGGCGCCGGTGTGCTCGCGATCGAGCACGCGCGCGCCGATGGCGATGGCGTCGAGCACGAGACGGGCGAGGTCCTCGCCGGCCTCCTCGCGCTCGCGGGCCAGCCGCACCGCGTGCGCGTCGTCGACGACGAGGCCGTCGATCCACAGCCGCGCGCCGTGCGTGCGGACCTGCGAGAAGGGGAGAGGAGTGGCAGCTTCCATGATCTGTCTCGCCCGCACGGTACGGCGAGGACCCGACGGAACGGCGGCAACGGCCGGCGCCGCTACCGTTGGAGGCCTCATGGACGACCTGGCGGCGGCGCTGGCCGAGGGAGCGAGCACCGCTCGCCTTCGCGCCCTGCTCGACGCCGAGCTCGCGCACGGCGCGCGCGAGCTGGGGCAGCGGCGCTCGGGCTACGAGCGACCCGTGCTCGTGGCCGTGGCGCCCGCGCAGGGCGCACTGCGTGCGGTGGCGCCCGCCACGCCCGCGCTGCGCGCCGACCCCGACGCGGTCAACGAGCGGACGTGGCTGCTGGTCGCGGCCCTCGTCGGAGCGCTCGTCGAGGTGGGCGGGTCGATCGACGCACGCGCGGGCGCGCTGGGCGACCAGCTCGCGCTCGAGCTCGCCGGGGACCCCGACGACGCCGAGCTCGTCCCCCTGGCCTTCGAGGCCCATGTCCAGGGCGTCGACCGCCTGCGCGCCCGCGCCGTGGTCGTGCCGGCCAGCGTCCTGGTCGACGCGGCCGACTTCCGCCCGCCCATCGGCGAGGCCCACCCGCTGGCCGTCGCGGCGCGGGTGGCGGCGCTCGGCGGCCGGCCGGCCGACCCGGCGTCGATGGAGGAGCACGAGGACGCCGTCCTCGCCGGCCTCGAGGCGGCCTCCGGACCCGCCGTCGCGCGTCCCCACGACGACCCCGACCCCGCCCGGCGGGTGGCGCGCCGCATCCTCCAGCGCCTCGACGGCATGGGCAAGTGGGGCGGCTACCACACCGAGTTCACCCACCTTCCGCGCGGGTTCGCCGGCAACGACCGCGCCCTGGCCGAGGCGGTCGGCGAGGCGCTGCTGGCCGCGGGCCTGCTGGCCGAGAAGCCCAGCGTGGGCCAGCGCCACGTCTTCCTCAACCCGCGCCGGGCCGCCGACATCCACGCGCTGATCGAGCACGGAGAGGCACCGAGCGATCTGCGGCTGCCGTAGCGCGGAGGTACCTTTCGGCCCGTGAACCGGTCACAGCTCTCGCAGAAGCTCTTCACCGCTCGCACGCTGGCCGAGGTCGGGATCCTGCGCCCGATGCGGCCCGACAAGCTCCTCCAGATCGGCGGCGCGTTGCGCCGCTGGGGACCGACGCCGGCCGCCGGCTACACGATCTCGGCCATCCGCCACCCCGACGACCTCGCGCTCATCGACGAGCTGGGGACCCTGACCTTCGGCGAGGTGCACCGGCGCACGAACGCCCTGGCCCACGGCCTGTCGGAGGCGGGGGTGAAGGAGGGCGACGGCGTGGCCATCATGTGCCGCAACCATCGCGGCTTCATCGACGCGACGGTGGCCTGCTCGAAGCTCGGCGCCAACGCGCTGTACCTCAACACCGCCTTCGCCGGCCCGCAGATCACCGAGGTGGTCGAGCGCGAGAAGCCGGTCGCGCTGATCTACGACGCCGAGTTCGAGGCGCTCACCCACGACGCGGGCGAGGGGCGCAAGCGCTTCGTCGCCTGGCACGATGGCGGCGAGAGGCTCGAGGACCCGCTGCTCGAGGACCTCGTCGCGGCGGGCGACCCGAGCGACGTCGCGCCGCCGGCCGAGAAGGGCCGCGTCATCATCCTCACCAGCGGCACCACGGGCTCGCCCAAGGGCGCCCGGCGCAAGCAGCCCAAGTCGCTGGACCCCGCCGCTGCCCTGTTCTCGAAGATCCCGCTCCGCGCGGGCCAGCGCACGATGATCGCCGCGCCGATGTTCCATTCATGGGGGTTCGTGCACTTCACGCTGGGCATGGGCCTGGGCTCGACGCTCGTCCTGCGCCGGAAGTTCGGCCCCGAGGAGACGCTGAGCGCCATGGCCCAGCACCGCTGTAGCGCGCTGGTCGTCGTCCCGGTCATGCTCCAGCGCATCCTCGAGCTGCCCGAGGAGACGATCGCCCGATACGACCTCTCGGCGCTGCGCGTGGTCGCCGCCAGCGGCAGCGCCCTGCCGGGCGAGATGGCGCTCAAGGTCATGGACCGGTTCGGCGACGTCCTCTACAACCTCTACGGCTCGACCGAGGTGGCCTGGGCGACCATCGCCACGCCCGAGGACCTGCGCGCCGCCCCGGGCACGGCGGGGCGCCCGCCCCGCGGCACGGTGGTCAAGCTCCTGGACGCGGAGAACGAGGAGGTCGGTCCCGGTGAGACGGGGCGGATCTTCGTGGGGAACGAGATGGCCTTCGACGGCTACACGGGCGGGGGCGGAAAGCTCAACGTCGGCGGCCTGCTCTCCTCGGGCGACGTCGGCCACTTCGACTCCGCCGGGCGCCTGTTCGTCGACGGCCGCGACGACGAGATGATCGTGTCGGGCGGGGAGAACGTCTTCCCGCGCGAGGTCGAGGACCTCCTCGCCGACCACGAGGCGGTCGACGACGTCGCCGTCATCGGCGTCGAAGACGAGCGCTTCGGCCAGCGCCTGAAGGCCTTCGTCGTCTGCGCCCGCGACGCGACGGCCGACGAGGCCCAGCTCAAGGACCACGTCAAGGCCAACCTCGCGGCCTACAAGGTCCCGCGCGAGATCGCCTTCGTCGACGAGCTGCCGCGCAACGCCACCGGCAAGGTCCTCAAGCGCGAGCTCGCCGAGCGCGAGTAGGAACGTGACCGTTGCGCTCGTGGCCGCGGCGGCCCTGCTGGCCGCTGTGGTGCAGGCCGCCACCGGCCTGGGCTTCGCTCTCGTGCTGGGGCCGGCGGTCTTCGCGCTGCTCGAGCCCGAGAGCGCGATCGTGGCCATCACGGTGCTCGGCCTGGCCCTCAACGGGCTCGTCCTCTTCGGCGAGCGCCGCCGCCCGCGCGTGGCGTGGGGCGAGGTCGGCCCCATCCTGGCCGCCGCGGTGCCGGGGGCGGTGTGTGGCGTGCTGCTCCTGCGGGCGTTGCCGAAGTCGACGCTCCAGGTGGCGGTCGGCGTCGCCGTGGTCGCCGCCGCGGTGGCGCGCGCCCGCGCCCGCGCGCGGTCGGTCGGCTTCACGCCCGGCGATCCGCGGGCACGGCTGGCCCTCGGCTTCGTCTCTGGCACGCTGACGACGTCGGCCGGCGTCAACGGGCCCCCGATCGCGCTGTGGCTGGCGCACCGGGGCCTGGGCCCGTCGGAGGTACGCGACTCGCTGAGCGCCGCCTTCCTCGGCCTGTGCGTCGTCGGCGCCGTGGTCCTCGCGCCGGTGCTGGCCAGCGCCGGCGTCGACCTCCACTGGTCCGCCCTCGCGGCCGGGCTGGCCTGCGTGCTCGCGGGCCACGCCGTCGGCCGGCGCGCCTTCGCCGCGCTCGACGGCGCGCGCTACGAGCCGCTGCTCTTGGTCCTCGTCACCGCCGCCGGCCTCGCGAGCATCGCCGCGGGGCTGCTCTGAGCGCCTACCCGTCCTTCCACTTGATCGAGCACCCGACGGGCTTCGTCTCGGACGTCGCCGGCTCGGAGCCGGCGAGCACCGCGTCGAGCGCCTCGCGCAGCCACGCCGCGTCGAGCGACGGGTCCTCGTAGTCGGCATCGGGTGCGCCGCGGTAGACGATGCGCCCGTCGGCGTCGAGGACGAAGCAGTCGGGCGTGGTCCGCGCACCGTACGCCCGCGCCACCTCCTGGGACTCGTCGCGCAGGTAGGGCATCGGCCAGCCGCCGTCGTCCGCCACCCGCCGGCGCATGGCCTCGTAGGAGTCGCGGGGGTAGCGCTCGGCGTCGTTGGGGTTGATGGCCAGGACCTTGACGTCGTCGTAGTCGCGCGCGACGGCGGCGATGCGGTCGTGCCAGGCCAGCGCGTAGGGGCAGTGGTTGCAGGTGAAGACGACGAGCGTCGCCGGCGCACCGCCGGGCGAATGCTCGACGCCCTCGGTGTCGGGGAGGGAGAAGGCGGGGGCCTCGGTACCGACTGTGGCGCTCATGGATGGCTCCTGGTCGTCATGGCGTGGTGCAGGGCGTCGCGGAGGTCGGCCGGGTCGGGCAGGGGGGAGACCCGGCCGTCGCGGCG
>DASVFT010000156.1:0-21342 GCA_036379935.1 Solirubrobacteraceae bacterium | reverse complement strand
CGCGCGCGGTGATCGAACAGGACGCGCCGGCGCTGTTCGAGCTGTTCGCGGGCGCCGGATGGCTGCCGCAACCCGAGCGCGTGCGGCCGGAGGACCTGCTGGCGTACCTCAGCGACACGATCGGCTGGTACGCCGAGGACGGGGAGCTCGCGTTGACGCCCGAAGTGGCGACGCGCGTAGCGATCGAGTCGAGCGACATGCGCTCCAGCCACTTCCGCAGCATGCGTCACCAGGACATCAGCTCCGAGCACCTCTTCCCGCTGCGGATGCAGCTGCTGACGCTCGCCGTCCTCGGCCAGCTGCGCGCGAGAGCCAACTGGCACCGCATCGCGCGCGAGTGGATGTACGGCGACGCCGCCGTCACGGAGCTGGGCCGCTTGGAGGAGGAGTTCTACGGTCGCGTCGCGGCCTGAGCGCCGCCGCGCGGCGCTGCGGCTCGCGCTGCTGGGGGCGGCGCTCGGGGCGCTGTTCGCGACCGTCGCGCTGACGCTCGGGCTCTCGTCCGCGCGCGTGCGCGATGCGCTCGACGGGCTCGGCTGGCTCGGCCCGCTCGCGTTCGTGGCCGTCTCCGCCGGCCTGTCGGTCGCGCTCTTCCCGGGCCCGCTGCTGGCGGGCGCGTGCGGGCTGCTGTTCGGCACGGCGGTCGGGACGCCGACGGCGATCGTCGCCGCGACGGTCGGCGCGAGCGCGGCGTTCTGCGTCTCGCGGCGGTTCGGGGCGCGGGCCGTCGACGAGCTGTCCGGCCACCGCGTGCGCGTCGTGCAGGACTGGATCGCCCAGCGCGGCTTCCTCGCGGTGCTGTACGCGCGCATCCTCCCGGCGATGCCGTTCAACCTCGTCAACTACGCGGCCGGGCTGACGCGCGTGCGCCTGCTCGTGTTCGCGGGCGCGACCGCGATCGGCTGCGCGCCGCGCGCGTTCGCGTGGGTGGCGCTCGGCGGCAACCTCTCGAACCTCGGCTCGCCCGAGGCGATCGCCGCGTTCGCGGTGCTGATCGCGATGGGGCTCGGCGGGCTGCTTTTGGCCGCGCGCGACGCCGGCGTCCGCCGGCGGCTCAGACGGTTTGGATCTGAAACAGCGAGGTCGTCCCCGGACGGCCGCTCGGCAGGCCGGCCGTGATCCCGACGCGGTCGCCGCGTCTGACCCAGCCGAGCTCGAGCGCGCGCGCGGCGGCGTCGTGGATCAGCTGCTCGGTCACCTCGCCGCGCGGCATCGAGTCGGCCTCGACGCCCCACATCAGCGCGCAACGGCGCACCGTCTCTCTGCCGGGCGAGAGCGCGTAGATCGGCACGTGCGGGCGGTGCGCGGAGATCAGCCGCGCGGAGCGCCCGGACAGCGTCGGCACGAGCAGCGCGGCGAGCTCGAGCTGACGCGCCGCCTCGCAGGCGTTGTGCGCGACCGTGTACGCGGGGTCGCGGCCGTCGCGGCTCACGCGCTCGTCGTTCCAGCGCTCGTACGGCAGCTCGCGCTCGGTGCGCTCGGCGATCGCGGCGAGCATCGCGACCGCGCCGACCGGATGCGCGCCGATCGCCGTCTCCTGCGAGAGCATCACCGCGTCGGTGCCGTCGAGGATCGCGTTGGCCACGTCGGCGACCTCGGCGCGCGTCGGGCGCGAGGAGGTCACCATCGAGTCGAGCATCTGCGTGGCGGTGATCGAAGGTCGCGCCATCGAGCCGGCCAGCGCCAGCAGGCGCTTCTGGATGATCGGCACCTCCTCGATCGGCAGCTCGACGCCGAGGTCGCCGCGGGCGACCATCACGCAGTCGGAGACCTTGAGGATCGCCTCGGCGCGCTCGACGCCCTGCGGCTTCTCGATCTTGGCGATGAGCGGCGTGCGGGTGTGCTCGCGCACGAAGAGGACGTCCTCGGGGCGGCGCACGAAGCTGAGCGCGACGAGGTCGACGCCGATCTCCTGGCCGGCGCGCAGGTGGGCGAGGTCCTCCTCCGGCACGGCGGGCAGGATGTCCAGCGGGCCGGGGATGTTGAGGCCCTGGCGCGAGGCGACGGTGCCGCCGATCTCGACCTCGGCCTCGATCTCGCCGTCACCGGCGCGCACGGCGGTGGTGCGCAGCCGCACCGCGCCGTCGGCCAGGTAGAGCACCTCGCCCGGCTCGACCGCGCTGGCCAGGCCGTCCCAGCCGATCGACATCCGACGCGCGTCGCCGAGCGCGGCGCCGTTGCCGCACTCGAAGGTCACCCGATCGCCGGGCTTGAGCTCGGCGACGTCGTCGCGCAGGGCGCCGATCCGGAGCTTGGGCCCCGGGAGGTCCTGGAGGATCGCGACCGGGCGCCCGGCGCGACCGGCCGCGTCGCGCACCCACTGCGCGGTCTCCGCGTGGAGCTCGGCCGTGCCGTGCGAGAAGTTCAGCCGGGCGACGTCCATGCCCGCCTCGACCATGCGCACGAGGACCTCCCGATCGCGGGAGGCGGGCCCGATCGTGGCGACGATCTTCGTGCGCCGGTCCATGGGGAGGACAGTACGGCATGGTCCCGGCGGTTCCGGTAGCACTCGACAACGGATGGGCGCGGTGTCGAACCACGCCTCAAGCGCGACGTTCATTCGGTCGATTAACTCCACCGATGAGTGAGGTCATCTCCATCCGCACCGCGCGCAGCGCCGGCAACGGCGAGCGCGGCGGCAAGGCCGGAGACGGCGAAGCCTTCCGCATCGTCCAGCGCGGCGGGCGCACCTTCCACGTCTACGGCTCCGACGAGGACCGCAAGGTCCGCGAGCGCCCGCGCGGCACCAAGCCGACGGGCCCCGAGTCGCCGACCGACGGTATGCCCGCCGCCTGAATCGCTCTCGGCGGCCGTTACCCGCTCACGAAGCGCCCGTTCTCCTGCACCACCGCGCCGTCCGCGCTCAGGCGACCGCCGGCCCGCAGGTCGCAGATGAGGTCCCAGTGCAGCGCCGACCGGTTCTTGCCGCCGGTCTCCGGATAGGAGCGCCCGAGCGCGAGGTGCACCGTCCCGCCGATCTTCTCGTCGAAGAGGATCGTCCCCGTCGGGCGCGCGATGCCGAAGTTCGTGCCGATGCCGATCTCGCCGAGGTGGCGCGCGCCGTCGTCGATCGCCAGTGCGCGCTGCAGGTAGTCGTCACCGACCGCGGCGCGGGCCTTCACGACCTCGCCGTCGCGAAGCTCGAGCTCGACCCCGTCGACGTCGACGCCGGCGGGCGCCGAGCGCATGGTGAAGCGCACGCGCCCGGTGGCGCTGCGCTCCTGCGGGCCGGTGAAGACCTCGCCGCTGGGCATGTTGCGCCGGCCGTCGGAGTTGACCCACGTGCGCCCCGCCACAGTCAGCGTCAGGTCGGTGCCCTCGGCCTCGAGGCGCAGCTCGCGGGCGCCGGCGAGGCGCTCGATGAGCCTGTCCTGGAAGGCGCGCAGCCCGCCCCAGGCGGCCACGGGGTCGGGCTGGTCGAGGAAGAGCGCGCCGCGGACGAATGTCGCGAAGTCCTCTGGCGGCATGCCCGCCTGGTCCGCGAGCGCCTGGGTCGGCCACAGCGTCGAGCACCAGCGCTTCTTCATCGTCGCCTCGCGGATCGGGCGGCGCGCACGCGCGTAGCGCGCGATGTGGTCGGGATCGACGCCGGCCAGCTCGCGGGTGTCGGCCGGCGCCTGGACGCCGAGCAGGGCGTCGATCCGCCTGGCCTCGTGGAGGGCCAGGTCGGGGTAGTCGTCGAGATGACGCTCGCGCGCGTGCGCGTAGAAGGCGCGCGTCTGGCCGGGCAGCTCGACGCGAAGGAGCGGCCAGGCGTCGCGATCGAGGATCGCGCGCTGGACCTCGAGCAGCAGCGGCTCGGCCAGCGTCGTGGAGCGCACGAGGACCGACTCGCCGGCCTGGACGTCGAGGCAGTAGCCCGTCAGCAGGTCGGCGAAGGGCGCGGGCTCGAGCGCCGTCACGGCGCCTCGAGGTCGGGGAAGTGCTCGGCCAGGTGCTCGCGCAGGACGTCGCGGATCCAGCGTCGCTCGTCCTGGGTGGAGACGCGGAAGCGCATGAGCAGCTCGCGCTGGCCCTCGGTGGGCACGTCGGAGACCACCCAGCGCACGGCCAGGCGCTCGAAGAGCAGCTCTACCGCGCGCTGCCACGCGTCCTCGCGCGAGAGCGCGTTGCCGTGCAGGACGTCGTGGTACTGGCGTCGCGTCTTGGGCGTCAGCGCGCCGCGCAACACGAGGACGTCGCCCTGCGGCGAGGCATACTCGGTCTCCGGCGCGCTGAGCTTCTCGACCTTGCCGCGCGCGCGGCCGCGCTTGCCCATGCCCTAGGCGGTGTCCATGGTGGTTCAGACCGGCTCAGGCGTCATCGGCGTTGCCGATCGTAGCGAGATCGCCTACCCGTTCCCGCCGCGCCGTCCGTACCATGGACGCGATGCGCATCGACGAGATCCTTGCCTCCGGCGAGCGCCCGACGTTCTCCTTCGAGTTCTTCCCGCCGCGCACGCCGGAGGGCGAGGCCAATCTGTACCTCGCCCTGGCCGCGCTGCGCCCGCTGGCGCCGGACTTCATCAGCGTCACCTATGGCGCGGGCGGCTCGACGCGCGGCAAGACGTTCGAAATCGTCTCGCGGATCCGCGACGAGGTCGGGCTCGAGGCGATGGCGCACTTCACGTGCGTGGGCGCCACGGTCGACGAGCTGCGGACGGCGCTCGACGAGATGGCCGCGCTCGGCTTCGAGAACGTGCTCGCCCTGCGCGGTGACCCGCCTCAGGGCCAGGACGAGTGGACCAAGACCGAAGGCGGGCTCGAGTACTCCTACCAGCTCGTCGAGCTCATCAGCCGCCACTACCCCTTCACCATCGGGGCCGCGTGCTTCCCGGAGACGCACGTCCACGCCACCTCGGCCGAGGACGACCTGCGCTTCCTCAAGGAGAAGGTCGACGCGGGCGTGGGCTTCCTCATCACCCAGCTGTTCTTCGACAACGCGCTGTACTACGACTTCGTCGAGCGCGCCCGCGCGATCGGCATCGACGTCCCGATCATCCCGGGCATCATGCCGATCACGAACCCCCAGCAGCTCGCCCGCATCACGACGATGTGCGGCGCGAGCATCCCCGACCACGTGCTGGGCGAGATCCACGAGCGGCGCGAGAGCAAGGAGGCGGTCGGCGAGTTCGGCGTGGCCTACGCCACGATGCAGTGCGCCGACCTGCTGGCCAACGGGGCGCCGGGCATCCACTTCTACACGCTCAACCGCTCGCCGGCGACGCGCGCCATCCTCAGCACGCTGAAGCTGTGGCGGCCGTGGGACGCCGAGCACACCGGCCTCGGCGAGCCGCGCCGCCCGCCGGCGCCCGCGTAGCGCGGCCCCGGCGAGTCGCGGTCAGCCCAGCTCGATATCGAGCTTCTCGGCCACCGCCGGGGTTCCGTCGGGCCGCTCGTAACGCACGTCGACGCTGTCGTCCTGGCGGTAGGTGCCGACGCCCCAGGCGCCGAGGAACCAGCGCCAGCCGCTGATCCGGTCCTTGCGCAGCTCGCGCTCGAAGATCAGCGCGCCCTCGCGGACCTGGTAGTCCTCGCCGTGCTGCTGGCGCACGCCGTTGACGTACACCTCGAAGGGAGAACGGACCTGGGGAGGCAACTGCACGACGGAGCGCGCCATGGGCCGATTATCGCCACTGGACTCAGCCTTTCGGTCGATGACAGCGCCCACGGCGGGGCGTACGGTCGCGCCATGGTTCTCGACCACGTCGACGCGGTCTGGCGCGCGGCGCTGGCCGCCACCGGCGACGCCGCCGTGGCCGAGCACGTGACGACCGCGGTCCTCCGCGCCGCCCCGTCCGATTCCGCCGCGTCTGCGCTCGTCCGCAGCGCCGTGCTGGCTGCCGTGCGCAACGCCCCCGCGCCCGCGTTCGCGGCGATGGGCGCCGCCGAGCGCGAGGCCGTCGCGCTCGTGCGACTGGCGGGGTGCCGGACCGACGAGGTGGCGGCCACCCTCGGGGTGGGCGACGCCACCGCGCGGCGACTGCTCAGCGCGGGGTTGCAGGCGGTGCGGCCCCGCCACCGAGCGAGCGTGCAGCGAACGCCGCCGCCTGCGCTCGGTTGCGAAAGCGCAGCTTCTTGAGGACATTGCCCACGTGGGTCTTGACCGTCGCCTCGCTCAGGAACAGCCGCTCGGCGATCTCGCGGTTGCGCAGCCCCTCGGCCAGCAGACCGATGATCTCGCGCTCGCGGGCACTGAGCGCCGCCAGCGGGTCGGGCGCCGTCGCGCCGTCGCCGTCCAGCTCGGCCAGCATGCGCCGAGCCAGGCGCGGCGCGATGCGCGGCTCGCCGCGGCCCGCCTCGAGCACGGCCTCGATGAGCTCGGCCGGCGGCATGTCCTTGAGCAGGTAGCCCGCCGCTCCGAGGCGCAGCGCCGCGTAGAGGTCGTCGTCGCGCTCGGAGACCGTGAGGATGAGCACCTCGACGTCGGGATGGCGCTCGCGCAGCGCCGCGCAGGTCTCGAGCCCCGCCAGCTCGGGCATGTCGAGGTCGAGCAGCACCACGTCGGGCGCGCGGCGCTCGGCGAGCGCGAGGGCCTCGCGGCCGTCGCGGGCCAGCCCCGCGACCTCGACGCGCGCGTCGGCCCGCAGCAGCGCCGCGGTGCCTTCGCGCATGAGGCGGTGGTCGTCGACTACGAGCACCGTGACCGGACGGGGCTCCATCGCACCGCGCACGCTACCGCGGTGGCCGGCGATGGCCGGTGAGAGCCCGCCGCCCGTCGAGGTCCAGCCCGCGCTGGGCATCGCCGCCGTGGGCTCGGTCGCCCGCGCTCTCGTCGGCGTGGGCGCGCTCGGCGAGCTGGCCGAGCACGGGCTCGGAGCGATGTGCGAGGCGCTCGGGCTCCGCTTGGCGGCGCTCTACCTGCCCGACGCCGACGACGTCCCGCTCCTGCGGCGCTTCGCCGCGGCCGGCCCCGACCTCGAGGCCGTCGGTCTGCTCGACGAGCTGCGCTTCGAGCACGAGGCCTGGCGGCTGGCGTCGGCCGGCGGGCGCGCGCTCGTCTTCCACGAGCCGGCCACGTGGCTGGTGGCCAATCCGTTCGATCCCCCGGCCGCCGCATGGCTCGTGCTCCCCGTCGAGGATGGCGAGGACATCCTCGGCGTGGTGGCCGCCGCCCAGGGCCAGCCGCTGTCGCTCGACGAGACGAGCGCGATGGTGCTCGCCATCCTCGGCGACCTGCTCGGTGCGGGGATCGCGGCCGCCCGGCTGCGTCAGCGGATCACGCGCTCGGAGATCGAGCGCGAGCGCCTGCGCCTCGCGGCCGACATGCACGACGGCCTCGCCCAGGATCTCGCGCTGGCCAAGCGCGAGATCGCGCTGCTGGACACCGAGCCGCCGGACGCTCAGGCCAGCGAGAGCCGCGCCCGCCTGCGCGAGGCCGTGGGGGCGGCGCACCGCATCGTGCGCGCCCGCCTCGAGGACCTCTCCGTCCGCATCCCGCTCGGCGGCCTGCGCGCCGCGGTCGAGGCGAGCTGCGACCGTGCGCGCGAGCGGGGCCTCGCCGTCGCCCTCGAGTGCGCCGCCGACGTCGAGCCGGCGGACCCCGAGACCACTGCGGTCGTGGTGCGCGTGCTCGGCGAGGCGCTGGCCAACGTCGAGCGCCACGCCGCAGCCAGCCACGTGCGCGTCGCGCTCGACCGCGACGATCGCGCGCTGGCGTTGGTCGTGCAGGACAACGGTCGCGGCCTGGATGCAGGCGCAGATAGCGGGTCGGGCGGCGGGCACTTCGGCATCGCACTGATGCGCGAGCGCGCGGCGTCGGTCGGAGGGCGGCTCGTGCTGGAGCCGGCGGAGGCAGGGGGCACGCGGGTGCGGCTCGAGGTTCCGCGCGCGTGAGCTTCGCCGCCGCGGTCGACCCGCAGGTCAGCGCCGGCGCCTGCCCGCACATGGCCGTCGTGCTGGGCAGCGCGCGCGAGCTCCTGGCCGTGCTGGTCTCGTTCTACGCGCTCGGGGCCAGCCGCGGCGGCTGGGTCGTTCACCACGCGCTCCCGGGCGAGCGCGACCGCGACCGCGCGCGCCTGACCGGCGGCGGCCTCGACGTGGCGGGCCTCGAGGAGACGGGGAGCCTCGTCCTCTTCGAGTTCGACCCGGCCGAGTCGCCCGAAGACTCCGCCGAGCGCTTCGAGCCGCTGCTGGCCGCCGCGCTCGGCCGGGGACACAGCGCCCTGTGGTACTCGCGCTTCCCCATCGGCCCGGGCGCATCGAACTTCGCCAGCGCGACGCCCTACGACCGCGCATGGGACGCGCGCTTTCGCGGGCGCCCGGTGGTCACGCTGTGCCCCTACGTGCTGGCCGGCGACGAGGCGGACGAGCGCGTCGACTACCTCGCGAGCTGGCACGACGCCGTGCTCGACGCCGACGGCGGGGTCCGGCGGAGCGCGCGGGCGTGGGACGACGGGGCTCATCCCTAAGCTGGCCTGCGTGGCGCTCGACTACACGATCCGCCGCTCGACCCGGGCGCGCCGCGTGCGCGTGGCCGTCGACGCGCAGGCCGGCGTGCAGGTCACGCTGCCGGCACGCGCGCGCGAGCGCGAAGCCGCGCTGGCGGTGGCCGAGCTGCGGCCATGGATCGAGCGCCGGCTGGCCGAGGTGCGCGCCGCGCGCGAGCGCCTGGCGGTGGCGCCCGGGCACCTGCCGTATCTCGGCGGGCAGCTCGCGCTGCGGCCAGAGGCGGGGCGCGTGCGCGCCCATCGGCGCGGTGACGTCCTCCACGTGCCCGCCGAGGAGCAGCGCGCGGCCATCGAGCGCTGGTACCGGCGCGCGGCGCGCGCCGAGGTGGCGCCGCGCCTGGACGAAGCCGTCGCCGCTCTCGGGCGCGCCTACACGAGGCTGACCATCCGCGAGCAGCGCACGCGCTGGGGCTCGTGCTCGACCACGGGCGCCATGAGCTTCAACTGGCGCCTCGTGCTCGCGCCCGAGGACGTCCTGGACTACGTCGTCTGGCACGAGGCCTGCCACCTGGTGGTGATGGACCACTCGCGCGGCTTCTGGGCCCTGCTCGAGCGCCACCGTCCCGGCTACCGGGCGCCGCAGCGCTGGCTGCGCGCGAACGGCACGGCGCTCGTGCTGCCGTGAGGGCGGGTGTCGCTCAGCGCTGCGCCAGCGGCACGTAGTCGCGCGCGCGCTGGCCCGTGTAGATCTGGCGCGGGCGCGCGATCTTCTGCTCGGAGTCCTGGACCATCTCCAGCCACTGCGCGATCCATCCGCTCGTGCGCCCGATGGCGAACATCACCGGGAACATCGCGCTCGGCAGCCCGAGTGCCTCGTAGATCAGGCCGGAGTAGAAGTCGACGTTGGGATAGAGCTTGCGCGAGACGAAGTAGTCGTCCTCCAGAGCGATCTTCTCGAGCTCCGTCGCGATGTCGAGCAGCGGGTTCGTGCCCGTGACCTCGAAGACGTCCTCGGTGGCCTGCTTGATGATCTTGGCCCGCGGGTCGTAGTTCTTGTAGACGCGGTGGCCGAAGCCCATCAGGCGCTCGTCGCCCTCCTTCACCCCGGCGATGAAGTCGGGGATGTTCTCCTTGGTCTCGATGCGCTTGAGCATGCGCAGGACGGCCTCGTTGGCGCCGCCGTGCAGCGGGCCGTAGAGCGCGGCGATGCCGGCGGCGATGGCGGAGTAGGGGTCGACCTGCGAGGAGCCCACGCTGCGCACCGCGCTGGTCGAGCAGTTCTGCTCGTGGTCGGCGTGGAGGATGAAGAGGATGTCCAGAGCGCGCTCGAGCCGCGGATCCGGCTCGTACTTCAGCTCCGTCATCTTGTACATCATGCTCAGGAAGTTGCCGCTGTAGGCCAGGTCGTTGTCGGGATAGACGTAGGGCTGGCCCATGTTGTGGCGGTAGGCGAAGGCGGCGAGCGTCGGCATCTTGGCGATGAGCCGGATCGTCTGGATGTGGCGGTTCTCGGCATCCTTGATGTCGTTGGCGTCCGGATAGAACGTCGAGAGCGCGCCCACCGACCCGAGCAGCATCCCCATCGGGTGCGCGTCGTGGCGGAAGCCCTGGATGAACCCCTTGACGTTCTCGTGCACGAAGGTGTGGATGGTGATCTCGCCCACCCAGTCCTCGAGCTGCCGGCTGGTGGGCAGCTCGCCGTGGACGAGCAGGTAGGCCACCTCGAGGTACGTCGACTGCTCCGCCAGCTGCTCGATGGGGTAGCCGCGGTATTCGAGGACGCCGTTCTCGCCGTCCAGGTAGGTGATGTCGGACCGGCACGACGCGGTGTTCATGAAGGCCGGGTCATAGGTCATGAGCCCGAAGTCGTCGTCGTCGACCTTGATCTGGCGGAAGTCCGTCGAGCGCACCGTGCCGTCAGTGATCTCGACCTCGTAGCTGCGGCCCGTCCGGTTGTCGGTGACGGACAGCGTGTCGGAGCCGTTCCGGCCTACGCCGGCGGCGGCCTGCGTGTCGGTGTCGGTGCTCATCGGTCTCCCTTTGCGGTCACGGTCCTTACCCGGATGGTAGTCCCATCGATCAGAGCCACCCCTGGTCGGCGGCGACGATCGGGCCGACGCGATGTCGGGGGGCGCGTGGGTTGGCTACGCCGTGATGACGGCGGTGGCCATCGCCGCCACCATGAGGACCGCGGTGAGGGCCATGACGCCGCGCGCGACCGTCTCGCTGCCCGGGAAGTCCGGGCTGCGCAGGCCCATGACGCCGAGGACCACGGCCCAGACGGCGAGCAGCCCGCCGCACAGGTAGAACGCGGTCTTGGAAGGCTCGGCCTCCTCGGCGGCCAGGACGAGCAGCGCGTGGACCATGGGCGCGAGCCTACCTCACCGCCGGGCCGGGCCGCCTTCGTATCGGCTCTCCGTCGCGTCGACCTGGCCGTGGTAGTGCGAGCCCAGGTCCGGGTGCCCGTAGGGACGCTCGGCGGGCTGGTCGAGCGCCATGAACGACAGCTGCGCGATGGGCTTGCCGGGCCACAGGATGATCGGCACCCGCGTGAGGTTCGTGATCTCGAGCGTCAGCGTCCCCTTGAAGCCCGGATCGACGAAGCCGGCGGTCGCGTGGACGATGAGCCCGAGCCGGCCCAAAGAGCTGTTGTGGGTAGGGATGAAACCCCGCGTGATGAGAAACATGCCATCGTCGGTGCCCACCTGGATGCAGCGAACGGGAACGCTGTCCACCGGGTGGATACCGACGATCGAGCGCCCGCGGTTGAAGCGCTGCGTGAGGTGCTGGCGGGCGCGCTTCCGCGGAAGCCGGAAGACGATCTCGCGCGGGGTGAAGGTCACCTCGTGACGAAGACCGCACACCTTCCCGTAGAGGGTGGCAGTCTTGGTGGCGATCAAGGGGCGGTGCCCGAGGCTTGCGATGAGCTCGGCGTATTGCTCGGCGAGGTTCCGGTTGACTGTCGTGAGGTCGCAGCGCCCGAGAGTGTCGACGTACCCGTCCGTGTCCATCAGCCCCTCGAGCAGCGCGCGCCGCTGAGTAACGCTCGCTTGGAGGTATTCGTCTGGAATGCGTTTATGGCCAAGGAGGCCGAGCCGGTCCAGCGTGCTGTTGAGTGAGCCGTTGCCCGTGTAGCGTCCCGTGCGCGCATCCCGCGTGTGTCCGGCACCGCCGATTCGGTAGGTGATCGGACCGCTCCCGCGCTGCACCGCGTACCCGGCGAGCTCAATCTCGCGCAGAATGGGTTGGTCGGCACACGTGATTACCGCCGCTGCGCTCGTGCCGTCGCCGATCCAGGCGCCGAGGACATACGGGTCGATCGGGAGCTCCCGCTCGTCGTACTGGACCGGAGCGCATTGGTCCAGTCGCCACCGGTAGCCGTTGCCACGCCGGATGCTCTGCGCGATCTGATCTGTCGTGAGCGTCCGCTGGCGAGGCGGCGCGTCGTCGTGCGTCCGCACCCGCCACAGGTGGTCCGCATCTGCCACGACGGCGGTGCCGTCGGAGAACGCGATCTCCCGACACGGACGGTCGAGCATGACCTCGGAGACCTTCGTGACAGGGATCTCGTGGCCCGTCGGTGCAAAGACCCAATCGCCGGGCTGGAGGTCTCCGATCGTTCGCCAGCCGTCGGGTGTTGGCACTGGTGTGTCGAGCGCGAGCGCCTTGCCCTCGATGCGGGCGACGATGTCGTCGGGCAGCTCCACGTGCTCCTGCGTGCGGCCGAGGACGAACTCGCCGGGGTGGATGCTGAACGAGTCGTCGGCCTCGATCTCGACGTGCTCGGTGAGGTTGCGGGGCGGGTCGGCCAGGTCGATCGCCGTAATCCGGTGGTTGTGGAACACCCGGAACGAGTTGCCGAGCCGGAGGTCGACGCTGGCCGGCTGGACCATCGTCTCGTCCCATGGATCGATGCGCACGCGCCCCTCTGCCACGAGGCGGCGGATCGTGCCGTCTGAGAGTACCGACGTCGTAGCCATCCGCGAAGTCTGCCAGCGGCGGCGGCGTCGAGCCGCACGGGGTCTCCAAGCTGGCTTGGGAGTGGCGTGAATGAGTCGCTTTCCCTTTTTGTTCGCTGTGTACCGTAAGTACCGTCATGAACGGGTTCTTCGATAGTCCCTACTGGGACCTCTTGCTTGTTCTGATCGGCGCTCTGCTCGGTCTTATCCTTCACTGGCTCGCATTTGGCCGCAGTCCGCCGAACGCCGCCCAACACGATCCGCTGTCCCTCTCCGATCTGCCGATGGCTACTCCGCCATCGGTCAGGGCAGAAGCCTCGGCCAGGGCGGAGGCGCGCGCTACGGTCATCAGCCGGCGGGATAAGCCGGATGATCCCAGCGAGATATGGCTGTGGCTTGGAGGGGCGCTCGCCGTTTCGCTCGCCCTGGCGGCGTTCTACCTCAAGGCTCGGCACGACATCGCGGTGTTGCTTCGCGTCCTCGCGGCAACCGGCCTCGGAGTTTGGCTGACGACGTATGCCTTCCTGCTGCGCCGCGGCGCCATCGTCGGATCGGGCTGGCTCCTTGCGACAATTCTGGCGGCGATTGTCTTCGTTCTCGCGCGGGCCGATGTCGAGGCGCTCGCGGCACCACGATACGTGGCCGCCCGGGACTACAACGAGTTGCTGGCGATGTTCGACAGGTGCGGCATCAGCGGTGTTGTCGACTTCGACGGATTCCGCGGCGTCACGTTTGTGGTCACGCAGCTCGTCGGTGTCGTCTCGTACGTCGTGGCTTGGGCCCTGGCAACCACTCTATTAACAGTGCTGGTGGCGCTGTTCGCGGCGCGCTTTAACAGTCGTCCAGTGGGCCTCTGGACTCGGCTCGCTCGCGTACCTGGCCCATGGCGCGAGCACCCGCTCGTCGTCGTGTCGATTGCATTGGCACTGGCGCTTGGGTCCTGGGCGCTCTGCGGGGGTGCAGCTGAGCGGGCACTCGCGAACCGCTTCGAACGCCAGCCGAAGATCTCCCAGGCACAAGCCACGATGGATGCCGGCCGCATCACGCTGCTCGCTCGGTCGGACTTCGCCGCGGAGGTGACGGTACGCCTGACTCGATCAGGACACGCTGTCCGGACGTTCATGCGTGACGTGGAGCCGGGACTCAACCGATGGAGCTTTGCGAAGGCAAACGGGCGCCCGCTCCGACGCGGCTCGTATCGACTGCGGCTCGTAGCTCGGGACGACCATGGGTCAACGGCGGAGCCCCTATCGATCGAGGTCCCTGGGAGGTTTCCGGCCACCACATCCTGTGATCACGACGAGACCTCAGCGCGCCCGGCACGCAGCCGCGCCGGCGGCACGGCCGGCTAGGCCAGGTCGCTGCGCTTGGCGCGGGCGACGACCGAGCGGGTGCGCGGCGGGGCGGGGAGGGCGGGATCGCCGTGCGGCCCGCGGCGCGGGCGGCGCGGGAAGGGCTTGCGCGGATGGCGCGGTCGCTTCGTCCCGCCGTCGTCGCCGCTGGGCGGCTGCTCGACTTCGGGCTCGGCGTGGATCGCCCACCACACGATCCAAAGCAGCGCGATGAGCGGGATCTTCAGGGCGAACATGATCCAGACAAAGCCCCAGTCCACGTCGGAGACTGTACCCCCGGACGCCGCGCGATGCACGGGCGCATGTCCGGCGCTCGGGCTCAGCCGCGCAGCGTCAGCGGTGCCAGCTCGAACTGGGTCATCCGGTGCAGGTCGGCGACGCGCTCGGAGACCTCGTCGGTGGTCAGCCGGGTCACGCGCTCGGTGCCGAACTCCTCGACGTTGAACGAGGCCAGCGCGGTCCCGTAGGCCATCGCGCGCATGAAGAGGTCGTGGCCCAGGGGCTCGTCGCGCTGCGCGGCGACGTAGCCCACGAACCCGCCGGCGAAGCTGTCGCCGGCGCCGGTGGGATCGATGACGTGCGCCAGGGGATAGGCGGGAAGCGCGAAGATGCCCTCGTCGGTGAAGAGGCCCGCGCCGTACTTGGCGCGCTTGGCCACCACCGCCTTCAGGCCCCAGCCGAGGAGCTCCTCGGCGGCGAGGACGGTGGTCGGCGCGCCGGTGAGCTGCTCGAGCTCCTCGTCGTTGAGGATCAGGCAGTCGACGGAGCGGATGGTGCGCTCCAGCGCCTCGCGCGCGCTGTTGATCCAGAAGTCCATGGAGTCCATGGCCACGAAGCGCGCGCTCGTGCACTGCTCGCGCACGCCGAGCTGGAGCTCGGGCTGGATGTTGGCCAGGAAGAGGACCTCGCAGTCCTGCGCGGCGGGCGACAGCTTGGGCTGGAAGTCCTCGAAGACGTTCAGCGACGTCTCGAGGGTCCTGCGGGCGTTGAGGTTGTCGTGGTACTCGCCCGCCCAGAAGAACGTCTTGCCACCCGGCACGTGCTCGACGTCGTCGGTCACCGTGCCGCGCGTGCGCAGGACCTCCATGTCCTCGGGTCCGAAGTCGTCGCCCACCGGGCCCACGGGCCGCACCTCGTCGAAGAACGACGCCGCGAGGCTGAAATGGGTGGCGGCGCCGCCGAGCATGCGGTCGCGCGACCCCGAGGGCGTCTTGACCGCATCGAAGGCGATGGACCCGACGACGGTAAGGCTCACCGCGAGGGCCTCCCGCTGAGGTCGCCGGTGGCGATGGTCGAGCAACGACGCGCTGTCATGAGGCGGTGCAGGGTACGCTGCCGCCCGCATGCGCGCCATCCAGCAGCGCGAGTTCGGCGGCCCCGAGGTGCTCGAGCTGGTCGACCTCCCGGTGCCGGAGCCCGGCGATGGCGAGGTCCTCATCCGCGTCACGCGCGCGGGGATGAACTTCGCCGACACGCACCAGCGCCGCAACGAGTACCTGGCCGCGCAGGAGCTCCCGCTGGTGCCCGGCACCGAGGTGGCCGGCGTGCGCGAGGACACAGGCGAGCGCGTCGTCGCCCTGAGCGGCAGCGGCGGCTACGCCGAGTACGCCGTGGCTCCGGCGGCGCTCACCTTCCCGATCCCCGACGGGGTCGACGACGGGACCGCCCTGGCCCTGATCGTCCAGGGCCTGACCGCGTGGCATCTGCACCGGACCTCCGCGCGCGTCCAGCCCGGCGAGTCCGTCGTCGTGGTCGCCGCCGCCGGCGGCGTCGGCTCGCTCGCCGTCCAGCTGGGCCGGCCGATGGGCGCCGGGCGGGTGATCGCCACCGCCTCCACGCCGGCCAAGCGTGACCTCGCGCTCGAGCTGGGCGCCGACGCCGCGGTGGACGCCGACCCCGAAGGGCTCACCGAGCGGCTGATCGAGGCCAACCTCGGCCGCCCGGTCGACGTCGTCTTCGAGATGGCCGGTGGGCCGGTCTTCGACGCCTGCCTCGCTGCTCTGGCCCCCTTCGGCCGGCTCGTCACGTACGGGATCGCCTCGGGCCAGGGCAACGAGGTCCACACCCGCAAGCTCATGGGCCGCTCGCGCGCCGTCGTCGGCTTCTGGCTCGTGCACTGCCTGGGCAAGCCGGCGATGGTCGACGAGGCGCTCGCCGACCTCTACGACCGCGCCGCGCGCGGCGAGCTGCGCGTCGTGGTCGGCGCGACCTACCCGCTCTCGCAGGCGCGCCAGGCGCAGATCGACCTCGCCGAGCGCCGCACGACGGGCAAGGTCCTGCTCGACCCCAGCGGCTAGGCGAGGCGCAGCATCGGCTGGCCCGTGACCTGGGCGATGAGCTCGAAGTGCTCGTCGTCGTGGAGCACGGGCAGCGCGTGTGCTTCGGCGATCGCCGCGATCAGGAGATCCATCGGCGGCATCCCGCGATGGCGCCCGCCGCGCCGAGCGGCGAGAAGGGCGAGCACCTCCTCGGCTCGCGCCCAGGTCGATGCCTGCACTGCGCAGGAGGACAGCAGCGACAGCCGCTGGCGCATGGCCGCCAGCTCGAGCCGGCTGCGAGCGCCACGCAGGAGCTCGAGGCGGACGGGTGCACACGTGGCCATGAGCCCCTTGCGCAGCACCGCGCGGACCGCCGCGACCTGCTCGGCGCGACCACGTCGCAGCGCGATCCAGGCCGACGTATCGCCGAGCATCTCAGGCCGCGTCGTCATCCCAGCGCCGCAGCTCCTCCATCGTGGGGACGCCTATGCGACCCGACTCGATGAGCTCCCCCAGCTCCGTTCCGGCCCGGATCGCCACCACCTGGCGCATCGCGGCGTGGACGGTCGCGGTGGGCCCCTTCGTGCCCAAAGCGGCTTCCGCCGCCGCGACGAGATCGCGGTCCAGGAACATCGACGTGCGCTTCACGTTGGCCATGATATGCCTCGAATCGTCACAACAGACATACACATGGTGCCAAGTCACCTCGTAAGCTGCAACGCAGATGCCCGCCTTTGCCGACCTCGGCCTCTCCGACTCCAGCCTCCAGGCGCTGCAGGACGTCGGATACGAGCAGCCCAGCCCGATCCAGGAGCAGGCCATTCCCGTGCTCATGGAGGGGCGCGACATGATCGGCCAGGCTCAGACGGGCTCGGGCAAGACGGCGGCCTTCGGCCTGCCGATGATCGAGCACGTCGATCCCGGCGAGCACGACGTCCAGGCGCTCGTGCTCACGCCCACGCGCGAGCTGTGCATCCAGGTCACCCAGGCGCTGCGCACGTACGGCAGCCGCAAGGACGTCGACGTGGTGGCCGTCTTCGGCGGCGCGCCGATCCGCTCGCAGCAGGCGCAGCTGCGCGCCGGCGGCCAGATCGTGGTCGGCACCGTCGGACGCGTGCTCGACCTCATCCAGCGCGGCTCGCTGATCCTGCACTCCTGTCGCTTCGTCGTCCTCGACGAGGCCGACGAGATGCTCGACCTCGGGTTCCTGGAGGACGTCGAGCGGATCCTCGCCATCACGCCCAACAGCCGCCAGACGGCGCTCTTCAGCGCCACCATGCCGCCCCCGATCCGCGCCCTGGCCGATCGCTACCTCTACGACCCGGTCACGGTCAAGGTCAAGAGCGCCACGCTGACCGTCGACAGCGTCGAGCAGTTCTCCGTCGAGGTGAAGCCGGGCGACAAGGCCGACAAGCTGGTCGATGTCCTGCGCGCCGAGCGCCCCGAGCAGGCGATCGTCTTCACCCGCACGAAGATCCGCTGCGACCAGCTCTACCGCAAGCTGCGCGACCGTGGCCTGAACGTGCGGGCGCTGCACGGCGACATGAGCCAGGGCCAGCGCGACGGCGTCATGCTCGCCTTCAAGGGCGGTCGCGTGCCCATCCTCGTGGCCACCGACGTCGCCGCCCGCGGCCTCGACATCTCGACCGTCACCCACGTCATCAACTTCGACGTGCCCACCAGCCCCGACGTCTACGTGCACCGCATCGGGCGGACGGGCCGCGTCGGACGCTCGGGCCGGGCCATCACCTTCATCGAGCCGCGCCAGCAGCGCGAGCTGGCCGCCATCGAACGCCATATCGGCACCGAGATCACCCCCTGGGCCGAAGGCGCTCACACGCGGCCCGCGCCCGTGGCCGAGCGTCCGCGCCGGCACTCCAAGCCGCGGCTGTCGCGCAACGGCGACGAGCCGCAGGCCAAGCTCATCGTCGACGTCGGGCGCGCGGAGGGCGTGGAGGTGGCCGACCTCGTCCACGCCGTCACGGGCGCGGCCGGGATCGACGGCGAGGCCGTGCGCGACGTGCGCGTGCTCGAGCGCTTCTCGTTGTTCAGCGTGCCGCGCAGCGAGGCCGAGCGCGTCGTCGACGCGGTCAACGGAACGCCGGTCAACGGCGCCAGCCTGCGCGTCGAGATCGCGCGCGACTGAGCACCGGCGTCCACGCGGGCGGCTGCGCTTTGCGTGCCGTGCGCCGCTTGTGCAACCCTGAGGGGCGTGAAGCTGCTCGAAGCAGAGCCCGTCGCCGCGCCCGAGGTCGCTCCCGACCCCCCGCGCGAGACGCCGCCCGAGCACGCTCCCGGCCAGCCGGAGGCGGTGCCGACGTGCGCTTCCTGCGGCGCTCCGATGCAGGACGGCCAGGACTGGTGCCTGACCTGTGGCGCCGCGGCGCCGGGCAGCCTGGGCCAGCGGCCCGGATGGCGTGCCGCCTCGACGGTCATCGCCCTCACCGTCGTTCTCGTCCTCGGCGCCATCGGCGCCAGCTACGCGGCGCTCACGGGCAACGACAAGCAGCCGTCGACGCCCGCCCCCGCGCCCGCCCAGGCCCAGGTCACGCCGCCGCCCACCACGCCGCCGACGCCGACGCCGCCCGCGGCGACCCAGACCACGCCGACGACGCCGACCACGCCGAGCCAGCCGTCGACGCCCACGACCAAGCTGCCGAAGGTCACGACGCCGAAGACCCCCGCGGCCGGCGGGTCGCCGATCATCCCGAGCACGCCGAAGACGACCACCCCGAAGACGACCACGCCTTCGACGCCGGCCACGCCGACGGGGACTCCCACCACCACGTCCCCGCAGCCGACGGACACCGGTCCCCAGCCCATCGAGCTGGCCGGCGACGCGGGCACCACCTACGACCCGTACGGCCGCGCCAAGGCCAGCGGCGAGACCGAGCGCGCCATCGACGGCGACAAGGCGACGTCGTGGTTCGTCGAGGCGAAGGATCCCCAGCAGGTGGGCGTGGGGTACGCGGTCAACCTGGGCAAGCTCCAGGGCATCCGCGAGATCGAGCTCGAGACCTCGACGCCGGGCTTCCGGATCGAGGTCTACGCCACCGACGAGACCGAGCTGCCGCCCGACATCCTCGACACGCGCTGGAGCCACATCACCAACGTGTCCGACGTCGGGAAGAAGGACGCCGGCAAGCAGAAGATCGTGCTCGGCGCGGGGACCACCAAGTACCGCAACCTGCTGCTGTGGTTCACCAAGCCGCCCACCGACGGCGCCCGCCTGCGCCTGACCGAGCTGCAGCTGCTCGGCTGACACAGACCAAGGAGGTCCTCATGTCCGAGGCCGTGATGAAGACGACCGAGGGCGACATCACCCTCGAGCTTTTCGACGAGGACGCGCCCAAGACCGTCAGCAACTTCAAGCAACTCGCCGGACAGGGGTTCTACGACGGCCTGATCTTCCACCGCGTGATCGAGGACTTCATGATCCAGGGCGGCTGTCCCGAGGGGACCGGCACCGGCGGCCCGGGGTACACGTTCGAGGACGAGATCAACGACCACAAGGTCGTGCGGGGCGCGCTGGCCATGGCCAACGCGGGCCCCGACACCAACGGCTCGCAGTTCTTCATCGTCACCACCGACGAGGCGCCCTGGCTGGACGGCAAGCACACCGTCTTCGGCCAGGTCACCGGCGGCATGGACGTCGTCGATCGCATCGGCACGACGCAGACCGACGCCCGCGACCGGCCGGTCGACGCGATCGGCATCGAGACGCTGAGCGTCGAGGCGTAGCAGCGGTTCGGTCGCCCCGTGGCGAGCATCGCGGTCGAGAACCCGGCGACGGGCGAGGTCATCGCGCACGTGCCGGACCTCACCGCCGACGAGGTGGCCGAGCTCGCGCGCGGCGCGCGCGCGGCCCAGCCGGCCTGGGAGGCGCTCGGCTACGAGGGCCGCGGTCGGATCCTGCGCCGAGCGCAGAAGTGGATGGTCGACAACGCCGGCCGCGTGATCCAGACGATCGTCTCGGAGACCGGCAAGGCCTACGAGGACGCGCTCGTCGCCGAGGTGATGTACGGGGCCAACGCGCTGGGCTTCTGGGCCAAGAAGGCGCCGTCCTACCTGGCCGACGAACGGATCCGGAGCGCCTCGCCGCTGCAGAAGACGAAGAAGCTCGTCCTGCGCTACCGCCCGATGGGCCTGGTGGGCGTCATCGGCCCGTGGAACTACCCGTTGCTCAACTCGTTCGGCGACTGTGTCCCCGCGCTGGCCGCGGGCAACGCGGTCATCCTCAAGCCCAGCGAGATCACGCCGCTCACCAGCCTGCTGCTGCTCGAGGGCCTGCGCGAGAGCGGCCTGCCCGCGGGCGTCATGGCGGTCGCCACGGGCGGCGGGGCGACCGGGGCCGCCGTGGTGGACGAGGTCGACATGGTCATGTTCACCGGCTCGGCCGCCACCGGCCGCCAGGTGATGGCGCGCGCGGCGCAGAGCCTGACGCCCGTCTCGCTCGAGCTGGGCGGCAAGGACCCCATGGTCGTCCTCGCCGACGCCGACCTCGAGCGCGCCGCCAACCACGCCGTCTACTACTCGATGCTCAACACGGGGCAGACCTGCATCAGCATCGAGCGCGTCTACGTCGAGGCGCCGGTCCACGACGAGTTCGTGGCCAAGGTCACCGACAAGGCGCGCGCCCTGCGCAACGATCGTCCCACCGGGCCGGGCGCCACCGACGTCGGCTCGATGACCTTCCCGCCGCAGATCGACATCGTCGAGCGTCACGTGCAGGACGCCCGCGACAAGGGGGCGCAGGTGGTCGTCGGCGGCGCGCGCGGCCACGACGGAGAGGGCGGCTACTGGTACGAGCCGACCGTGATCGTCGGCGCCGACCACTCGATGGAGTGCATGCGCGAGGAGACCTTCGGGCCGACGCTGCCGATCATGAAGGTGGCCGACGCCGAGGAGGCGATCCGCCTGGCCAACGACTCGCCCTACGGCCTCGGCGCCTCGGTCTTCTGCAAGGACGCGGCGCGCGGCGAGGCGGTGGCCCGGCGCATCGACGCGGGCGCCGTGTGCATCAACGATGCCCTGACCAACTACTCGGTGCTCGAGCTGCCCATGGGCGGCGTGAAGTCCAGCGGCATGGGCTCGCGCCACGGCGCCGCGGGCATCCGCAAGTACACCCGGCAGCAATCGCTGCTGATCTCGCGGCTGCACCCGCGCCGGGAGCTCCACATGTACCCGTACAGCGCGAGGATGACCGGCCTTCTCCGCAGGCTGGTCCGCCTGCTCTACGGCCGCGGCAGGCGCGACTAGGTGTTCTGCCCTCGGTCTTGGTGAACGCGGCTGATGGGTGGCCGGTCGTTGAGTGAGGTGTGTGGTCTTCGGCGGTTGTAGTAGCGAAGGAAGGATGCCAGCGCGCGGTTGCGTCGGGTTGATGAGGGCCAGATGCGGGCGTGCGC
>DASVFT010000155.1:0-3961 GCA_036379935.1 Solirubrobacteraceae bacterium | reverse complement strand
ATGATCTCGACCTGCTCCTCGAACAGCTCGCGGTTGGCGTCGCCGTCGAGCATCGGCGCCCCGAAGCTCTCGACCTCGCGGGTGTGATAGCCCCGCCCGACCCCGAACACCACGCGGCCGTCGGTGAGCCAGTCGACGGTGGCGAAGTCCTCGGCCATCCGGATCGGGTGCCACATCGGCGCGATGTTGAAACCGCAGCCGACCCGGATGTTCTTCGTGAGATGACAGAGGTGCAGGGCCAGCATCAGCACGTTGGGAATGCACTCGTACCCTTCGCGCTGGAAGTGGTGCTCGGCCAGCCAGAAGATGTCGTAGCCGGTCCGGTCCATCAACCGGGCGATGGCCTCGCTCTTGGGGAAGACGGTGGCCAGCCGCTCGTCGGAGAGCCAGCGGTCGTTGGCCGCGGTGCCGTCGAGCCCTTCGTCGTCGAGATCGACGTGGCCCGCGAAGAGGCTGCCGAAGCTCGTGATCATGCGTGCGCTCCCGCCGGCGCCGCCGCCGTCGCGGCCGGGATGAGGCCGTAGAACCGGCCCGCGTTCTCGCACGTGATCTTGTGGGTCACGTCGGGCGGCAGGTGCTTGAACTGCTCGGTGATGTACTTCTCGGATTCCGGCCACACCCCGTCGGGATGCGGGTAATCCGAGCCCCACATCAAGGTCTCGACCCCCATCTCGTCGATCAGCTTCGTGCCCACGCGGTCGTACTGGAAGGTGGCCTTGCACTGCCGCCGCCAGTACTCGCTGGGGCGCATCTTGAGCGGGAGGTCCTTGTACTGGTCCTCGTACTCGAAGTCCATGCGGTCGAGCACGTAGGGGATCCAGCCGATGCCGCTCTCGCCGAAGGCCACGCGGAGGTTGGGATAGCGCTCGAAGACGGCGCGGCCCATCAGGGCGGTGAGGATGTTAGCCAGCGTCATCTGGAACAGGCACAGGCTGCTGTAGGCCAGCGCCCGCTGCGTCAGCCCGGTGTACTGCTCGCGCAGCTTCGGCGATACCGACGGGAAGGTGTGGAAGTGCAGCGGCAGGCCCACCTCGTCGATCGCCTGCCAGAGCGGCTCCCACTGCGGGTGCCACATCGGGTCCATGTCCCACGAGCAGGACAGCTCGATGCCCTTGAAGCCGAGCCGGGCCACGCGATGCACCTCGGCCACCGCCGCGTCGATGTCGCCGTAGGGCAGGCACGCGAGCCCGATGTGGCGACCGGGATAGTGGCGGCAGAAGTCGGCGAGCCACGTGTTGTAGATGCGGAGCATCTCGGTGGAGGCCTCGCGGTCGGCGAGCTTCGCGGCCGCGGCCAGGATGCCGTAGATGACCTCGGCGTCGACGCCGTCGCGGTCCATCTCCTTCACGCGCAGGTGCGGATCGCCCGGCCGGCGAATGCCCTTCTGGCCGTCCGTGTAGAGCCCGGTCGCGGCCATCACGTCGACCCGCAGCTGCGTGCCCGGCACGTACTTCGTCCCCGACGCGCCCACCCCGCACGCGAGGCCGAAGGTCGCTCCATTGCCGGCCACCCATCGCGGGCCTTCGGGTCCGTCGGCCACGTAGGGCATGCGGTCCTTCAGGCCGGCGGGCGCCTCGGAGACGAACAGGTCGGGGGGCAGCCAGATCAGATCGAGATGGCAATCCGCCGAGATCCGGTTGTAGGTCATGGGACCTCCGATCAGGAGAGGTGGTAGGCGCGGGCGACGTTGCCGCCCAGGATCGCGTGCCGGGCCGAGTCCGGCATCGGCGCGACCAGCTCCTTCAGCTCCTCGAGGTAGTTGCCGGGATGATCGGGATGCGGGTAGTCGCTGGCCCAGAAGAAGCGGTCCTCGCCGATCAGCTGCATCATGGCGGGGATCGTCCGCTCGTCCGGGTCGGCGGAGATGAAGCACTGGCGCTTGAAGTAATACGACGGCGTCTCGCGCAGCCGCACGGTCGCGCCCAGCGTGGTGCCGGCGAAGATGGCGTCGGCGCGGTCGAGGAAGTAGCCGATCCAGCCGGCCTGCGATTCCAGCACCACCACGCGCAGGCGCGGGAAGCGATCGAAGACGCCGAGCTGGAAGAAGGTGGCGAAGGCCTGCATCACACCGTGGCCGGCGAAGAGGTCGAAGTACCACACCGCCCAGCCGAACTTGTCGTAGCGGTGGTGCACGTTCCAGGCGGGCGGCTCGAAGGTGGGATGGATGGCCAGCGGCACGTCGAGATCCTGCGCGGCCGCGAACACCGCGTCGTGCGCGGGGGCGCCGTGCGGGACGCGCGTGATCGTGAACGGGCAGACGAAAGCGCCGCGGCAGCCGTCGCGCACCGCGCGCGTGAGCTCGCGCGCCGCCTCGGCGGGATCGCCCAGCGACAGATGCGCGATGGGAATCAGCCGGCCGCGGGAGTCGCGGCAGAAGTCGGCGATCCAGCGGTTGTAGGCGCGGCAGTACGCGCCCGACAGCTCGGCGTCCATCAGCTCGGCTTCCCAGAGGAGGCTGAGCGTCGGGTAGAGGACCGCCTTCGCCATGCCCTCCCGGTCCAGGAGCTGGACGCGCTCCTCCATGTCCATCGTGCCGAAGGCGGCGCCGCGGAGATAGGTCTGTTCCGGTCCCGGGCGGATTCCGCGCATCTCCTCCGGACGGATCTCGCCGCGCAGGGCGCGCTCGCGCAGCTCCCGCGCCTCGTCCACGCGCTTGCCCATGCCGCCCAGCGTGCCGAGCTGGCCGGGACGGGGCAGGGTGGCGCGCCGGCCGTCGATCTGCAGGTATTCGTAGCCGTCGTCGCCGACCCGGATCCGGATGGCGCGGGCCTTGTAGCGCGCCTCGAGGTACCGCTCCCAGAGATCGGGCGGCTCGAGGATGTGCCCGTCGCAATCGATGATCATCGCGAGGGGTACAATACCTCCGTTCGCGTCCGAGCGCATCGGCCGCGACGGAATGCCGGCGATCCGCGGACGCTAGGAGACGCCCGGCTCGCGCAGCGGCGGCCGCGGCACCGGGATCGGGGCGCCCCGCTCCCACATCCCCCGCAGCACCCGTCGCCGCTCGCCTTCCAGCCGGTCGAGCGCCTCGAGCGCCGAGGGCGCCTCGGCCACGCAGCCCGGCAGCTCGGGATGCTCGGCGCGACGAAGCCACTCGCCGCCGTGCTCGATCGACTCGAGCACCAGCAGGTAGGGCACCGCCTCGTAGTAGGCGAGCGGGCGCCGGGCCTCGGCCGCCGGGGCGTCCACGATCGGATCGGGCATCAGACGAAGGGCACCCACGCGATGGGCACGCCGGCGTCGGACTGCCGCGCCTTCTCGGTCGCGCCGATCCAGCTCTCGCCCTCGGGCAGCAGCGCCGAGGCCGGCCGCACCCGGCAGAGAGTCGGGTCGTCGACGTTCGCGGGCAGCACGCCGCGGTCGCGCAGCGCGCGGGCCGCGTCGATCAACCGGCGCCGCACCAGGATCACCATGGCGTCGGTGGTCCCGAGGTGCTCCTGCGTCCGGTCGTAGATCGGCCCCATCGTCTCGGTCATCGCCCGATCCTGCAGGTTGCCGAGGAACGGGATGCCGATGGTCAGGTCCTTCAGCAAGGCGTAGTCCTGCCGGTAGTCGTTGTGGATGTTGGCCGCGGTGTAGAAGCGGCGGTACGGGTCGCCGCCGGAGTCGACGTAGCCGCCCCACGACGCGAAGGGATCGCGCATCTGCCGCGCCTCCTCCTCGGTCACCGGCCGATCGAGCCGCGCGCGCATCACGAACTGGAGGTTGTGGTGGTCGTCGAGCGGCACCCAGGCCCGCGCGGAGACGATGTGGGGATCGCTCGCCGCGATCATCGAGTAGAAGGGCAGGATGAACTGGGTGATGCGGTGCCAGTAGAGGCCTTCGGTGTCCGAGCGCCGGCGCGCGGAATAGCAGGCGCCGTAGTCGGTGGGCAGCACCTCGAGGCGTGGCCGCTTGTCGCGATGGAACGTGCCGCGCTGCCTGGCGCCGGGCGAGCGCTTGGCGTGCACGAAGTCGATGT
>DASVFT010000154.1:0-96939 GCA_036379935.1 Solirubrobacteraceae bacterium | reverse complement strand
GTCTATGACTGCCTCTTCCCCTGGACCGTCGGCGGAGCCGAGCGCTGGTACCGCAACCTCGCCGAGCGCCTGGCCGCCGACGGCCACGAGGTGACCTACATCACGCTGCGCCAGTGGGACCGCGGACGCGAGCCGGACCTCGCGGGCGTCCAGGTACGCGCCGTCGGCCCGCGCATGGCCCTCTACGACGGACGCCGCCGTCGCATCCTCCCGCCGCTCGTCTTTGGGGCCGGCGTGCTCCTTCATCTGCTGCGTCGCGGCCGGCGCTACGACGTCGTCCACACCGCGTCGTTCCCGTACTTCTCGCTCCTGGCCGCGGGGCTGCTGCGCCCGCTGCTGCGCTACGGCCTCGTCGTCGACTGGGTGGAGCTTTGGAGCCGGGCGTACTGGCGGGAGTACCTGGGGCGCGTGGGCGGCGCGATCGGGCATGGAGTTCAGCGGCTGTGCGTGCGCCTTCCCCAGCGAGCGTTCTGCTTCAGCCGGCTGCATCGCGACCGGCTCCAGGCCGAAGGGCTGCGCGGCGAGGCGACCGTGCTCGAGGGCCTCTACGCCGGCGACCTCACGGCGCCCGAGCCGAACGAGGCCGAGCCGGTGGCGGTCTTCGCCGGCCGTCACATCCCCGAGAAGCGCGCTCCCGCCGTGGTCCCGGCGGTGGGCCGCGCCCGCGAGCGGGTGCCGAATCTCCGTGGCCGCGTCCTCGGCGACGGCCCCGAGCGCGAAGCGGTGCTGGCCGCCATCGCTCGCGAGGGCCTGGCGGGCGTCGTGGAGGCGCCGGGGTTCGTCGACGCGACCGAAGTCGACGAGGCGCTGCGCTCTGCGCTGTGCATGATCCTGCCCTCGCGCCGCGAGGGCTACGGGATGGTGGTGGTCGAGGCCAGCGCGCGCGGCACGCCGAGCGTCGTCGTGCGCGAGGAGGACAACGCCGCGGTCGAGCTGGTCGACGACGGCGTCAACGGCGTGATCGCGGCGTCGGCCGCGCCGGATGACCTCGCCGACGCGATCGTGCGCGTGCACGAGGCCGGCGGCGAGCTGCGCGCCTCGACGTGCCAATGGTTCGCGCGCAACGCGCGGCGGCTGTCGCTCGACGCGTCGCTGGAGCACGTCCTGGCCAGCTACAGGGCGCGGCGATAGCTCTCGACGGTCTGGGTGGCCGTCCGGTCCCAGGAGAAGCTCGCGGCCCGCTCCCTGCCGGCGCGCGCCAGACGGTCGGCCAGCTCGCGATCGCCGACCAGCCGCTCGATGGCGCTCGCGATGGCGACGACATCCTCTGGATCGAAGAGCAGCGCGGCGTCACCCGCCACCTCCGGTAGCGACGAGCGATCGGAGCATGCGACGGGCACTCCGCGCACCATCGCCTCGAGCACCGGGAGCCCGAAGCCCTCGTAGAGGGAGGGAACGACGACACAGGCCGCGAGCGCGTAGAGGCCTTCGAGGTCGGCAGCTTCGAGCCATTCCGGGAAGACCACGTCATCGCGCACGCCGAGTCCGGCTGCCATGGCACGCAGCTCGGCCTCGTACGGCGTCGGGTAGCCGGGCACCACGAGCACCGGCCGGCGGTCGATCGGGATGCGCGCGAGCGCCTCGAGCAGGCCGGCGATGTTCTTGTGCGGGCGCTTGGCGCTCGCGCTCAGGACCACGGGTCGCGTGCCGAGTCGCAGGCCTGCGCGGAGCGCCTCTTCGGGAACGGGCGCGACCTGCGGTGGCCCGGCGGCCAGCGGCACCACGTCGATCTTGTCCCCGACGGTGCCAAGGTGCTCGACCAGATCGCGCTTGGTCGAGGCAGCGTCGACGATGATGCGGTGCGAGCGCCGGGCGGCGGCCGGGACGAGGGCGCGCATGCCCAAGCCCCGCAGGCCGAAGTGCGTCTCGGGCACGAGCTTGTAGTTGAGATCGTGGATCGTGGTCACCCGCCGGGCGCCGCCCAGGAGCGGTGCGGTCGAGCCCAGGCTGTGCAGGACGTCGGCGCCGGCGCGGTCGGCCATCCGCCAGACGTGCTGCTGCTCGCCGCGCACCCAATCGATGCGGTTGCGCGCCCGGACGGGGACGACGAGACGGTCGCAGCCGAAGTCCTCGTCCGCCGCCTCGCGGTTGACCAGCGCGGTCAGCCTGACGCCGTCGATCGCGGCCAGGCGCGGGATGAGCTCGCGCGCGTAGGTCTCCATCCCGCCGGTTTCGCCCGGTACGAGGAAGACGAGATTCAGCGCGACGTGCATGCGCGCTCGTAGGCCTCCCACGTGCCCTCGGCCGCCGCGGCCCACGTGAACCGCGCGGCCCGCGCCGGTCCGCGCGCGCCCGAGGCGGGATCGGCGAGCGTGGCTCGCACCGCCTCCGCTGCCGCGCCGGCATCGTGGGGATCGAAGTAGCGCGGCACGTCGCCGCCGACCTCGCGTAGCACCGGGATGTCGGAGACGGCCACGCCCACGCCGCGCGCCATTGCCTCCACCACCGGGATGCCGAAGCCCTCGGCCAGGGTCGGGAACGCCCCGCACCCGGCCAGCCGCCACAGCGCCTCGAGCTCGGCTGCAGGGACGTAGTTCGCGAAACGGATGCGACTGCTCACTCCGAGCGAGCCTGCCAGCCCGCGCAGGTACGCGTCGTAGGGCTCGGGGTGGCCGGCGAGCACGAGCACGACATCCTCATCGAGCAGCGGCATGGCCCGGACGAGCACCTCCTGGTTCTTGTGCGGGCGCTTGGCCGCGACGCACAGGACGACCCGCGCGCCATCGACCCCGTACCGCGCGCGCACATCGGCCTCCGGCGCCGGCGTCGGCGCCGCGTCGAGATCGGCGCCGTGGGGGACGACGGTGAAGGCCATCGGGTCGAGGCCGAGCTCGTCGCAGATGTCGTCCCGGGCGACACGCGACGCGGTGACCAGTGCGTCGGCGTGGCGCGCGGCGCGGCCAACGACCTCACGCATGCCGAACGTCGTGACAGCGCCGAAGGTGCGCTGGCGGAAGAAGGTGACGTCGTGCACCGTGATGACGTGGGCCACTCCGAAGGCGCGGATCGGCGCCACGCTGGCCAGGCTGTGCAGCACGTCGGCGCGCAGGCGCCGCGCCAGCGCCGGCAGCATGACCTGCTCGGCCACCTGGCGACGCAGCCGCTGGCCGTCCTCGCACGGCAGCGCACGCACGCCGAAGCGAGCCTCCCACCCGTCGGCGCGCAGCGTCTCCGCGCCCGAGCCGGTGGTCACCACCGTGAAGCGCGTCTGCGGGTGCGCCGCCGCGAGCGCGGGCGCCAGGCCGCGCAAGTAGGTCTCCGGTCCGCCCGAGGCAGCGGGGTCGAGGAAGAGCGCGTTGAGGACCACGTGGCGCAAGGGGCCCGATGCTACGGTGCCCCGCCGCATGGGCTACTTCGACTGGCACGGCCAGCCGGGCTACTTCCGCGACGTCACCCGCCACTTCCCGCCGGGCGCGAAGATGCTCGACGTGGGCTGCGGCTCGGGCTGGCTGGCCGAGCACTTCGACGACTACACCGGCGTCGACGGGTCGACCGACGCCGTGCGCGAGGCGACAGAGAAGGGCCGCAACGTCACGCTGGCCGATGTCGACGAGCCGCTGCCCTTCGCCGACGGCACCTTCGACGGCGCGATCCTCAAGGACCTGCTGGAGCACGTGGCCGACCCCGTCGCCGTCGTCCGCGAAATGGCCCGCGTGCTGCGCCCGGGCGGGCTGGTGTTCGCCTCCTCGCCGGATGCCCAACGCTGGGTGTGGGACGACTACACGCACCGCCGCCCGTTCACGCGCAAGGCCTTCCGACTGCTGTTCGCCGACGCCGGCTACCGGGTCGAGCGCCTCGGCTACGAATCGGTCATGCCGGGCACCTCGATCGTGTCCGGACTGACGCGCGCCAAGCGCCGGCCAGCCCCGCTCCGCGCCGCCGCCTGGCTGCCGGTCGTGCGCCGCAACGTGTGGATCCTGGCGCGCACGCCATGACCGCGTCGGTCCCGGATCGCCTCAACCTCGGCTGCGGCACCGACATCCGCCCAGGTCACGTCAACCTCGACATCGCCCCCCTTCCCGGCGTCGACGTCGTCCACGACCTCGCCGAGCTCCCGCTCCCGTTTCCGGACGGCCGATTCAGCGAGATCGTGTGCAAGGACGTGCTCGAACATCTCGACTACGTGCCGGTGCTGCGCGAGCTGCACCGCATCCTGCGCCCCGGCGGATTGCTCCACGTCGAGGCGCCGCACTTCACATCGCGCGCCGTCCATCTCGACCCGACCCATCGCACGGCGTTCACCGTCGACACGCTCCGGTTCTTCGTGCCGGCCGATCCGTTCTTCGCCGTGCGCAGCTACTACTTCGACTTCGCGTTCGCGTCGGTCCGCTCGGCGCGCATCGTCTTCCACCGCTACCGCTGGCAGCCGTGGAACTATGCGGTGGAGCCGCTGGTCAACCTCCGCACGGCGACGCAGCGCGCGTACGAGAGCACGGGGCTAGCGCGGCTCTTCCCGGCCGCCAACATCCGCGTCACGCTCGTGCGCTGAGCGCAGGCAGCAACGCGAGTGTCTCGCGCGCGGTGCGCTCCCACCCGAAGCCCCGCGCGCGCTGACGACCGAGGTCCCCCAGGGTCGCGCGCAGCTCCTGGTCGCCCAGGAGCTCGGCGACCGCTGCGCGGATCGCCTCGACGTTACGGGGATCGGCGTAACGGGCCGCCTCGCCCCCGACCTCGGGCAGGCTCGAGATGCCGGAGGTGACCACGGCCGTACCAGCCGCCATGGCCTCGAGTACGGGCAGGCCAAAGCCCTCGCCCAGGGACGGGTACAGGAAGAGCTCAGCGCCGGCGTACAGGCCGGGAAGGTCGTCCTCGGCGACGTGTCCCAGTACGCGCACCAGCGCGAGGTGCTCGGCCAGGGCGGCGTCGATTTCGCCCGTCCCCCAGCCGCGGGGGCCCGCGAGCACCAGTTGGTAGTGGTCTTGTAGCGCAGCTGGCAGCCCAGCGAACGCCTGGACCGCCCGGACGATGTTCTTGCGCGGCTCGAGGGTCCCGATCATGAGGACGTAGGGACGGTCAAGCCCGAGGCGCGCGCCCGTCTGCTCGGCCGCCGCCGCATCGGCGAAGAAGCGCGGCTCGACGCCGAGCGTCACCACGTGCGCGCGGTCGGCCGCGGAGGGGAAGCGCTCGACCAAGGCGTCGCGGGTGGCGCGTGAGATGCAGGCGAGAGCGGATGCCCGCCGCACCGCGATGGGCAGCGTGGCGCGCTCAGCGACGCTCGTGCGGGGCGCTCCCAGCTCACGATCGAAGGCCACCAAGTCGTACACCGTGGCAACAGACGCCGGCGGCGCGACGCACATGAGGTAGCTGTTGGTGGCCAGCAGGCCATCGGCGCCCCGCGCCGCGCCGGCGGCCCACAGCGCCCACAGCGGATCGGGCAGGTCGCGCAGGTGCCAGCGAAAGCGGCCGTCGAGCCCCGCGTGCTCCCACCGCTGGCGGGCCAGCAGGACGTACTCTTCATCGCGTTGATCGCGGGCCAGCGCCGCCAGCAGCTCGCGCACGTATCGGCCGCGGCCGGCGGGCACCTCGGCGGCGGCCCGCGCATCGATGGCAATGCGCACGCGCGCCAGTCTAGGACCGGTCCCCTAGGCTGCCGCGCGTGGCATCGAGACCGCGCGTCGTCGTCCTCCGCGGACATCAGGCCAACCCGTGGGACCTGCGTCCCTGGGAGCTGCTCGCCGATCGCTACGACGTCGCCTACCTCCGTTCGCGCAGCAACTGGTTCGCCACCGATGGGATCGGCCTCGCCGCCACCGAGGGGCGCACGCTGCGCGATCTGCTGCCACCCGGGCGGCTCGGCGACTTCGCGGTGCGGCTGCCGGGAGACCGCTACCTGGGGCTCGCCGAGCAGCTGGCTGGAGCCGACATCGTGCATGCCCAGGAACTCGGGTATTGGTACGCGATGCAGGCGGCGCGACTCAAGCGCCGCCTGGGCTTCCGGCTCGTGCTGACGGTCTGGGAGACGCTGCCCTTCCTCGGCGCCTACCGCAACGTGCGCACGCGCGCCTACAGGCGCGAGACGCTCGCCGAGACCGACCTCTTCCTGGCCGCCACCCAGCGCGCCGCCGACTGCCTCCTCCTCGAGGGAGTCGACGCCGGCCGCGTGCGCGTGTGCGCACCTGGCATCGACCTCGAGCGCTTCGCTCCGAGCGGCAGGACGCCCGGCGGGCCCCCGATCGTGCTCTCTCCCGGACGACTGGTCTGGGAGAAGGGCCACCAGGACGTCCTGCGTTCGCTGGCGCTGCTGCGGCGTCGCGGCGCACCCGGCGCGGACGGGCGGATCCGGATCGTCGGCGCCGGCTCCGAGGGAGGCCGGCTGCGGCGGTATGCCAAGGAGCTGGGCATCGACGACGCCGTGGAGTTGCACGAGTTCGTCCCGTACGAGCGGATGCCCAACCTGTACGCCGAGGCGGCCTGCATCGTGCTGGGCAGCCTGGCGACGTGGGCATGGGAAGAGCAGTTCGGGATGGTGCTCATCGAGGCCATGGCCTCGGGCGTGCCGATCGTGGCCAGCTCGTCGGGCGCAATCCCCGAAGTGGCGGGACCCGAAGCCACCTACTTCGCCCCCGGGGACTGGCAGGGCCTGGCGACTGCCCTTTCGGAAGGCCCGCTCGCCTGGCCGCAGCCGCACGTCGTCGCCGACCCCGCCCGCGTGCGGCACTTCTCCGCGGCGGCGGCCGCAGAGCGCCTCGCGGCGGCCTACGACCAGCTCTACGAAGCCGCCCGGCCACGCCAGGGCCGGGGAATGGCCGTGTAGAAGTCGACGGGGACCATCCGCAACACGGCCGCCAGGGTGACGAAGACCGTCGCGGCCACGACTGCGGCGAGCGCGTCGGGCAGGCCCGAAGCCCAGCCGGCGCCGAGCGCGACCGCGATGACGACGACGAGTCGGGCGCAAAAGCCGCGGTGTACTGGAACCGGCCGTCCGGGCAGTCGCCGCACCGCGACGTACACGGCCGTCGCGTAGACCACATCCGCCAGCACCGCCGCGCCGGCTGCGCCTCGGGCGCCGTAGGGGCCGATGAGCGCCACGCCGGCGACCACGAGCGCCACCAAGCCGACGACGACACACCGGACGAGCTGACGCTGGCGGCCGTCGCCGATGAGGAACGTGATCCAGGCCTGGACGAGGAAGATGGTGATGATCGCCGGCGCCTGCGTGCGCAGCACGGGTGCCGCCCCGGCGAACGCGCTGCCTCCGAGCAGGATCGTCAAGGGATGGGCTCCCAACAGAAGGACGACGGCGAGCAGCGACCCGAGGAGCAGCGAGGACTCGGTGGTGCGCGCCAGGACGTACTCCAGCCGACCGCGGTCGTCGCGCGCGGCGACGGAGACCACCGGCAGGATCACGCTGCCGATCAGGAACGGCAATCCCCCGAGCATCTCCATGATGCGGGCCGAGGTCACGAAGAGCCCGGTCTGGACGTCGTCCGCGATGACCGAGGTCATGACGACGAGCACCCGCACGTAGATGAGCGTGAGGACAAGCGCGGCGGCGACCGGGAGCGCGACCGCGGCCACCGATCGCCATTCCGGCAGCGACCAGCGCGGCGCGGCGAGCTCGGCGCGGCCGACGAGGATTGGGATCACGCCCAGGGCGCCCACGCCCACCGCGACCTGCAGCGCGAAGAAGCCAACGATTCCCGCCCCACCGAGGGTGAGGGCGACGATGCCGACGAGCAGGATCGTCTGCTTCACGAGGTCGCTGACCGCCACGCGGGTATTGCGCAGCTTGATGATCAGCGGCAGAAGCGTCGTGTCCTGGGCCGCGATCAGCACCCAACCGGTCCCGACGAGCACGGTGCCGACCAGCATGTCCTTGTCGAAGCCGGCAGCGAAGCCGACGGCGAGGCCGACCAGCACGAACGCGCTGCTCAAGGCGATGCGCATGCCGAGCATCGCCCCGAGGAAGGCCCGCCGCTCGTGCCCCTCTTCGCGCAGTGCCAGCTCGCGACTGCCGGTGACCATCAGCCCGGCATCGGCGATCCCGCCCGCGATGGCCATGAGCGCGATCACCGTGCCGTAGCGCCCGTAATTGACGACTCCCAGGTGACGCAGGAGAACGACCGACCCCAGCGCACCCATGAGGTTGACCACGCCGAACGCGGCAATCCGCACCCCGCCGCCGCGGACAACGCGCGCGCTGACATGCGCGTCCGCCAGGACGTCCTCGGCTTCGGGACGCGGGTGCAGGGCGCTCATCGGCAGCGACGATAGAGGCTCTCCCGGGGGGAGCCGGGAGGCCACCCCATCGCAGAGGGCCCCACCATTACGCTCCCGGCCGTGGAACGCAGCCGGGGAATGCCCGAGGATCTGTCGCGAGCGCGAGCGGTCGCTGTGCGCACGATCGCTCGACTCCCTGGTCCCGTCCGCCGCGCGATTTGGCGTATGCGGCGCGCGGCGGGCCGCTGGCATCGCCGCCGGCTGGAGGCCCACGGGGACTTTTCGCGCGCCTACCCGGCGATGCACGAACTGGATCGTCAGCTCGAGTGTGTGCTCGACATGAACGAGGGCTTCTTCGTCGAGGCCGGCGCCAACGACGGTTACCTGCAGTCCAACACCTACGCACTCGAACGCCGCCGGAGCTGGCGGGGGATCCTCGTCGAGCCCGAGCCCGAGTTGGCGCGAGCCTGCGCCCTCGAGCGCCGAGCATCGACCGTCGTCCGCGCCGCGCTCGTGGCGGCAGACTTTCCGGATCCCGAGGTCGCCCTACGCTTCGGCGGCCTCATGACGCTGGTGGTCGGCGCGCGTAAGGACGACGCGGCGTGGGTGGCGAGCGCGCACGAGAAGGGCCAGGAGGCCCCCGCCCACGAGTTCACCGCGCCGGCGCGCACGCTCTCGTCGATCCTCGACGAGCTCGACGCCCCCGAGGTCGACCTGCTCTCGCTGGACGTCGAGGGTTACGAGGCCGAAGCGCTGGCGGGACTTGACCTCAATCGCCACGCGCCGCGCTTCATCCTGGTCGAGATGCGCGACCCGGAGGTCGATAGCGGTCCCATCGAGGCAGTGCTGGGTGACCGCTATGCGCAAGTGCGGGCGCTCTCGCCCTTCGACATCCTCTACGCCCGCATTGACCAAAACGACGCGGGCGCGCACCGCTGAGACGCGGTCATACGCCGAAGCGGAAGCGAGCAGCGTGACGACAGCCGCCGGCAGTCGCGCCACGTGACCTTCTTGCCCTCCGCGACCGTGCGCCGGTAGTAGGAGATCGGGACCTCGTAGAGGCGCACGCCCGGCACGCGCAGGACCTTCGCGGTGACCTCCGGCTCGAAGCGGAAGTCGTCGCTGACCAGGTGGATCGAGCGGATGAGGTCGCCGCGGAACTTCTTGTAACCGACCTCCATGTCGGAGATCGTGGTGTTGAAGAGCACGTTGGTCAGCAGCGACAGGAACCGGTTGCCGACGTAATGCCAGACCAGGTGCGCGCGCTGTGGCTCGCCGCCGCGCAGGCGCGTGCCGTAGACGGCGTCCGCCACGCTGCGGCAGCGGCTCGAGCAGGCGCGGTAGGGTCGCGCGGGTCATATTCGACATCGGCGTCCTGGATGACCGCGAGGTCGCCTCGCGACTCCACGATGCCCACGCGCACGGAGCGCCCTTGCCCCGGTTGACGGGTTGGGGCAGCGCGCGCAGCTCGGCGACCTCGCTTGAGACGGTGCACGACGTCGGCCGTGCCGTCCGTGGAGCCATCGTCGACGATGAGGATCTCCGTGCGGAACGGGACGTCGACAACAGCCGGACGACCTCCTCGATCGTTCGCTCCTCGTCGAAGGTCGGGATGACGACGCTCACCACGCGTCACCGAGCTCTGCGGGCCCATCGGCCATCGCGGCGGCGGACGTGGGACGTTCGATGGCGGGGGGAGCCACACCCCACCGTCTATCATCACGCAGCTGGGTGCCGCACCCGTGACCTTCCGGTCACCGCGCTGTTTCCAGCACGGTGCCCGCGCGGCCGGTCACTAGCCCCCACCAGCATGTCCCTCGACATCGATGCCCAGCCCAGCGAGACCCTGGTCGGCCTGACGCAAGTACCAGCGCTGCGGCGCGCCGAGATCCTCGGGGTGCCGCTCGCGGTCGCCGACTACGAGAGCACGATGAACTGGATGGACGCGACGATCGCGGGCCGCCATCGGGTGTGCCTCAGCGCGGCCGCCGTCCATCTCGTGATGGTCGCGCAGGAGGACGAGGAGACTCGTCGCGCCGTCGCCCAGACGATGACCGTGCCCGACGGCCAGCCGCTCGTGTGGGCGCTGCGCGCGCTCGGCCATCGTCAGGCCTCGCGCGTCTACGGCCCGGACCTGATGGCGCTCTATTGCGAGCGGTCCGCTCGCACCGGCGTGCGGATGTTCCTCTACGGCGGGCGGACGGACGAGGCGCTGAACCGGCTCCAGGAGGCGCTCCTGCAGCGCTATCCGGGCCTGCAGATCGTCGGCAGCTACTCGCCGCCCTTCCGGGCGCTCAGCGACGCCGAGGAGCGCGAGGTCGCCGCCGCGATCAACGACTCGGGCGCCGACGTCGTCTGGGTCGGCACCGGCCAACCCAAGCAGGAGAAGTGGATGGCGGCCATGCGCGGCCGCCTCGAGGCGCCGATCCTGGCCGGCGTCGGTGCCGCCTTCGACTTCCACGCCGGCATCGTCCCCCAGGCTCCGTCGTGGATGCAGCGCGCCGGCCTGGAGTGGGCGTACCGGCTGGCCCGTGAGCCGCGGCGGCTGTGGCGGCGTTACGCGCGCTACAACCCGCGCTTCCTCGCCGGGTTTCTCCGTCAGTTCGTCGCCCACCGATTCAAGGGCTGAACCCGACCGTGGACGCCGACGTCAGCGTCATCGGGCTCGGGCGGGTCGGCCTGCCTCTCGCCCTGTCCTTCGCCGACCGCGGGTTGCGCGTCATCGGGATCGACAACGACCGCGAGCGCCTTGCCGCCCTTGCCGACAGGCGCATGCCGTTCAAGGAGACGGGCGCGCAGGAGCTCCTCGAGCGCGTCCTGGCCGCCGACACCTTCACAACCTCCGAGGTCGCAACCGACGCCGCCCGCGCGCGCGACATCGTCCTCACGCTCGGCACGCCGTCGTTCTCCCACATCGAGATCGACATGCGCGATATCCGCTCGGTCCTCGACGACCTCCTGCCCGTGCTCGAGCCCGGCCACGGCATCGTCCTGCGCTCGACCATCGCCCCGGGCACCACGGATTTCGTCGCCGGCTACCTGGCCAAGCACCGTGACCTGGTCGTCGGCGAGGACGTGTTCGTCACCCACGCCCCCGAACGCATCGCTGCGGGACGCTTCCTCGAGGAGATCGACACCCTGCCGTGCATCGTCGGCGGCGTCGGCGAGCGCTCCGGCGAGCGCACGGCCGCGCTGTTCTCGGTCTTCGACGCGCCCGTCGTCCACACCACTCCCGTCCAGGCCGAGCTGGCGAAGATCTGGACCAACATCCTGCGCTACACCCAGTTCGCGCTGCCCAACCTGCTGATGATGGACTGCGAGCAGTACGGCGCCAACGTCTTCGAGGTCATCGACCTCATCAACCGCGACTATCCCCGCGGGGGCATGGCGGCGCCCGGCCTGACCGCGGGCACGTGCCTGCGCAAGGACTTCGCCTTCTCAGAGGAGAAGTCGAATGCTCCCGGGATGCTCCTCGCCGTCTCGCGTGTCAACGAGTCCGTCCCGTTGTTCCTGGTGCAAGGCATGGCCCGGCGGTTGGGCTCGCTCAACGGACGCAAGGTCGCCGTCCTCGGCCTGGCATTCAAGCGCGACACCGACGACGAGCGCGACTCCCTCGCCCACAAGCTGATCCGCCTCCTCGAGCGCGAGCTCGCCGACGTCGTCATCCACGACCCCCACGTCGCCTCCCCCACAACCTCCTTCGACGAGTCAGTCGACGGCGCCGACGCCGTCGTCGTGGCCACCAACCACTCGGACTTCAGCCGCCCCGAGACGTTGCGCGCGGTGACCGACCGCGCGGCGGGCGATTGCCTGATAGTGGACCCGTGGAACGCGTTCGGGGTGGGACAGGTGTTCGCGTACGCGAGCGAGATCGCGCTGCTGTCGGCGCGGTGAGCGACGCCGCCGCCGCCTAGGATCCCGTCCGTGCGGATGACCATCCGACACGTCTATGACTTCGGCGACGACCGTGCCCTCGTGGGCGACGACCTCGTGCGCCCCGAGGCCTGGGACGCGCTGCGCACCCGCACGAACGGCCCGTTCGCGATGGCGGACTCAACCGAGGAGGCCGAGCGGCAGGCACGGGCGCATCCCGAGCTCGTCCAGCGCGCCGGCGCGCTCGCGACGTGGCTGGACGGCGAGCGGATCGCGCGGATGGTCTCCTACGGCGCGGGCGGCGGCACGCTCGAGCTCCTCGTCGCGGCGCGCGAGCAGGCGCCCGAGCTTGTGCTGACCGACTACGGGCCCGAAACCGTGGCGCGTCTGCGCCGCGTCCTGCCGGCCGTCGAGGTCGTCCATCACGACCTGCTTGTCGATGCGCCGCTCGAGGGCGATCTGCACCTCTTCCACCGCATCGACACCGAGTTCGACAACCGCCAGCTGCGCGCCATTCTGCGCCGCTTCACGGACCGCCATGTCCTGGTCATCGCCACCGGGACGGTGACGCCGCTGGAGGCGCTCCGAGAGGTGGCCTACCGCTTCCGCAACCGCCGGGTGTCGCGCGCCGGCTGGCGACGGACGGCGGCGACGTTCGAGGCGCTGTGGCGCCACACCCACGAGGCGCGGCGGCTCACCCTGCACGACCTCCCCGCCTGGGACCTGCGACCCCGCACCGCGTGACTGACTTCGAGCCCTACCGCGGAAGCCGTGTCCTGATCACCGGCGGTCTCGGCTTCATCGGATCGCACCTTGCCACGCGCCTGGTCGATCTCGGCGCCGAGGTGACGATCGTGGATTCGCTCATCCCCGAGTACGGCGGCAACCTGCACAATGTCCAGGCCATCGCCGACCGCGTGCGGATCAACCTCTCCGACATCCGCGACCCGTGGTCAATCCGCGCCCTCGTGCGCAACCAGGACTTCATCTTCAACCTGGCCGGCCAGGTCAGCCACCTGGACTCGATGGAGGACCCCGAGACTGACCTCGACATCAACTGCAAGGCGCAGCTCTCGCTGCTCGAGGCGTGCCGCCGCATCAACCCGGAGGTACGGGTCGTCTTCGCTGCCTCGCGCCAGCAATACGGTCGCCCGCAGTTCGTGCCCGTGACCGAGGACCACCCGCTTGTCCCGGTCGATGTCAACGGCATCAATCTCATCGCCGGCGAGAGCTACCACCTGCTCTACCAGTCGGTCTACGGGATCCCGGCAGCCTCGCTGCGCCTCACCAACACCTACGGCCCGCACCTGCTCATGAAGCACGGGCGCCAGGGCTTCATCACCGTGTTCATCCGCCGCGCGCTCGAGGGCCAGGACCTCCAGGTCTTCGGCGACGGCGCCCAGCTGCGCGACTTCATCTACGTCACCGACGCCGTCGAAGCCTTCCTGACCACCGCGCTCACGCCCGAGGCCTTCGGCCGGGCGCTCAACGTCGGTGGGCTCGACCCCGTCTCGTTGCTCGATGTCGCCGAGCTCTGCCAGGAGATCGCCGGCGAGGGCGGCACGGTGCACAAGGTTCCGTGGCCGCCGGAGCGCGAGAAGATCGACATCGGCTCGATCTACGTGGATGACACGCGGCTACGCGAGCTGACCGACTGGTCCCCGAGCGTCGGCCTGCGCGAGGGCCTCGAGGCGACCTTCGCCTTCTACCGCGAGCACGGCGTCCACTATTGGACCTGAGCATCCGCCGGCTTGACGGCGTCGACCCAGAGGACGAGCTCGTCGAGCGGCGCGGGATCGTGCTGGTCGATGCCGCGCAGGAGCTCGTGCTCGCTGTGGCCGAAGGTCGCCTCGCGGATGTCGGTGAACCCGGCATCGGCAAGGAGCAAGCGCAGCGACTCGAAGTCGTAGACGTGGACGTGCCCCCAAGCGTGCAGATAGTTGTTGACGAGGTCAGCGTGGGTGCGCGCGCGGTAGCCGTGCGCGCGGTGGGCGGCGAGCACGTCGGGGTCCGCGGCGACGTAGGCCTCGTTGATGCCCCGCAGGTCGGGCGTGGAGATGCGCAGGACACCGCCGGGTTGCAGGACCCTGTGGGCCTCGGCGAGGAAGGCCGGCACGGCCGCCGGGTTGACGTGCTCGATGACGTGTTCGCTGGCCACCGCGACCGCGGAGCCGGAGTCGAAGGGCCACGGCTGAGTGGCGTCCATGCGCAGACAGCGCTCCTCCGGGTCACGCAGGATGTCCACGCTGAGCCACCCGTCGAGGTGCTGGCTGCTCGAGCCCACGTTGATCTGCAGGTCGCGCCGTCCCCGCAGCTCGGCCACCCAGCGCCGGTCGCGCTCGACGAGCGCCTCCTCGTGACGCCGCGCGGCGCGCCGGGCGCGCGCGGCGCGGACGGCGAGGCGGGCGTCGAGGACGGCGCCGATGGCGCGGATGCGCCGCAGCCGGGCGCCGGCGCGCTGGAGGGTCAGGTCATCCACCGGCGGGCGCGAGGTCGTCGATGAGCGCCACCGTGGCGTCGGCGGGCGACCCGCCGGCGGCGAAGAAGCGCGACCGGAAGGCGTCGACCCCCACCGCGAGGCGGCGATGGAGCAACTCGTCCTCTACGACGCGCGCGATCGCCTCCTCGGCGTCGGGCGGGGTTCGTACCTCGATCCCGGCCCCGAGCGCGTCGAGATCGGGGGAGTAGCGGGACATCGACGTCGGATTGAAGACGATCGGGATGCTCCCGAGCGCGGCGGCCTCGACAAGCGACGTGGAGTAGATCGACACCGCCGCGCGCGACGCCTCTAGCACCGGCCCCAACGAGAACCGCTGCGGGTCGACGAGGACGCCGCCGACGCCCTGCACGCGGCGGCGGTCCTCCTCGGTTAGCGGCGCAGCGGGATGCTCGCGCACGAGCACCGCGCAACCGGACAGCCGCTGCGCGGTGCGCGCGACGAGCGCGAGCAGCGCCTCCTGGTGCTCGGCGCGGATGAGCGGCGAGCGCGGCTGGAGGAAGAAAGCGACCGCCGGGCGCCCGTCGAGCTCCGCGGCGAGAACGTCGCGGCCGGCGTCGACCTCGGCCGCCAGCGTGAAGCTCCCCACCGCGGCGAAGCGCTGGCCGGGGTTGTGCGGGGCAAGGAGGTCGGCAAAGCCGTCGCCCCAGACGGCCATCGCAGCGTAGGACATGTTGCGGAAGCCGGCGTGCACGAACGGCGACCAGCCCTGCTGCAGGCACAGCGTGGGGATACCCAGCGAGCGCGCGGCGCGGTTGGCGAGCTCGTCGACCGGACTCATGCCCTCCACGACGACGACGCACCGGGGCCGCCGTCCGACCAGCGCCTCAAGCAGGCCGTCGTAAAGACCCAGCAGCGGCCGCGCCCCTAGCAGGCCGACGCCGATCGCCCGCGCGCGCGGGGCGCGCTCGGGCGCGCCGCAGAGGTCGACGAGGTCCTCGCCGACCGCGGTGGCCGCGGCGGTGAGCGGCGGCACGATCGAAACGATGACGTCGCCCGCGGGCCCGAGGCGGCGGCGGACGGGCTCGACGAAGCGCAGGAACTTGACGTGGTCGAGGACGAAGGCGACGGGGCCCTCACCCGTCGGTGCCGGTCCGGTGCCGGCGCCCTCGCGCACCGCGCGCACCTGCCACCGTGCCCGCCCCGCCAGCCGTCGCCAGCGCGGCCGTCCGGAGCCCAAGTCGGCGCCGGCGGCGAGCAGCGCCGTCGCCACCGCGCGCTCGAGGCTCGAGCCCAGGCCGGCGACGTCGCCGGGCGCCCGCTCGTCGCGGAAGGCCTCGTAGAGCGGCGTGTGGTTGACCAGCGCCACGTAGAGCGAGCGCTCGACGGCATGGCGCAGGTCGACGCCGCGATAGCGGAACGCCGTGGCGTCCTCGCGGACGAAGGCCGCCGTGGCCCGCTCGATGGCGTCGGACAGCGCGACCACGAACTGATAGCCCAGGTCGCGTGGCATGGCGCGGGCCGCCTACAGGCGGCCGTACGCGGCGAGCCGATTCACGGCGTGGACAAACCCGGCGTGCCCGTGGAGATGGCCGCTCCAGATCTCCGGGACCCAGGTGAAGTCATCGTCGGCGACGAGCTCAAGCAGGCGGTCCCAATCGACGACGCCCTCGCCGATCTGGAGTCCCTCGTGGTCGATGCCGCTCGCGTCTGCGAGATGCAGGTGCCGCGTGTGCGGCAGGCAGCGCCGCACGTAATCCTCGAGCAACGTCCCCGCGTGGGCGCAGTGCAGCTGCGCGTGGGAGATGTCGAGCGTCATGCCGAGCCCGGTCTCCTGACAGACCTCCACCATGTGCTGGGGATACGTCCAGAGGTTTTGGAACCACTGGCCGCCGAGGTACCACGGGCGCGGCGGGAGGTTTTCGGGCAGCAGGATCGCGCCCCGCGAGTCCAAGCGCCGGAGGGCGTCGATTGACCGCGCCATGAGGGCGTCGACGTCCGGGTCGGGCTCGTCCATCGACATCCCGCCCACGTGGATGACGACCGAGACCTGGCCCGAGAAGTGGGCGCCGAGCTCCACGGAGCGGTCGATCGTGTGCTGGACAAGCGCGATGCAGCGCTCCCGCCACGCGTCGTCGGGAGACGAGAGGTCCAGCAGCCGCTGATCGGCGAACTCGAGCGCGTGCACGACGAGCTGCTGGTCCAGGGGCTCGGGCGGAGGGACCCAGACGTGGTCGAGATCCTCCTCGGAGAAGTGCAGCTCGACGAGCTCGGGCTTGAGCGCGAGGATCTCCTCGAGGTCGTGAAAGCGCGCCTTCAGACCCCAGCGCTTGCGCAGCGGCGCGCTGTCGATGTGCAGCGTCTCCGGCAGCACGAGATCGCCTTCGGTGAAGTACTCCTGCGCCGCGACGTTGCGGTGCAGGGTGACGCCAACGAGCTCGTCGATCCGCTGCGGCGAGAGGCCCTTCCCAGGACCGAGGGTGGCGATCATCTCGGGCTCGACGACGGTGCCGGGCGCGAGGTCGCGCGCGGCCACGAGGCTCTTGCGAAGGACGAGCCGGTTCTGGAGCTCCATCGCGCTGAGCTGCTTCTCGCCTCCGCGCAGCGCGAGCTCGAGATTGCGGATGTCGCGCACCATGCGCTCGATGCCCGCGCGCTCCACGCTGCCCGCGTGGTCGGGGCCGGGCAGCGTGCGGTCGAGCGTGATGTGCTTCTCGACGATGCAAGCCCCCAGGGCGACCGCGGCGACCGGCATGACGATCCCGCGCTCATGGCTGCTGTACCCGACGGGCACCCCGAACGCCTTGAGGCGCTCGATCGTGCGTAGGTTGAGGTTCTCGAACGGCGCCGGATAGGTGCTGACGCAGTGCAGGATCGCGAAGTCGGCCCCGCGCTCGCCGAGGTGCGCGACCGTCCGCTCAATCTCGTCCCACGTGGCCATGCCGGTGGAGAGCACGAGCGGCTTGCCGGTATTGGCGATCGCGTCGATGAGCGGCAGGTTGATGAGGTCGGCGGAGGCCACCTTGTAGAGCGGGACGCCGAGCTCCTCCAGGCCGCCGAGCGTCTCCTCGTCCCACGGCGTGCACATGAATCGGATGCGGCGCGCGTCGCAGTGGTCGCGGATGCGCCGGAAGTCGTCGTCGGAGAGCTTCACGCTCTCCAGCACCGGCAGCATGTACTGGAACGACCACTCGGCGAGGTTGGCGTTCTGTAGCAGCTCCTCCGGATACAGGCTCGGGAGGTGGCGCTTCTGGAACTTCACGGCGTCGGCGCCGGCGTCGGCGGCCATGTCGACGAGCTTCAGCGCAAGGTCGAGGCTGCCGTTGTGGTTGATCCCGGCCTCGGCGATGATGAAGCACGGCTGCTCGTGCCCGATGAGTCGGTCGCGCAGCCGGAGGACGCGCTCGGAGTAGGGACTGTCGGACATTCGGCGCTGAGGTTAGCCGCGTGTGGTGAGGATCCAGTCGAGCAGCTCGGCGTGCTCGGGCTCGTCGAGCTGGAACGAGCTCCACCAGTCCATCTCGTAGACGGTGATCGTGCCCCCCAGGCGGTTGCCCTCCGTGCGCAGCACCGCGGGGCGGAAGACGTAGATCGACCCGTTCTCGCGCAGCTGCGGCGCCATATCCTGCTCGCGCTGGCGATGGCGCCAGTCGTAGCTCACCGAGCGCAGGCCATCCTCGTCGCGCACCCAGGTGTGCACCTTCTCGGGATGCACGGAGAGCAGCGAGTCGGCGCCCTCGCCGAGCAGCCGCTCGATCGCGGCATCGACGTCAGACGGGCGGCGCACCGGCGACGTCGCCTGCAGGAAGACGACGAGGTCGGGGTCGGGTCCGGGGAGCTCGTCGAGCACGTGCAGAAGCGCGGACTCGCTCGCGGCCTCGGGGCCGGCCAGCTCAGCGGGGCGCATGACGACGCGCGCGCCGGCCGCGCCGGCCACGTCGGCGATCTCGCCGTCCTCGGTGCTGACGACCACCTCGTTGACCAACCGCGCCGCCAGCGCGTGCTCGATCGAGTGCACGACGAGCGGCTTGCCGCCGACCTCGAGGAGGTTCTTGCGCGGCACGCGCTCCGAGCCACCGCGCGCTGGGATGATGGCGACGACCTGCAGGCTATTTGTCGAGCACGAGGTCGCCCTCGTGGCGGACGATGTAGTTGACGAGCACCGAGCGCGAGCGGTCGGCCTGCGGCGTCCCTCGGTGCAGCCCGCGCACATCGGCGAGGATGAGCGTGCCGGCCGGCCCCACGATGTGGTCCTCGCGATCCATGAGCGACCTAACGTCGTCCTCATAGAAGCTCGTCGGGGACTCGCCCTCGGCGTTGCCGATGACCTGCTTGCGCAGGCGCAGGAAGTGGTTGCGCTGCGTGCCGCGCAGATACGCGAAGGGGCCATTGCCCTCGTCCACGTCGTCGAGGTAGATGAACGACTTGAACTCGCGGATGAACGCGTCGACGTGGTAGAAGCGGGTGTTCTCGTTGGTTTGCGTGTTGTGCTGGAAGACGAGGACGCCGCTGTAGAAGGGCACGCCGTAGTAGGCGCTGGCGACCCCGAGGATGAAGGGATCGAAGCGCAGGGCGGCCAGCTCGGGCACGAGCTTCTCGACGTGGTAGATGCGGCGCACACCCTGGTCATAGGGTCGGTCGTCCCAGAAGCGCAGCCACGCGCCCTCGTCGAAGTCGCGGTCGCGGCCCTCGGCAAGGTAGGCCTCCAGCCGGGCGCGCAGGGCCAGCGCGTCGTCGCGGTTCCAGTAGTTCTCGACCACCGCGTAGCCGTTGCGGCGCATGTCGGTGAGCACCCGCTCCTGCTCGGGCGAGAGCGTGGCCTGCAACGGCGAGCGACGAGCGACGATGCGGTCGTCGAGGTCGTTGCGCAGGATGCGACTCGCCGATTTGACGTTGTCGGCGATCGTCTGCAGCTTCATGAGTTGCTCGTTCACTCCGTGGGAGGCTTGCGGTCGCTGCGCTGCGCGGATGGGGGGGCGCAGCCAGCGCGTGAGGCTAGCATCGCCCTCGCGGTGTCCGGCGCCCCGACGAGCCTCGCAACGTCCCCCGCGAGGTGGGGCGCGATGCGCGCGGCCTGCGACGCGTACGCGGTCGCCTCGCGGTGCTCGCCCGCCGCGGAGACCAAGCTGGCGAGCACTGTGAGCGCCCATACACGGGCGTGCGTGTCGGGCAGGCTGTCGAGCGCGCTGCGCAGGACCGGGCGCGCGACAACATCGTCGCCCGCGACGAACGCGAGGACCCCCGCCAGGTACGTCCCAACCGAGCCGCCCACCCTCTCGACCGCCCGACGCCGCTGGTCTGTGTCGCCGCGGAAAGCCGACGCGAGCGCATCGAGGCCCGCGTCGGCCGCGCCCTCCTCGCCGTCCACGAAGCGCTCGAGCAGCGGCGCCAGCTCGTCGCTGAGCCCGAGCTGCATGGCGCCGCCGAGGCCGTCGAGCTGGTCGCGACGGCGCGCGAGGCGCTCGCCGCTCAGGGCGGGTGCGGCGCGCGGCCGCATCACCAGCTCGTAGGGCACAGTCCCATTCGGCTGCCACGGATAGCGCCGCGGGCAGGCGAGCGTCTCGAGCTCGAAGCACTCGATGTCGTAGCCCGATGGGCGCTCCACGCCGGCCTTCGCATGGGCATTCAGTGAGTACACGAACCCGGCCGGTGAGAGTCGCTCGGCGGCGAAGGCCACGTACTCACGCACGCTGTCAAGCCTCATCTCCTGGAACGAGTAGCTGTTGATGATGACGTCGAACTCACCCTCAAGCTCGTGGAGGTACGGGGGGATCGTGAAGACCAGGCCCGCGGGCGCGTCATCGGCCGCGCCGCTGTCGGGCACGAACGTGGCTGTGCGGGCGGGGTGGTTGGCCTGCAGGTAGAAGGCGGTCAGGAACGCGTTCTCCGGCAGGTCGCAGACGACATAGCTGGCGATGTCGAGCTGCTGGAGCAACTGGTGGGCGACTTGCCCGTAGCCAGCGCCGATCTCGAGCACGCGAAGGGAGCGTCCGGCGAGGCCCAGCCGCTCGGTCGCGGCGAGGATCCGGTACGACGTGAGCGCGTTGACGATCCCGCCAGCGGTGAGGGCGCGACCGGCGAACGAGAAGCTCGTCGGCGCCCCGACGGCCGACTCGTCGAAGCGATGGAAGTACGTCTCCGGCACCGTGCGGCCGACCACGTCCCACGCGGCGCGAGCATAGGCGCGCTCGGCCTCGAGATCCTCGGCCTTCGCGCGATCCGCGATCGGGTAGGTGAAGCCGCGGCGCATTACGAGCATGTCGTCGAACGACGGGTAGTTGACGCGCGCACCGAGGATCTCCCGCCAGAAGTCCGAGAGGTGCGTGTCGATACCAGCGTCGCGCGTGCGCTCGGCATAGGCGACGCAGCGGTCGTAGGCGGCGCGCAGCGCCGGGAGCGACGCGGATGGGGTCATGCGTGCAGCGACGCGAACGGGCTCTCGTGCGGGACCGACGCGCGGCGGCGCAAGAGGCCACGGCGGGCTGCGGGGCCCGCGGGCATCGCGCCCCGGACGAGCGCGGCGCGCATCGCCTCGCCCTCGGATGAGTCGTTTCCGGCGAGGATCTCCAGGGCGTAGTCGGTGAAGCCGAACGCATCGGCGATGGCCGCCCATTTCGCGCGCTGGACGATCGAGCCGTCGGGCGGCGGGTCCTTGAACACGAGGAGGTCGAGCCCGGTAACTTGGCGTTTGGCGACGAGGTCGGCGCCGGTGGCCGCGCGGCGCGTCCACGCGGCCGCCACGCCGATGTCGAAGACCGAGAAGCCCAGGCTCGCCAGCTCGCGCATGACGTCGCCGGTCAGCGCCTGCCCGCGATGCACCTCGACGGTCCAGGTCTCGACCAGCACCGCGAAGGCGTCCCTGCGCAGCACCTCCGCCGCGCCAGCGATTACCTCGCCCTCGGAGCCCTGCGTGTCGATCTTGACAACGTCGCAAACGATGCCCTCCTCGCGGAGCACGTCGTCGAGCCGGCGCGCCGGGTAGCGCGCCACTGCGGTCGTCGCGCGAGGTTCGACGTGCTCGGGTGCGTAACGCTCCAACACCTCCGCGTTGGGGGGATGGACGCTGGTGCACCCAGGGAAAGCGGCCACGTGGACGTCGACCTCGACGTCCGTACTCCAGAGGGCGACGGGCAGGTACCGCCGTGTCGGGTCGGTGTGCGCCAGGCGGGCACATTCGTCGCCATCGGGCTCGAAACCGATCACCCGAAGGGCGCCGGGGTCCATGAGCCGCCATGGCTCCTCGAGCTCGCCGCGCGCCCCGACGTCCACCAGCACGACGGGCTCGTCGCGCGCGAGCTCGACGAAGGTCGGCGAGAGAATCGCGCGGTCGGACCTCACGACATCACTTCCATCCTCTAAGAAGCGCGCGCCATCGGCTCCGCGTTGGTTGGCGTGGGTTTGTCGTCGGCACCGGCTCTGATGAAGCCAGCGCAAGCTCAGGATCGGCCTGCCGGCCCGCGTCGACGAGTGCCGGCGACTCGGCGAGCATGACGTCGATCAACTCGCGCAGCGTCATCGGAACGCCGTTCGGTCCTCCCGGTATCCCGTGGTGGCGTCCGAGCCGGATGTCGAGCCCTTCGAGTGCCCAGCCGTCGTCGCCTTCCAGGCCCGCTGGGGCCAGTGTGCAGAGCTGGCGACGGAGCTCGGCCGTGGTCTCGCTCGTGACGAAGTGCTGGCGAACCTCGTCGGACGCACTGTCCGTCCCCCGCGCGAGCGCGTCCAGCGCCGACAGGATCCGATCGGCGAACGCAGCGTCATCGGGCACCTCGTAGAAGAACGGCCGGCGACGCAAATCGGGCGGAAGGAGGCTTCCCACGGGCGATTTCGCTACGACCGGCAGGCCGGTGGCCCACGCATAGCCCGCGACACGACAGCGCCGCTCGTCAGGCGCGAAGTGCACGAAGCATCGCGACGAGCGGTAGAGGTGGGCAAGCGTCGGGAGGTCGAGGGGAAACGGGTAGTCGTAATCGAGCGTCCACAGCGTGAACCGGCGCCGTTCCGATTGCGAGAAGCGCTCGAGATATCGAGCCTGGAGGTCGAACAGGACCGTGCTCTCCTCCGCCGGGTCATGGGGCGGCATCGGGCAGACGCAGAGGACGCGCAGGTCGTGCCCCGCGTCGTACAGCGCCCGCACACAGTCGAGGAACTGCGGCATGCCCTTGAAGGCGACGGGGCGCGCGACGTAGAGCAGGTCCCAGAACTTCGTGCCCCCGGGCTCGAACTCCGCGGGGACGAAGTTGCACGCATCGAGCGTGACGAGCGGCACCTCGGTGCGGTCGACGGTCACGAGATCACCCTCGCCGGCCATGCTGAAGTCGAAGAGAGGGTCGTGCGTGAACGCGTGGTCGTGCCAGTTGTGATGAAGGCCGGCCAGCCAGCGCGGCTTCAGTCGCTCGACGGCCGCCGCGAGCTCTGGATCCGTCCGCAGGAAGCGATCGCGCTCGGGGGTGGTGAAAACGACCACGCCCCGCGCGGCCTCATCGGTCGGCACTCTGAGGAGGCAGGCCAAAGATCCTAGAAGCGCAGGAGGTGAACCTGGTCCTTGGACATCTCGTCGCGGTAGACGTCCACACGGCGACAGCTGATGCGGGAGAGGATGAGCCGGTAGTGGTCGCGGGACATCTTGCGGCGCAAGTAGGGCACCATGCGCCCCTCACCGACCTCCATGTGCCGCAGCTCCACGACGTCCGTGTCGAATTCGGGCGGCTCGAAGAAGCGGATGGCGATGAACTCGGCGCGGTCGCGAGCCGCCCGCAGCGCATCCTCGGGGCCGGACAGGATCTCGATGACGTGCGAGAAGACCGCGACGTCCCAGCGCCCCTCGACACCCTGGAGAGTCATGAGATCGGCCTGCGCGAACGAGACGCGCGCGTCGCCGGTGTGGATCTCGCGGGCAGCTTCGAGCAGCGGCTCAGAGACGTCGACCCCCGTGTACGCGCACCGCAGGCCGACGCTCTTCAGGTACTCGTAGAACTGCGCGTTGCCGCACCCGAGGTCGAGGATGCGCAGCTCCTCGCGGCGCAGCCCGCGCAGGACGTCGCCCAGCAGCTCGCGCGAGCCGGTCGAGGCGGCGTCCTCGGTCCGCAGATAGCGGCGAGCGCGCGCCGGGCTCCAGGCGCTCCACGAATCGGTCAGGGCGTCGGGGTCAGCCACGGAGCCTCGAGGTCAGCGGTCGGGCGAGTCGAGCGGCGCCGACGAGGGCGCGTTGGCGGGCGAGGTCCAGGGCGCGCACGGTGGCGCGGACGCGCTGGCGCCGGGTGCGGCGCTCGCGGAAGGCGTCGAACAGCACGGGCGGCTGCGGCTCGTAACTAGGCATCGGCGACGCGCTTTGTGCTCCATGCGCCCAGCGCCACGAGGTGCCCCGGGCGGTCGCGGCGATAGCCCTTGGAGTGGGCGTTGACCGTGCGCTCCTCGATCTCGAAGCTGGCTGCCGCCTCGAAGGTCTGCATGTGGCGCTCGAGCGTGCCCGTATCAACGTCGACGGTGTAGAGGCCAGCCTTCAACGTCATGCCGGGCACGCGATAGCGCGCCTCGTAGAGACCGGGGTCGCGCGCCGGGATGTGATCGAGGTCGTCGGTGTCGAACGTGTGGACGAGGCGGACCGCGTTGCGAGCCAGGCTCACGACCAGCTGGAAGCCGTGCACGCGCTCGACCACCCGATAACGCACGACGATGTCGATGTCGTCGGGCAGGTCGAAGGAGGACGCCCGCCGAGCCGCTGCATCCTCGATGGCGACCTCGACTACCGACGCGGGCAGTGTCGGATCCGGGCTCATGTCCAGGGTGCCACCGCCCCGGTTTGCCATGAGCTCCGCATAGGCGTCGAGCACCGTCTGAACGCTGCCGTCGACCATCTTGTGCCCGCCCTCGAGCAACACCGCTCGGGTGCACAGCTCGGCCACCGCGCCGGTGTTGTGGCTGACGAAGATCACCGTGCGGCCCTCGCGAGCCACGTCGCCCATCTTCCCCAGGCACTTGCGCTGGAAGTTGATGTCACCAACGGCCAGCACCTCGTCGATGATGAGGACCTCGGGCTCGAGGTGCGCTGCGACCGCGAAGGCCAGGCGAACGAACATGCCGCTCGAGTAGCGCTTGACCGGCGTGTCGATGAATTTCTGCACCTCGGCGAACTCGACGATCTCGTCGAACTTGCTCCGGATCTCCTGACGGCTCATGCCGAGGATGCCGCCGTTGAGGAAGATGTTCTCGCGCCCCGTGAGCTCGGGATGGAATCCGGTGCCGACCTCGAGGAGAGCGCCGACCCTGCCGCGCAGCTCGGCGTAGCCTTCCGTCGGCTCGGTGATGCGCGACAGGATCTTCAGCAGCGTCGTCTTGCCCGCGCCATTGCGCCCGACGATGCCCAGGACGTCGCCCTGATAGACGTCGAGGTCGACGCCGCGCAGCGCCCAGAAGTCGCGTTCGTCGACGTGATCGGAGAGCTCGCCGGCGTGCCCGCGGCCGAAGAGCGACGTAATTCCGTTCCACATCGACTCCGTCAATCGCCCGTGACTGGCCGTCTGCACCCCGATGCGGTAGCGCTTGGCGAGGCCGTCCATGTGGATGACGGGGGACGACACGGGCTCAGATCACGTCCGCGAACGTCCGCTCGGTGCGGCGGAAGTAGACGACGCCGATCACCAGCAGCACGACCGCAGCAGCGATCGACACGAAGATCGAGTCCACCGACGGCGCATCGGTGCCGAGCAGCGCCCACCGCACGCCGCCGATGACGCTGACCATCGGGTTCAGCGCGTAGAGCGCGCGGTACGCTTCGGGCACGAGAGTGATCGGGTACGCGATCGGCGAGGCGAAGAGCCACAGCTGGATGAGCAGCGGGATCCCGGACTGCACGTCGCGGTAGCGCACGTTGAGCGCCGCGAGCCCGACGCCGACGCCGAGCGCCGTGGTCACAACGAGCACGGCGAACAGCGGCAGGAGCAGTACGCCGAGGTGCAGCGTGACGCCGTAGACGGCCATCAGCCCGAGCAGCAGGATCGTGCTGATGCCGAAGTCCAGCAGGTACGAGCCGACCGCGGAGATCGGCAGGATGATGCGCGGGAAGTAAATCTTTCCGAGCAGGTTGGCGTTGATGAGCAGGCTCTGCGAGGACGCGGTGAGCGACTGGGCGAAGAGGGTCCACGGGACGAGCGCGGTGAAGACGAAGACGGGATAGGGCGTCGACCCGGTGTTCACCTTCAGCAACTGCCCGAGGAAGAGTGAGAACACGAGCATGAGCGCCAGCGGCTGGAGCACGACCCATGCCACGCCGAACGCCGTCTGTCGGTAGCGCACCTTCAGGTCGCGCCAGATGAGGAAGTAGAGGAGCTCGCGGTAGCGCCAGACGTCGTGCACGGCCAGCGAGCCCCCGCCGCGCGTGGGTCGGATGACGACATCCGGCCGGTCGACGGACTGCGCCGGCTGCACGGTGGGAGCGACGGTGCTCATCGCCTCGCGAGGATAGCCCCAGCCTTCGTCAGGCCCCTGCGCACGCGCCCGGTCACTGGATGCACAGCCTGCGTCGCGCGGTAGAAGCCGACCTGCACGAGCGCGCGCTGGACGCCGAGCATGCGGCGCTCGCGCTTGGTCAGCAGCGGGGCGTAGAGCTCGACCAGGCGCTCGCGCTCGGCGGCCCAGCCCGCGTCGTCGCCGGCGGACTTGGCCTCGTCGTGCAGCACGCGGACGGCGAGCTCGTCATCGATGGTCAGCGGGAGCCGGCCGGCCATCGCCAGGCGCAGCCCGTGCTCGGTGTCGAAGACGTAGCGCAGATCCTCGCGGAACGCGCCGAGGTCGTCGAAGACCGCGCGGCGCCAGAAGCTCGAGGGCTGCGGGACGCCCCAGGGGCCGAGGATCCACCAGTAGCGCGCGCCCTTGGGCGGCTGCGGGCGCCAGACCTCGGTGGTGAAGCCGGCCTCGCCCTCAAACCGGCAGGCGCCGACAACCCAGTCGGCCTCGGGCGCCGCCTCCAGCGAGGCGATCGCCCGGTCGAAGGCGCCCGGCAGGTAGACGTCGTCGGAGTTGATGTAGGCGATCACCTCGCCGGTGGCGCGCCGCAGCGCCTTGTTGAGCGCGTCGGTCTGGCCGCCGTCGGGCTCGCTCACCCACCAGGTCAGCGCCTCGTCGTAGCAGCGCAGGATGTCCACCGAGCCGTCCGTCGACCCGCCGTCGACCACGAGGTACTCGAGGTTCTCGTAGCCCTGGTCGAGCACCGAGCGCAGCGTCCGCTCGAGGAACGCCGCCTGGTTGAACGACGGCGTGATGATCGTCAGACGCGGTCTCATCCGCCTGTGAGAACGAACAGGCCGAGCGAATAGAACGCAGACGATCCCTCGGTGGCGAGCGCGACCTCGCGCCCGCACGGCCGCCACGCACCGCCGGACTTCGCCCAGAACTGCTCCTCGAGGACGCCGTAGCCGGCGAGCAGCCTCGGTAGTCGCTGTTCGCCGTAGATGCGGTGCTGCGGGGCGCAGACCATGTCGCGGCCGACGGGAATGGTCATGATCATGCGGCCCTCAGGAGCGAGCGTCGAGCGCAGGATGGCCATCGCGTCGAGGTCGCCGTCGGGCGTCTCGGTCGAGCCGTAGCGGCCGCCGAGGCCGACGTGCTCTACCGAGGAGCAGTTGAGGATCTGGTCGAAGCGGCGGTCGCCGAAGTCGTGCGTGAGCACGTCGCCGTGGACGTGGGTGACGCGGGGGTGCTCGTAGTCCAGCGCCGACGGCAGCCGATCGAAGGCGATCACGTCGTGCCCGCGCTGCGCGGCGGCGAGCGCGAGAAAGCCGATGTCGGCGCCGAAGTCGAGCGTGCTGCCGGCTCCATCCGCCATCCGGGCGAAGCAGAACGACCACTCCACCCAGCGATCCCCTTGGAGGCTGTCGCTGCCGTCGGCCGCGATGAGCCGCCTGCGACTCTCCATGGCGAGGTCGGCGGCGACGCCGAGCACATACGCTCCACCCCGGCGCACGCGGTCGCGCGCACTGGGTTGGTGAGACATGGCGCAAGCGTAGCGGTGGCTAGCATCGGCCGCTTGCGCGTCCTCATCGTCGACACCGTCTATCCCGCGTTCCTCGCCGCCCACTACGCCGAGCGTCCGGGCCTCGACCGTGCCTCGTACGACGAGCAGCTCGCCGCGCTCATAGCGCGCCGCTTCGGCACCTCGGACGTCTACTCGTACGAGCTGCGCCGCTTGGGCCACGAGGCGATCGAGGTCATCGCCAACGCCGGCGCACTCCAGCGCGCGTGGCTGTCCGAGCACAGGCGTGGCCTGCCACTCGCCAGGCTGGCCGACCTACCGACGCGCGCCGGGGCGGCGGCGGCCCGGGTCTTCCTCCAGCGCGCGCTGCGCGCGCAGATCAACGCCTTCGAGCCGCAGGTCATCTACTTCCAGGACCTCTGGGTGGCGCCGCGCCGCGAGCTCGAGCGCCTGCGCGGACAGGGGCGCCTGGTCGTGGGGCAGATCGCCAGCGCGCCGCCAGGGCCGGAGGTCCTGCGCGGCTTCGACCTCATCGTCACGTCCTTCCCGCACTATGTTGAGCGCTTCCGCGCGCTGGGCGTTGGCAGCGAGTACCTGCCGATCTCCTTCGACACGCGGCTGCTCGAGGAGGTGGCGGTCAACGGCGAGCGCCCGCACCCGGTCGTCTTCGTGGGTGGCGTCGACCGGACCGTGCACCCGGCCGGCGTGGCCCTCCTCGAGCGACTATGCGATCGCGTAGATCTCGAGGTCTGGGGCTACGGCGCCGCCGCACTGCCGGCGTCCTCGCCTATCCGCGACCGCCATCGCGGCGAGGCCTGGGGCCTCGACATGTACCGCGTGCTTGCCCGCTCGCGCGTCGTCGTCAACCGCCACATCGAGGCGGCCGAGGGCTTCGCGAACAACATGCGACTCTACGAGGCGACCGGCATGGGCGCCGCGCTCGTGACCGAGCGCGCCCCCAACCTCGACGCGCTCTTCGCGGCGGAGCGCGAGGTCGCGACATACGACGGCGAGGACGAGCTCGTGGCGCGGATCGAGCAGCTGCGCGCCGACGAGAACCACCGTCGCGCCCTGGCCGCGGCGGGCCACGAGCGCACGCTGAGCGAGCACACCTACGAGCGGCGGATCGCGCAGCTCGCGGCGATGCTCGAGGCGCGACTGTCAAGCTGAGGCCGCGATGCGCGAGTTCTGCACGCTCTTCGACTCCAACTACCTGGTCAAGGCCGTGGCCATGTACCGCTCGCTCCTGCGCCACCGCCCCGACGCGCGCCTGACCGCGTTCTGCTTCGACGACGAGGCGAAGGCGATCCTCGACGAGCTCGCGCTGCCGCAGCTGTCCACCGTCTCCCTCGCCGAGCTCGAGACCAGCGACCCGGCGCTACTGTCGACCAAGGGCGACCGCAGCGCGGTTGAGTACTGCTGGACCGCGACGCCCGCGCTGCCGCGCTTCCTCTTCGCCACGCGCCCAGAGCTGCGCGAGGCCACCTACCTCGACGCCGACCTGCTCTTTTTCGCTGACCCTGAGCCGCTATTCGCCGAGATGGGCGACGCGTCGGTGCTTATCACGCCCCACCGATTCTCGCCCGAGTACGCCCATCAGGCCCAGAACGGCATCTTCAACGTCCAGTTCCTGGTCTTCCGCCGCGACGGGCGTGGCGAGCACGTTCTGCAGTGGTGGCACGACCGCTGCATCGAGTGGTGCTACTACCGCCTCGAGGACGGCAAGCTCGGCGACCAGAAGTACCTCGACGACTGGCCCGAGCGCTTCGAGGGCGTCCACGTGCTCCGTCACAAGGGCGGCGGCCTGGCCCCGTGGAACATCAGCCAGTACGACCTGCGCCCGATCGGCGGGGATCGGGTCATGGTGGACGAGGACGAGCTCGTCTTCTACCACTATCACCGCACCCAGCTGCGCCGCCGCGGCGCGCACGCCTGGCAACCGCCCGGCTACGAGATCACCAAGCGCGACCGCGAGCTCGTGTATGACCCCTACCTGATAGCCCTGGACGCGGCGGCCGCCGAGATCCGGCGGGTGCGGCCCGGCTTCGACGCCGGCTTCACGTCGCCGCCGCCGCTGCGCCAGCGCGTGCGCGATGCGCGCGCCACCCTCGGCGCCCGGGCGGTCACGCGCTACCCCATCCTCCTGCGGCTGCGTCATCCGATCGCCAGCCGCGCGGGGCGCCTGCGCTGACTCTCCATCCTCGCCGCCTATGCGGCTCGACCTCGCACGCCTTCGGCGCCTCCGGCTCCTCGACCCCGCGACCGAGCTGAAGGTGCCCAGCGGCCAGAGCGTCTACGACCCGGCCGTGTTCGGGCGCTACGACCGCGAGACGCAGAAGGTCGTCTCGGCGCGCTGAGCTTCGCGACGCCTCGGTCGCCCGCATCATGTCGCTCGACACAGTCGAGCACGTCGAGCGCTATCCGGAGCGGCTGCGCGAGTTTCACCCGCGTGCTGGCACCCGGAGGCGTGCTCATCGTGCACGTCCCGGTCTACTTCTACGACCGCTCCCGCAGCGCACCGCTTGACCCCGGCAACGATCCGTGGGGCCGCGTGCGCTACTTCTCGGCGCGCGAGCTGATCGCGCAGGTCGTGGACGCCGGCTTCGCGTTGCTGCGCGCCCAGCCGCATCTCGACTACGGCGCGGTGGCCTGCGTCGCTGGCAAGCCGGCGTGATACGGGGCGCGGACGAAGAGGCCGTCGGCCTGCAGCAGCCGCGCGCTCACCGGGTCGGCGAACGCGGGCCGCAGGCCCCACAGCTCGAAGCCTGACGCGGCCAGCCGGTCGACGAGCTCGCGCATGAGCGCCTGCCCCTCGTAGAGCTCGACGAGGCTGAGCTCGCACTCGATCACGCGGACGCGCGGCAGGGTGGCGGTCGCACCGTCGAGCGCGGCGCGCTCGGCGCCCTGCACGTCGAGCTTGAGCATGAGCCGCGTGGCCGCCGGAAGCTCGAGCGCGTCCAGGCGCGCGATGCGGACCGTCTCGCGATTGACGTAGCCGGCTTCGGGCGCGGCGCGGCGGTGCTCCTCGCCCATCGGCAGCAGCGAGCTGCTAGCGCCTTGGTTCGCGGCGACGTGGAGCTCGGCCTCGCCGTCGCGGTCACCGAGCGCGAGACGGTGCAGCGTCCAGGCGGCGTCGTCGGCCGCCGCAGCGGCCAGCGCGGCGTGGGCGGCGGCCAGCGGCTCGAACGAGACGATCGCTCCGCGGTAGCCGCCGGCGCGCAGCTCGGTGGCCCACTGCCCACAGTTCGCGCCGGCGTCGACGACGAGGTCGATGGCCTGGTCGCGCACGATCCGGGCTCGTGCCGCATCGAGGCTGTTCGTCGGGTTGAAGCGCAGGAGCTCGACGCCGGCGCGGCGCCCCGCCGCCTTGATCGCGAGCAAGAGGCGTTCGGCGCGGCTCACGCGACCGCGAGGGTGACCTCGCGCAGCACGCCGCTGACGTAGTCGACCTCGGCGTCGGTGAGCTCGGGGTACATCGGGAGGCTGACCACGCCGGCGGCGAGCCGCTCGCTCGTGGCGAGCGACACCGGCCCCTCGCCGAGCGCGGCGTAGGGCGGGTGGCCGTGTACCGGGCGAGGGTAGTGGACGAGCGTCGCGATGCCGTGGCGCTCGAGCGCGCTCTGGAGCGCCTGGCGATCGGGCGCGATGACGACGTACAGGTGGAAGGCGTGGTCGCGGTCGGCGAGCCTGGCCAGCGGGCGGACGGGGCCGTCCGCGAGCGCCTCGTCGTAGCGCGCGGCGATAGCGTTGCGGCGCGCGTTGTCGGCGGGCAGGTGCGCGAGCTTGGCGCGCAGGAGGGCGGCCTGCAGCTCGTCGAGGCGGCTGTTGACGCCGTGCTGGACGTGGTGGTAACGGTCCGCCTGGCCGTACTGGCGCAGGAGCCGCAGGTGCTCGGCCAGCGCCTCGTCGCCGGTGACGACGGCGCCCCCGTCGCCGAGGGCGCCGAGGTTCTTCGTCGGGTAGAAGGAAAACGCGCCGAGGAGCCCCGTGGTCCCCGCCGCACGCCCAGCGAGCGCGGCGCCGTGGGCCTGGGCGCAGTCCTCGACGACCGCGATCCCGTGCTCGGCGGCGAGAGCGAGGACGGCGTCGAGGTCGCCGACCTGGCCGTACAGGTGGACCGGGACGATGGCGCGCGTGCGCGGCGTGATCGCCCCGCGGAGCGAGTCGGGATCGATCGTCGCAGCGTCGGGCTCGACATCGCATAGCACCGGCGTGGCGCCGGCGCGCTCGATGGCCGCCACGGTGGGCACGCAGGTGTTGGCCTGGGTAACGACCTCATCGCCCGGACCGATGCCCAGCGCGCGCAGCGCAAGCTCGATCGCGTCGGTCCCCGAGGCCACGGCGACGGCATGCCGACTGCCGATAGCCTGCGCGAACTCCTCCTCGAACGCCTCCCCCTCGCGCCCGAGCACGAACCACCCGCTGTCGAAGACACGGGCCGCCGCAGCATCTAGCGCCGGCCGCACACGCGCGGTTGCGCGACCGAGGTCGGCGAAGGGGACCTCCACCGCGCCCAGACTACACTGGCCCGCCCTTGCTGCTGCTGTCGGTCGTCACCCCAACGTTCAACCCCGGCCCTTACCTCGCTCACACGCTCGACAGCGTGTCGCGGCTTGTCACCAAGCACGAGCATCTGGTCATCGACGGGGGCTCGACGGACGGCACGGTGGAGCTGCTCCGCCACCACGACGACGACGCGCTCACCTGGATCTCCGAGCCCGATCGGGGGCAGACCGACGCGGTCAACAAGGGCCTGTCGCGCGCGCGCGGTGACCTCGTCATCTGGATCAACGGCGACGACGAGGTGGCACCCGACGGCATCGATGCCGCGGTCGCCTATCTCGCCGCCGAGCCCGAGTGCCAGGCGGTCTACGGAGGGCTCGACTTCACCGACGCCGAGGGCGCCGTGCAGCGCTCGTACCTGCCGGGGCCGTGGAGCTTCCGGCGCTACCTTTTTCTCGGTGACTATGTCCCCACGCCGACGATCGTCTTTCGCCGCGCGCGTGCCCAGGCTGTCGGCGCGCTCGACGAGCAGTGGGTCGATGCCGCCGACTATGACTTCTACCTGCGCCTCATGCATGGCGTCCGCGTCGACCGACTTGAGCGCACCCACGTGCGCTTCCGCTATCACGCCGATTCCAAGTCGGCACGCAACGTGTGGAAGCAGCAGGACGAGGCGCTGGAGATCCGCCTGCGGTGGGCCCGCAACGCCCGTGACCGCGCGGTCATGCTCGGCTTCGACCGTCTCAAGCGTGCCGTGCTCCCGCCGCTAACCCGCGGGCGTTGGCCCGCGCCGTACTAGACGCGCGCGGCGGCCTGGAGTTCGGCCAGGTCCGCCTCGACCATGGCGCCGATCATCTCCTCGAAGCTCACTCTCGGCTGCCAACCGAGCTGCTCGTGGGCCTTGGCCGGATCGCCGACGAGGCGCACAGTCTCGGGCGGACGCACGAGCTCGGGGTCGACGACGATCCGGTCGCCGGGCTCGAGGCCGACGTGGGCGAACCCGGCCGCGGCGAGCTCGCCGACGCTGCGACTGACGCCCGTCGCCAGGACGAAGTCGTCGCCGGTGGGGCGTTGGAGCATGAGCCACATCGCCTCGGCGAAGTCGCCGGCGAAGCCCCAGTCGCGGGTGGCCGTGAGGTCGCCGAGGCGCAGTTCCTCCTGGAGCCCGAGCTTGATGGCCGCCACGGCGCGCGTGACCTTGCGCGTGACGAACTCCGCCGGCCGGCGTGGCGACTCGTGGTTGAACGCGATCCCGCTCGACAGGTGCATGCCGTAGCGGTCGCGGTACGAGGCGACCATGAGATGGCCGTAGAGCTTGGCCACGCCGTAGGGCGTGTGCGGGCGAAACGGCGTCTCCTCGTTCTGCGGCGACTGGCGGGTGGCGCCGAAGATCTCGCTGGAGGACGCCTGGTAGACGCGGATCCCGGAATTGGTGATGCGGATCGCCTCGAGCATGGCGGTGACGCCCACGGCGGTGAACTGGGCGGTCATCACGGGCTGGCGCCACGAGGCGGGCACGAAGGAGGTCGCCGCGAGGTTGTAGAGCTCGTCGGGCTGGGCGCGGTTGATCGCGTCGAGGAGCGTCATCTGGTCCAGGAGGTCACCCTGGAGCAGGGTGACGTCGTCGCGAACCGCCTCGAGGTTGTCGTAGTGCGCGAGCGGAGAGCCGCGGACGATGCCGAACACCTCGTAGCCCTTGGACAGGAGCAGCTCGGCCAGGTACGAGCCGTCCTGGCCGGAGATGCCGGTGATGAGCGCGCGCGGGCTGCTCATGCCACCGGGGAGTGCTGCTCGCGATAGCTCGCGATGGTGCGCTCGAGGCCATTGCGCAGCGGCGTGTCCGCCTCGAAGCCGAGCCACTCGCGGGCCCGGGAGACGTCGAGGTAGCGGGTTGGCTGGCCGTCGGGCTTCGACGCGTCCCAGACGATCTCGCCGCGATGACCGACGAGCTCCTGGATCAGCTCAGCGAGGTCCCGGATGCGCGTCTCGACGCCGGTACCGACGTTGACCGGATCGGACCGGTCGAGGTGCTCGCCCGCGAGCAGCAGGGCGCGCGCCGCATCTTCGACGAAGAGGAACTCGCGCGAGGCCGAGCCCGTGCCCCACAACGTCACCGGCTCGTCGCCGCGATCGTGCGCCTCCACGAACTTCCGGATCATCGCGGCAATGACGTGGGAGTCCTCTAGGTCGAAGTTGTCGTCGGGCCCGTAGAGATTCGCGATGATCGGCACGCAGGAGTCGAATTCGTACTGGCGGCGGTAGGCGTCGCTGAGCACGCACATCATCTTCTTGGCGAGGCCGTACGGGGCGTTGGACTCCTCGGGATAGCCGTCCCAGAGCGACGTCTCCGAGAACGGCACCGGCGTGTGCTTCGGATAGGCACAGACCGTGCACGCCGAGACGAGCTTCTCCACGCCCGCCTGTCGCGACTGCTCGAAGATGTTGCCAGTCATCATGAGGTTGTCGTAGACCAGCGGGGCGGGGTTTCGGCGGTTGAAGCCGATCCCGCCAACGTTGGCGGCCAGATGGATGACCGTCTCGGCGCCGTCCACTGCATCACGCGTGGCCGCGGGATCGCGTAGGTCGTGCTCGGTTGAACGAATGACGCGAACGTCGGCCGCGAGGTCGCGCAGGTCACGCACGACCACGCGCCCGAGGAAGCCCGCCCCTCCGGTCACCGTGATGGACCGGCCCTCCCAGAACGCTGGCGACGGCGCGCGCGACATCGTCACGCCTAGAGACGGACCTTGCGGCCGGCCAGCTCGTCCTCGAGCGCGCGCACATCGGCGTCGACCATGATGCGCACGAGCTCGCGGAATGTGACGGTCGGCTCCCAGCCGAGCACTTCGCGTGCCTTCGTGGCATCGCCGCAGAGAGCATCGACCTCGGCCGGACGGAAGTAGCGTTCGTCGATCTCGACCGCGGACTCCCAATCGAGGTTGAGGTGCGCGCACGCCTCATCAAGAAACTCGCGGACCGAGTGCATCTCACCCGTGGCGACGACGAAGTCGTCGGGCTCGTCGTGCTGGAGCATCCGCCACATCGCGTCGGTGTAGTCAGGGGCGTAGCCCCAGTCGCGCTTGGCGTCGAGGTTGCCGAGAAAGAGCTTGTCCTGCAGTCCAGCTTGGATACGCGCCAGCGCACGGGTGATCTTGCGCGTCACGAAAGTCTCGCCGCGGCGGGGGCTCTCGTGGTTGAAGAGGATCCCGTTGGAGGCGAAGAGCCCGTAGCTCTCGCGGTAGTTGACGGTGATCCAGTAGGCGGTGACCTTGGCGACGGCGTACGGGCTACGGGGGTGGAAGGCGGTCGACTCAGATTGCGGTGGTGGGGTTGCGCCGTACATCTCGCTCGAGGACGCTTGGTAGAAGCGGGGCTTCACGCCGGCGTCGCGCATGGCTTCCAGGAGTCGCACGGTCCCCATCCCGGTGACGTCGGATGTGTACTCCGGGACGTCAAACGAGACGCGCACGTGCGACTGCGCACCCAGGTGGTAGACCTCGTCAGGCTGCAGCTCGTAGAGCAGGCGCACCAGGCGGCTCGAGTCGGTGAGGTCGCCATGGTGCAGGAGGAGCTTGACGTCCTGCTCGTGACGATCACGGTAGATCGGGTCGATCCGCTCGGTGTTGAACGAGGAGGATCGGCGAACGATCCCGTGGACCTCGTAGCCCTTGTCGAGCAGCTGCTCGGCGAGGTACGAGCCGTCCTGACCCGTGATGCCGGTGATGAGGGCGCGCTTCATTACGGCCATGCTAGTGGCGGGGCTCGACCGAGTGCCGTGGCGACTGCCTCGCGCCATGCACCGCGAGCCGGCGAGACCAACTCAGCGCGCTTTCGAATGACACCGCAATTTGCGGTGAACTTGCTTTAGCGCGGGGAGAGCAGCGGCCAGCTTGTGCCTAGGAAGTGGACAATGCTCGACGATCGACACACTCCGGGAGCCAAGCGAGGTATGCGGCGCGCTCTTCTGCTGGTGATCATCACGGCGGCCGTCTTGGCGGCGACTACGAATCGGTCTTGGGCTGGGACGTACACCGTCGTGTCGTGTGCCGACGCAGCGGGCAACCCCGCCCCGGCAAACGACTCGTTCGGCGGCTGGACGTCCAGCGGCTATGCGCCCGGTCGCGAGGTGCACGACCTCTGCAGCGGTAGCTCGCCTAGCCTCGTTGCGAGTATCGCAGGGCCTTTTGCGCAGCCCGTGGGGACGACCGTCGTGTGGCGGTTCAACTCGCCGCCGGACACGTATCTCCGTGACTGGGCGGTCGCTTATTCGGGATACCTGCGCCCGTGGAACGGCCAGAATCAAGGCATTTTGGAAGTGTGGGGCGCCAACAGCGGGCGTACCGATCGACTCGAGGCGATCGGTAACTTCGGCCCGAGCACGTCCGCGCGTACGGGGGTCCACGACGCTTGGATGGCCGTCACCATCGCCTGCGACGGCCCCAGCGGCAATCCGGACTGCACTGGTAACCAAATCCACGCCAGCACAAGCATCTGGCGGTCGCGGATCGCTATCGCCGACGAGAGCCCGCCGAGTCCTGGTTCCGCTTCGGGCAGCGCCGTCACATCCTCGACGTGGCAGGGAACGCAGGTGTTCGCGTTTCCCGCGAGCGATGCAGGCGGCGGCGTCTACCAAGCGATGCTCGACGTCGACGGCACCTCCGTACTCACCCGGACAATTGACGACTGGAGTGGGCGCTGCGTCGACACTACGGCTGGGCAGCGCGTCTTCCGCTACCCCCACCCGTGTCCGACCTCGGCCGACGCGCTCCTCTCGGTAAACGCCGACGCCCTCCCGGCCGGCGACCACGACGTCACCCTCCGCATCTCCGACGCCGCCGGCAACCTCCGAACCGTCTACACGGCACGCAAGACCATCGTCGTTCCGGCCCGGCGCATCGGCCCCGGGAGCGACCTCGCTGAGCGGGGGGCGGCGAATGGGGAGAACGCGGCGGATGATGCGAGGCTGACCGCGCGGTGGACGCGGACGCGGAGGGCGACGTTGAATGCTCCGTATGGGCGGCGGAACGTCATTCGTGGGCGGCTCACGACGGGCGGGGGTGCGGGGATCCGGAACGCGAAGGTCGAACTGCAGACTGCTGTCGATGGGCGCAGGGGCGCACCGCTCGACAAGGGCGGGGCGCGTACGCGGGCCGATGGACGCTTCACCTTGATCCTGCCGCGCAACGAGTCGTCGCGAACGCTCGTGCTGCGTTACCGCAGCCACGTCAACGACACCGTCGCGATCGCCGAGGCGACGCTGCGGGTCAACGTGAAGGCGGGCGTGCGGCTCGGGGTGCGCCCGCACGCTGCCACACGCGGAGCATCGGTCAAGATCACCGGGCGGCTCGTGGGCAAGCCGATCCCGCGCGGCGGCAAGGTCGTCGAGCTCCAGGCGCGCAACCCTGGCGGGCGGTGGATCACCTTCCGCACCGTTCGGGCGTCGCACACGGGCCGGTTCGCCACCCGTTACACGTTCCGCCAGGGCGGCCCGGCGGTCTACGAGATGCGCGCCCGCGTCCGCGCGGCCGACGACTACCCGTACGCCACCGGCGCCTCGCGGGCCGCGCGCGTGCTCGTGCTCTGACGGCTACCGTTCCGCAGCCATGAACCGCGTCCTCGTCACCGGCGGCGCCGGAACCATCGGCGCCGCGGTGGTGCGGCGACTGCTGGGCGATCCAGAGTTCGAGGTCAGGGTCTCCGATCAGCGCGAGGCGCCGACGTGGATGCGCGAGGGCTGCGAGGTGCACACGGGCGACCTGCGGCTGCTCGACGAGGCGAGGCGGGCGACGCAGGGGTGCACGCACGTGATCCACCTGGCGGCCATCGTCGGCGGGATCGCCAACTTCCACAAGCTTCCGCACACCCTGACCGAGGTCAACAATGCGCTCTACAACGCGGTGATCAGGGCCGCGCTCGACCACGACGTCGAGCGCTTCGTCTACGTCAGCTCGTCGATGGTCTTCGAGCGCGCCACGGAGTTCCCGACCACCGAGGAGCACGTCTGGGACACGCCGATCCCGCGGTCGGCGTACGGGTTCTCCAAGCTCACGGGCGAGGTCTACGTGCGCGCCGCGCGCGACGAGCACGGGCTGCCCTACACGATCTGCCGCCCCTTCAACGCGTACGGCCCCGGCGAGATGCCCGAGGACGAGCCCGGGATCGCGCACATGGTCCCCGACGTCATCCGCAAGTGCCTGACGCTGCCGCCGGACGCGCCGCTGCCGATCTTCGGCGACGGCACGCAGAGCCGCACGCTGACCCACATCGACGACATCGCCAACGGGATCGTGGCGGCGATGGCCTCGCCGGCCGGGCTCGGCGAGGACTTCAACATCTCAGCCTCCGACGAGCGCACCGTGGCCGAGCTGGCCGCGATCATCTGGGAGGCGTGCGGACGCGACCCCGACGCGCTCGAGCTCGAGCACCTGCCGAGCTTCGAGGTCGACGTCGTGCGCCGGTGGCCGTCGGTCGAGAAGGCCAAGCGCCTGCTCGGCTGGGAGGCGCGCATCGACGTGCACGAGGGGATCGCGCAGACCGTCGCGTGGCTGCGCGACACATTGCGCGAAAACGCGCGCTGATGGGTGTCCCGGATCGGGCCGGTCGGGTAGCGTCTGCGACATGGCACGACTTCCAGTTCTCCACAAGCGCCGTCGCTCGAAGGCCCAGCGTGCACTGGACCTCGCCAAGGCCGCGGCCACGGTGTGGACCGCGGCGAAGGCCTCGTCGGCCAGTGCGCGCGCTGCCAAGACGGGCGCGAAGGCCTACGGCGCCGCCAAGGGCGCGAAGGTCGCCGGACGTTCGCTGATCAAGGTCCTCGCCGTCCCGGCCGCCGTGGCCGGCGGGGCCGTGGTGTGGCGCAAGGTGCATCGCGCCAGCGATGAAGGCCACGGCGAGTTCGACCGCCCGCTTGGGCCCGTCGCGAGCGCCGACACGGTCTCTCCCCCGGCGTCGGCGACCGAGGCCGCGCACCCCACCGAGGTGCACGCCTCCTCCTAGCCGGCAGCCTCGCGCGCCCAGTCGAGCGTCCGCTTCATCCCGGACGTCAGGTCGGTCTCGGCCGAGAAGCCCAGCTCGGCGTGCGCTCGCGTGACGTCGAGCCAGCTGCGCCGGACCTCGCCTGGGCGGGGCGGCGCGAACTCGGGCTCGAACTCGTGATCGCGCAGGCCGGCGGCCTCCCGCAGCGCGGCGATCAGCTCGAGCACCGAGGCCTCGCGGCCGGTGCCGACGTTGTAGGCGCCGTGCGCCTCAGGGTGCGCGGCCGCCGCCAGGTTCGCCGCCACGACATCGTCGACGTAGACGTAGTCGCGCGTCTGGCGCCCGTCCCCGAAGACCTTGGGCCGTTGTCCCGCCAGCAGCGCGGCGCAGAAGATCGCGATGACGCCGGCCTCGCCGTGGGGGTCCTGGCGAGGCCCGTAGACGTTGCCGTAGCGCAGCGTGACCGACGACAGGCCGTAGAGCCGCTCGTACAGGCCGCAGTAGGTCTCGGCGCAGAACTTGCTCTGCCCGTAGGCCGCCATCGGCCGTGGCGTGATGCTCTCGGGCGTGGGGACGACGTCGGTCTCGCCGTAGATCGCACCGCCGGTCGAGGTGTTGACCACGCGCCGGACATCGGCCCCGCGGGCCGCCTCGAGGAGGTTGATCGTCCCGCCGACGTTGATGGCGGCGTCCCACGCCGGGTCCTCGATCGACTTGCGCACGTCGATCTGCGCGGCCAGGTGAAAGACGATCTCGGGCCGCGCGCCGGCCAGCACCGTGTGCGTGCGCTGGACGTCGCGGATGTCGACCTCGTGCAGGCTCGCGCCGCGCGCCAGCGCGGCCTGGAGGTTCTCGCGCTTGCCGGTCGAGAGGTCGTCGATGACGCTGACCTCGTCGCCGCGGTCGAGCAGCGCCTCGACGAGGTGGGAGCCGATGAAGCCGGCGCCGCCGGTGACCAGCGCTCGCATGGCGGCGCATCCTACGGGGCTTGGTTCAGGCGTAGACGGCGCGGAGTCGCTCGGCGACCGCCGCCGGCGCGGCGACCGCCCGGATGCGCTCCAGGCCCGCAGCGCCGGCGGCCTCGTCGCCAAAGCGCGCGCGGGCGGCGGACGCGAGGGCGTCAGCATCGCCCGGCGCGACGAGGCTGGCCGGGTCCACGAGCTCGGAGAGCGCGCCCGCCGCGCTTGCCACCACCGGGACGCCGGCGGCCATCGCCTCGGCCGCGGCGAGGCCGAAGGTCTCGGCGCCCCGGGAGGGGACGACGGCCAGGGCGGAGCCATCGCGCAGCTCGCGCAGCTTCTCGGCGGACACCTGGCCGACGAAGCGCACGCCGGGCGCTCCGCGGATCGCGGCGGCCATGGGGCCGGCGCCCGCCACGACGAGCGGCACCCCCGCCCGCGCGCACGCCTCCACCGCCACGTCGACGCCCTTCTCGGGCGCCAGACGCGAGGCCACGAGCGCGTACTCGCCCGCCGCCGCGCGCGAGCGCTCGGCGAACGCGCGCACGACGTGCGGGACGACGTGCACGCGCGCATCGTCGATCGGCGCTCGCAGCGCGCACAACCGCTCGTGCGCGAAGCGCGAGGGCACCACGATCGCGTCGGCCTGCGCCGCCAGCCGCCGTTGCCACAGGGCCAGCGAGGCGCCGTAGAGCGCCGCCTCGGGCGCGTTGCCGCGGCAGTTCAGGCGCACGCCGGGCACGGTGTTGCGTCCCTGGCAGCGCACGCAGTCCTCGCCTCGGCTGTTGAAGCACGTGCCGACGGCGCAGACGATCCGGTAGTTGTGCAGGTGCAGGACCACCCGCGCGCCCGCCGCGCGCGCCGCCGCCAGCGCGCGCCAGCCGAAGGCGGGGTTCATGTTGTGCGCGCTGACGCAGCGCGCGCCGGTCAGCCGGACGGCGGCGGCCACGTCGTCGGGATGCAGGCCGCCGCGCAGCAGGGCGACGGCGGCTCGCGCGCGGCCGAACAGGGCGCTGTCGTGACTGAGCAGCTCGGCGTCCTCGCCGAGGTGCTCGCGCACGAGCCACAGGAGGTCGTCGACGGCGCGCTCCTCGCCCCCCGTGACCCGGTAGCGGTTGTGCAGGAAGAGGATCACGAGCCGGGCAAAGCTAACGTCCCCATGCCGTGAAGGCCGCCGTGGCCATCCCGACCCAGCGCCGCGCCTCCTACCTCGAGGTGGCGCTGGCCTCCGTGATGACGCAGGCGCGCGCCGCCGGCGCCGAGGTGCTCGTCGTCGACGACGGGCCCGACGAGGCGACCCGGGCGGCGGCCGAGCGCCACGGCGCGCGCTACGTGCGCCACGACGCGTCGCGGGGACTCAACGCCGCGCGCAACACGGCGCTGGCCGCCACCGACGCCGAGCTCGTGTGCTTTCTCGACGACGACGTCGAGGTGCACATGGGCTGGCTGGCTGCGCTGCTGGCCGCCGCCGGGGCCTGCCCCGACGAGGTGGCCGTGCTGACCGGGCCCATCCATGCCCGCTTCGAAGGCCACCGCTTTCGCACCTGCGGGCGCGAGGGACCACCGGTCACGTTCCTCGACCTCGGCCCGGACGACCGCGACTGCGACCACGCGTGGGGGGCGAACATGGCCGTGCGCCGCAGCGCGGTGCAGCGCGCCGGACCGTTCGACGAGACCCGCGAGCTCTACGGCGACGAGCAGGAGTGGCAGGCGCGCGTCAGGGCCGCGGGCGGGCGCATCCGCTACGTGGCGGACGCCGCGCTCGACCATCGCCGCACGGGCGACGACGCACGCCTTCGGTCGCTGTGCCGCGCGGCCTACCGGCGCGGGCAGGCCAGCCGCCGGTTCGACGTCTTCAAGGGCAGCGCGCCGTCGCTGGTGTCGGAGCTGCGCGTGCTGGGCGGTTGCGCGTTGCACGGTCCGCGGCGCGCGTGCATGAACGGTCCTGTGCTGACGGCGCACTCGCTCGGGCGGCTGCGGGCGACGCTGAGCGGACGCGCGACCGGCGGCGGATGGGCGGGGCGCCTGCGGGCCGCGCTGGCGGCGCCCGTGGCCACGACCGCCGCGCCCGACTTCCTCTCCGGCGCGAGCGGGACGGTCGGCGGCAAGCGCGGTCTCCTGCTGCGTGCGCGCGACCGCTGGCTCGACGCCCGCGAGGGGCCCCGCCGCGCCCGCCTGCGCCGCGCGGCCGAGCGCGAGCCGCCGCGCCGGCGCGTGCTGGTGCTCGGCATCGAGCGGCCGGGCTCGCTCATGCCCGCCGCCCGCCAGGAGCTCCTCCGCAGCCGTCACGCTGTCGACGTCGTCACGGCGCCGGCCGGCGAGCGTGGCAAGTTCGAGAACCTCGACGCGCTGCTGGCCGAGCACCCGCCGGCTGCCTACGACTGGGTGCTGGTCGTCGACGACGACGTCGCCCTCCCGCGCGGCTTCCTCGACGCCTTCCTGTGCGCCGCCGAGCGGGCTGGCCTGCGGCTGGCCCAGCCCGCGCACCGGCTGCACTCCCACGCCGCCTGGGAGATCACGCGCCGGCGGCCGGGATCGACCGTGCGCGAGACGACCTTCGTGGAGATCGGCCCCGTCACCGCCTTTCACCGCGACGCCGTGGCGGAGCTGCTGCCCTTCCCGGCCGGCCTGCGGATGGGCTGGGGCCTCGACGTCCACTGGGCCGCGGTGGCGGCCGAGCGCGGATGGCCGATCGGCATCGTCGACGCCACGCCGATCGGCCACACGCAGAGCCCCGCGGCGAGCGGCTACTCGCGCGAGGCGGCCGAGCGGGAGGCGCGCGCGTTCCTGGACGGCCGCGCGTACGTGCGGCGCGACGAGGTCCGCACGGTGGCGGTGCACCGATGAGCGGCGCGCCAGACCCCGTCCGGACGGCGGAGGCCGCGCGATGAAGGTCGCCGTGGTCAGCGAGTTCTATCCCCGCGCCCACGATCCGGTGCTGGGCATCTGGGCCCACCGCCAGGCGCTCGCCGCGCGCGACGCCGGCGCCGAGGTGCGCGTCCTCGTCCTGCACCGGCCCGTGCCACCGCGAGCGACGCGCCGGCGCGACGCCCCCCGCGCGCTGGCCACGCTGCTCTTCCAGCCCCGCCATGCCACGCTCGACGGCCTGCCGGTCGACTACGTCCCCTTCCTCGCACCGCCGCGGCCGCGCAGCTACGGCGCGTGGGGCGCGTGGGCGGCGCCGAGCCTCGCCGTCGCCCTGCGCCGCCTGCGCCGCCGCTTCCCCTTCGATCTCGTCCATGCCCACAACGCGGTGCCGGCGGGCGATGCGGTGCTGCACGGCCGGATCAGCGCGCCGCTCGTCGTCTCCGTCCACGGCGGCGACGTCTACTACACCGCAGTGCGTCACCCGGCGGGCGAGCGCGCCGTGCGCCGCACGCTGTCCGCCGCGCGGCTCGTGCTGGCCAACTCGGCCGGCATCGAGCGCGACGCGCGGGGCCTCGGCGCGGCGCGCACGCGCGTCGTGCGGCTGGGCGCCGACCTGGCCGAGCAGCCGGCGCGCAAGGCGCCCGCGCCGACGCTCGTCACCGTCGGGCACCTGGTGGCCCGCAAGCGCCACGCCGACGTGGTGCGCGCTCTCTGGCTGCTCCGCGACCGCCACCCCGACCTGCGCTACCTCGTCATCGGCGACGGCCCCGAGCGCGTGCCGCTCGCGCGCCTGGCGGCCGAGCTCGGCGTCCCCGATCGCGTCGACCTCGTTGGCCAGCTTCCGCACGCACAGGCGCTCGAGCGCGCCCGCGAGGCGCACGTCTTCGTCATGCCCAGCGTGGACGAGGCGTTCGGCGTGGCCTACGTCGAGGCGATGGCCGCCGGCCTGCCCGCCGTGGGCGCCCGCGGCGAGGCCGGCCCGCAGGAGATCGCCGCCGCCGGCGACGGCCTGCGGCTGGTCGCGCCGGGCGACGTCGAAGCGCTCGCCGCGGAGCTCGACGCGCTCCTGGCCGAGCCGGACTACCTGCAGGAGGTCGGCGCGCAGGCCCGCGCGACCGTGGCGCGCGCCTTCACCTGGGAGGCGTGCGGGCGCGCGACGGTGGCCGCCTACGAGGACGCGCTGCGGTGACCGACGCCCCGGTCCTGTTCGTGACCAATCACGTGCCGCCCGACCGCGCCGGGGCCTTCGCCGCGCTCCACGAGCGGATGCCGCTCCGGCTCGCGATCTTCGGCGGACGCTCGCACCACGCCACGGCAGGGCTCGACGACCCGGGCGTGCCCTTCCAGCGCGTCGGCCAGCGCGAGGTCCAGGGCCTCGCCGCCCGCGGGCGCTTCTCCGCGGTGGTGTGCGGGACGGCCGGCCGCGTCGCGCTCCCCGGCGCGTATCTCGGCGCGCGCCGCGGACGGGTGCCCTTCGTCCTGTGGAGCGCGCTGTGGGGCGACCTGACCACGCCCGCGCACCGCGCCGCCCGGCCGCTGCTGCGGCGCATGCACCGCGAGGCCGCCGTCGTCGTCGGGTACGGGCCGCACGTGACGGCCTACGCGCGCCGCCTCGGCGCGCGAGCGGTGGCCGTGGCCCCGCAGGCCGTGGACAACGCGTTCTGGGCCACGCCGGTGGCGGCACCTCTCAAGCGGCCGTTCACCGCGCTGTTCGTGGGCCGTGACGTCCCCGAGAAGGGCCTCAAGGTCCTGCGCGAGGCCTGGCGGCGCGCCGCGCTCGAGGACGCGCGACTCGAGGTCGTGGGTGACGCCGGAGTCGCGAGCCCCGAGGAGGTCCGCAACTCCTACGCGGGCGCCGACGTTGTGGTCATACCGTCGATCGCCACCCGGCACTTCCTGGAGCCGTGGGGGCTGGTTGCCAACGAAGCCATGAACCAGCACCTCCCCGTCATCGCCACCGACGCCGTGGGCGCGGCCGCGGGCGGCCTCGTCCGCGACGGCCGCAACGGCTTCGTCGTTTCGGCCGGCGACCCCGACGCCCTCGCCCGCGCGCTGCGCGCGCTGCACGGCGATCCGGCGCTGCGCACACGGCTCGGCGACAACGGCGCGCACGACGTCGCGGCCTACACGCACGACGCGTGGGCCGACGCCTTCGCCGCCGCCGTGCGTGACGCGACCGAGGCAACGGCCAATTGCTAGCCTCGACCCCGCATACCGGCAGGGACATCGCCGCCGCGCCTGCCCGTCGTCACCGCGCCATGCGCCGACTGCTGACAGCCCTGACCATCGTGTGCCTCGTCGCACCCGCCGGCGCGCGCGCCGACAGCGGCGCGACGAAGCTGCTCATCGACGCCTGCCGCGACGAGCACATCGACGGCACCTACACGCAGGCGCAGTACAAGAAGGCGCTCGAGCAGATCCCGAGCGACTCCGACGAGTACTCGGCCTGCCGTGACGTGCTCGAGCGCGGTCGCCTCGCGGCCCTGGGCAGCAAGCGCAAGTCCAACGGCGGTGCGGGCGCCGGCACCACCGGCGGCGGCGGTGGCGGCTCGACCTCGCCGGGCACGCCCGCCCGGACGGCCGATCCGTTGGCCAGCGCCACCCCCGCTCAGCGCTCGGCGCTGGCCAACGCCGGCCAGTCGGCCAAGCCGGTCGAGGTCGGCGGCAAGCTCGTGCAGCCGGGGGCGCTGGGCATGGGCGCCCTCTCCGGTTCGGGCCACAGCGTTCCCACCCCGCTCGCCGCGCTCATCGCGCTGCTCGCCGCCAGCGCCCTGGCGGGCGGCGGATGGTGGCTCTGGAGTCGTGTCCTCGCACGCCGCTTCGGCTGACCCGCGCGCGTTCGCGGGCCGGCTCTCGCTGCCGCGCGTGGCGGCCGAGCCGCTGGCCACGCTCGCCTTCGCCGCCGTCCTGGCGGCCGTCGCGCTCGAGGGCGGCGGCGGGCTCCAGCTCGGTCCGCTGACCAGGGTCGAGATGGCGGCCGACGCCGCCGCCGGTCTCCTCGCGGCGGGGGCCATCGTGGCCGGCGGGCATGCTCGGCGGCTGTGGGGCGGGCTGACGCTGGCCCTCATGGGGGCGCTCGTCGCCGTCACCGCGGTGTCGATCAGCTGGGCGGTCGAGCCCTCCGCGGCGTGGGTGGAGGCCAATCGCACGCTGAGCTACCTGGCGGCGCTCGCCGCCGGCGTGGCGCTCGTTCGCCTCTACCCGCGCGGCTGGGCCGCTCTGCTGGGCGGCGTCGTGCTGGCCAGCGTCGGCATCTGCGGGTACGCGCTGCTGACCAAGGTCTTCCCCGGCGCGCTGAACCCCGACGAGATCTACGCGCGGCTGCGCGAGCCCTTCGGCTACTGGAACGCGGTCGGGCTGATGGCCGCCCTGGCCGCGCCGGCGTGCCTGTGGCTGGGTGCGCGGCGCGCCGGGCACGCGGCCCTCAACGCCCTGGCCTATCCGGCCCTCGGACTGCTCGTCGTCACGCTCCTGCTCGCCTACTCCCGGGGCGCCCTGCTCGCGCTGGTCGCCGGCTGCGCGGTGTGGTTCGCGGTCGTGCCGCTGCGCCTGCGCAGCGCGGCGGTGCTGGGCAGCGGCGTGCTCGGCGGCGGCCTGGTGGCGCTGTGGGCCTTCGCCCAGAACCCGCTGAGCAAGGACAACGTCGCCCTGAGCGAGCGCGCCGCGGCCGGCCACTCGCTCGGCATCGCGCTGCTGGCCATGGTCGTCGTCCTGCTCGTCGTCGGCCTGGCCATCGGCTTTGCCAGCGCCCAGCGCGCGGCGTCACCCGACACGCGCCGCCAGGCCGGCGTGGTGCTGATCATCGGCCTCGCGCTCGTTCCGGTCGCCTTCGTCGGCGTGCTCGCCCTGTCTGACCGCGGCCTCGGCGGCTCGCTCTCGAGCGGCTGGAAGAACCTCACCGATCCCAGCGCGAGCGGCAACGTCGTCTCCAATGCCCCCAATCGCCTCACCGCGGTGGGCAGCGTGCGCGCCCGCTACTGGAACGAGGCGCTGAAGATGTTCAGGGCCCACAAGGCGCTGGGCGTCGGGGCCGGCGGCTACGCCACGGTCCGCCCGCGCTTCCGCAACGACAACCTCGACGTGCGCCACGCACACGGCTACATCGTGCAGACCGTCGCCGACATGGGCGTGGTGGGACTGGCGGTCTCGCTCGCTCTGCTGGCCGCCTGGCTCGCCGCCGCCTCGCGCACCGTCGGGCTGTGGGGCGTGCGCCGCCGCGCGGTCTGGACGCCAGAGCGCGTGGGCATGGCGACGCTGCTCACGATCTGCGTCGTCTTCGGCGTGCACTCCTTCATCGACTGGACCTGGTTCGTGCCCGGCAACGCGATCCTCGCCCTGCTGTGCGCCGGCTGGCTGGCCGGGCGCGGGCCATGGCACGAGCCCATCGCGGGGCGCACGTCGGCGCGCGCGGCCGTCCGCGACCCGTGGCGGATCGCGCTCGCGCTCGCCGCCGTCGCCATCGCGGCCGTCGCCGCCTGGACCTCGTGGCAGCCACAGCGCGCCGTCAACGAGGGCTCGACGGCGCTGGCCAACGCCGAGGCCGGCCACTACCTCCAGGCGCGGGCACAGATCGCCGAGGCCCAGCGCATCAACCCGCTCTCCGACGACCTGCTCTCCCAGGAGGCGGCGATCGAGCGCGCCGCCGGCGAGCCGGACGCGGCGCGGCGTGCGCTTCAGGAGGCCGTGCGCAAGCAGCCCGCCAACCCCACCCCGTGGCTGAACCTCGCCGAGTTCGAGCTCAGCCAGGGCCGCAAGCCCCAGGCGCTGTCGGCCATCGGCTCGGCGCTCTATCTTGATCCGCGCAACCCGACCGCCATCTCCATCTACCTGGAGGCCAGTCGAGAGCAGTGATCGGTCGCGCCACCTGCCTCGCCATGCTGACCGCGCTGGCGTTGCCGGGGCTGGCCGTCGCGTCGAGCACGCAGGAGTCGACCTTCCAGGACGACCAGCTGCTGGTCAACGGCGACGCCGCCACCCAGGCGCGCACGCTGGACACGATGAAGGCGCTGGGCGCCGACCGGGTGCGGGTCACGCTCGTGTGGCGCCTCGTCGCGCCGGGTGGAGCCGAGCCCGTCAAGCCGGCCGGGTTCGATGGCAGCGACCCCGCCGCCTATCCGCCGGGAGCGTGGGATCCCTACGATCGGCTCGTCCGCCTCGCGCAGGAGCGAGGGCTGGCGCTCGGCTTCGTCCTCGGCCCGCCGGCCCCCAACTGGGCCACCGGGACGCCCCCGGGGCACCCCGAGATCGATCCCACCTTCGACCCGAGCGCGGCCGAGTTCGCCGCCTTCGTGAGCGCGGCCGGTCGCCGCTACCCGGGCGTGCACTACTGGTCGATCTGGAACGAGCCCAACCAGTCCGGCTCGCTGACCCCGCAATGGCTGCGCGACCCGCGCGATCCGACGCGCTGGGTCCCCACCGCGCCCCAGGTCTACCGCCGGCTGCTCGACGCCGGCTGGGCCGCGCTGCACGAGAGCGGCCACAGCCGCGACACGATCCTCATCGGCGAGACCGCGCCCAAGGGGCTGCTCAACGCGCGCGACATCGCCCGGTCGACGGACCCGCAGCGCTTCATCCGCGAGCTCTACTGCCTCGACGACACCCTCCAGCTCTACCAGGGCACGAGCGCCCAGGTGCGCGGCTGCCCCACGAGCGACCAGGCGGCCACGTTCGTGGCCGAGCACCCGGCGCTCTTCGCCGCCACCGGCTGGGCGCACCATCCGTACGAGCTCTCCTTCGCGCCCGAGCGACCGCCGAACCACCGCGAGTCGTGGTTGACCATGGGCAACCTGCGCGACCTCGGCCGCCTGCTGCGACGGATCCGCGCGCGCTACGGCCGGCCCGGGGAGCCAGCGTGGCGGCTGTACCTCACGCAGTACGGGTACCAGACGAAGCCGCCCGATCCCAACGGCGTGAGCGGAGCGCTGCAGGCCGAGTACCTCAACCACGCCGAGTACCTGGCCTGGCGCAATGGCTCCGTCCGCACGCTCGGGCAGTTCCTGCTCGACGACGCCGGCCCGCCGGTCGCCACGACCTTCCAGAGCGGCCTGCGCACCGCCGCCGGGCAACCCAAGCCCGCCTATGACGCCTACGCGCTGCCGCTGTGGCTGCCCTCCGCTCGCGTGCGTGCGGGGCAGGCGCTCGCGGTGTGGGGGCTCGCGCGCGCGGCGCCCAACAACCGCCGCGCGCAGATCTCGATCCAGGTCCGGCGCCGCGGGTCGCAGACGTGGGTCCCCGTGGCCAGGCGCCCGACCTCGGGTCCGCGCGGCTACCTGAGCACCACGGTGCGCGTGCACAGCTCGGGCGACCTGCGCCTGGTCTGGAACGGGCACCGCAGCCGCGTCGCGTCGTTCACGGTCCGAGCGCCCTGAGCGCACCTCAAGAGCCGGCAGCCGGCTACATGGCTGAGGCGTGCAGCCCGCGGCCCGTGCGGCGGACCTCGATGTCGAGGAAGCCGGCGTCGCGCAGGACCGCGCGCAGCGTGCGAGCGCTGAAGAAGCGCAGGTGGTCGGCGCGCGGGTCGAAGTGGCTGTCGGGCGCGACGACGAGACGGCCGTGCCAGGGGGTCGTGACGAGCAGCGACCCGCCCCAGCTCAGCACGCGGCGCACCTCGGCGAGCAGGCCGACGACGTCGGCCACGTGCTCGAGCACCTCGCCCGCCCACACCACGTCGAAGGCGTCCTCGCCGAACGGCAGCGGCGCGCCCTCGGCGAGCTTCACCGCCTCGGCCCCCGGCACGCGCCGCCGTGCGCGCCGCAGCGCCTCCTCAGCGACGTCGGCCATGGTCACCGCGCAGCCGGCGCCGACGAGCTCGGCGGCGAAGGCGCCGTCGCCGCAGCCGAGATCGAGCACGCGCTGCACCGGCGTCGCGTTCCCGAGCAGGAACGCGCGCCGCGCCGCGAAGCGCTCGGGCTCGCGGCCGTGGGGTGCGCCCCTCCAGACCGCCTCTCGCCAGTCGTCCATGGCCGGCGCAGCGTAGATGGTCGCCGTCAGTACCCTGCCGTGACCGTGAAGCTCCTGGCCGTGAACGCCGTCGATCACCCGGGCGGCGCCGAAGTCGGCCTGCTGCGCCTGACCGCACGGCTGCGCGAGCGGGATTGGGAGGTCACGCTGACCAGCCCGCAGGAGGGGCCGCTCAGCGAGGCCGGCTACCCGTGGCTACGGCTCGACGTCGGCGGCCTGGGCCACGGCGAGGGCGCCCGCGCGGTGGCGTCGTGGCCGCGCGCCCTGCGCCTGGCCCAGCGCTTCGACGTCGTGTACCTCAACTCGACCGTCTGCGGGCGCCTGCTCCCCGCTCTGCGCGGTGCGCACTCGGTCCTGCACGTGCACGACATCGTCGATCGCGTGCCGCGGCACTGGGTCTCCGCCGACGTCGTGCTGGCCGACTCTCAGGCGGTGGCCGACCGCCTCGACGGGCTCGATGCCCATGTCGTGTACTGCCCGATCGAGCTCGATCCGCCGCCTGTGCCGGCGCCATGGGCGCGCGCGGGCCCCGATGCCCGTGGCCCGGTGATCGGCTTCGTCGGGCGCATCGAGCCGCGCAAGGGCGTCCTCGACCTCATCGCCGCCGCGCCCGCGATCCGCGCCGGCGCGCCCGGGGCGGAGGTCGTGATCGTGGGCGACGACCCGTGGGGCGCCTTCCCCGACTACCTGGCCGAGGTCCGGGCGGCGCACGACGTCGTGCACGTCCCCTGGCAGCAGAACGCCGCCGGGCTCATGCGCCACCTCGACGTTCTCGTCGCGCCGTCGCACCAGGAGCCGTTCGGCACCGTGCTGAGCGAGGCCATGGCCGTCGGCACGCCGGTGGTGGCCACGCGCGTGGGCGGACTGGCCGAGGTCGTCGACGACGGCGTCACCGGCGTCCTCGTCGAGCCCGGTCAGCCCGACGCGCTGGCGGCCGCGGTGCTCGACGTCCTGGAACGCCGCGAGGCCATGGGCGCCGCCGCGCGCGAGGCGGCGCGGCGCTTCGGCGCCGACGCCTACGCCGACCGCGTCGAGGCCCTCATCCGGCCCTGAGTCAGAAGGCGCCGCGCCGCGAGAGCACGGCCGGCACGGTCTTGACCAGGATCGAGAGGTCCAGGAAGACCGACCAGCGCTCGAGGTAGAGGAAGTCGAGGCGGACGAGGTCGTCGAAGTCGAGGTCCGCGCGACCGGAGACCTGCCACAGGCCGGTGATCCCCGGCATGACGAGGTAGCGCTTCTTGTGCCAGTCGTCGAGGCGGTCGTAGTCGCGCTGGGGCAGCGGGCGCGGACCGACGAGCGACATCTCGCCGCGCACCACGTTGAAGAGCTGGGGCAGCTCGTCGATCGAGAAGCGGCGCAGGAAGCGCCCGACCGGCGTCACGCGGGGGTCGTCGCGGATCTTGAACAGCGCGCCCGACGCCTCGTTGCGCCCCTCGAGCGCCGGCTGGTCGGCGTGCGCGTCGCGGTACATCGTGCGGAACTTCAGGCACGAGAACGGCGCGCCGCCGATGCCCGGGCGCAGCGAGCGGTAGACGATCGGCCCGCGCGACGTGAGCTTGATGGCCAGCGCACAGGCCAGCAGGAACGGGCTCAAAAAGAGGATGAGCGCAACCGAGCCCACGAGGTCGAACGAGCGCTTCAGCGCGTAGTCGAAGCCCTCGAAGACCGGTGGCTTGAGCTCGAAGAGAGGCACCGACTGCCCGGGCACGAACTCGGCGCGGTGGACGAGGATCTCCATCGTCGAAGGCGCGATGCGCACCACGACCCCGCGCCGATGGCACTGGTCGACGAGCTCGACCGCCTCGCGCTGGGGGAAGTCGGGGTCGGCGATGATGACCTCGTCGACTCGATGGGCAACGACCACGTCGCCGAGGTCGTCGAGCGTGCCCAGCGAGAGCAGGCCGTTGTCGGGTCGCGGCGACAGCGAGATGAAGCCGATGACGTTGATGCCCTCCTCGCCGCCGGCGGCCAGCGCGTGCGCGACGTCCTCGATGTGCTCGCCGGTGCCCACGAGCACGGCGCGTCGCTGGTAGCCGGCGGCCCGCAGCAGCCTCCCGGTGATCCGCTCGTAGGCGAAGCGGAACATCGAGACGTAGGCCACGGCGAAGAACAGCGACCCGTAGAAGATGTAGTAGCTGGAGAAGTCCTGGCCGCTGACCACCGCGTAGAGCAGCACGACCACCGTGACCTGGAACAGCGAGGCGACGATGCTCGTCAGCCCCGGGCGCACGGCGCGGTCGCTGTAGAGCCCGGACTTGGCGAACAGCAGCGCGGTGACCAGGAAGGCGAAGGAGACGTAGTCCTTGGTCTGGTTGAAGGAGACCGAGAAGTCCCACGCGTCGCGCGCCGCCGCCTTCACGCACAGCGCGGTGAGGATGGCCAGGAAGAGCGCGGCGAAGTCGAGGGCCAGCAGCGAGAGCGCGCGTGCCGCCCGGCGCAGGGTGTCCATCCGCAGCAGGAACGACAGCGCCGGTGGGCGCTTGCGGCGCACGTCGCGCTCGACGAACGGCAGCTCGGCAGGCGAGGACGCCGAGGGCCGCTCGGGTGCCTCGGTCGTGCCGTGCGTGGACATCTCAGGGCTCCTAACGGCCAACGGGCCCAGATGTCTCGCGATTGGTCATGACCGGCAGGGGGTCCTACCCCGAAGCTCCGACGAGTACGTCCACCCCGGCCTGCTCGATCGTGCGCTCCAGGCCTTCGCGAAGACCGACCTTGGGCTCCCAGCCCAGCAGCTCGCGAGCGCGCGTGATGTCGGGCTGACGCACCTTCGGATCGTCGGTGGGCAGCGCCTCGTAGACGATCTCCGAGCGCGACCCCGTCACGTCGATGACGGTCTCGGCCAGCTCCAGAAGCGTGAACTCGTCGGGGTTGCCGAGGTTCACCGGCTCGTGCAGACCGGACTCGGCGAGGGCCACGATGCCGCGGATGAGGTCGTCGACGTAGCAGAAGCTGCGCGTCTGCCGACCGTCGCCGAAGACCGTGATGGGCCGGTCGGAGAGCGCCTGGCGCAGGAAGGTCGGGATCGCGCGACCGTCGTGGGGGCGCATGCGCGCGCCGTAGCTGTTGAAGATCCGCGCGATGGCCGTGTCGACGCCCTGCTGGCGGCGATAGGCCATGGTGAGCGCCTCGGCGTAGCGCTTGGCCTCGTCGTAGACGCCGCGCGGCCCGATCGGGTTGACGTGGCCCCAGTAGTCCTCGGACTGCGGGTGGACCTGGGGATCGCCGTAGACCTCGCTCGTCGAGGCGAGCACGAAGCGAGCGCGGTGGTGCTTGGCCAGCCCGAGCGAGTGATGCGTGCCGTGCGAGCCCACCTTCAGCGTGTGCAGGGGCAGGCGCAGGTAGTCGATGGGCGAGGCGGGCGACGCGAGGTGGTAGACGACGTCGACGCTCTCGTCGATGAAGTACGGCTCGATGATGTCGACGTGCTCGAAGCGGAACTCGGGCGCACGGATGTGCGAGATGTTGGCGAGCGACCCCGTCTCCAGGTTGTCGACGCAGATCACCCGGTGGCCCCGCGCCAGCAGCTCGTCGCACAGATGTGAGCCCAGGAAGCCGGCGCCACCGGTGACGAGACAGGTGGCCATGGTGTGAAGGGTACGTTGTCGCGACGACCCCGCGCCTTTTCGGCCGGTCGGCTAGCGTCCGCGCATGCCCGCCAACGCCTTCGTCGAGCGCCTCAACCACCAGATCGCCAACGAGTTCGGCGCCAGCCAGCAGTACGTCGCGGTCGCCGTGCACTACGACGCCGAGACGCTGCCCCGCCTGGCCGCCTTCTTCTACGCCCAGGCGCTCGAGGAGCGCAACCACGCGATGATGATGGTCCAGTACCTGCTCGACGGCGGCGTCGACCCGACGATCCCCGGCATCGAGGCACCGCGGACCACGTTCTCCGACATCGTCGAGCCGGTCGCGCTGGCCCTCGAGCAGGAGCGCCGCGTCTCGGATCAGATCGGCGAGCTGGCGGGCGTGGCGCGCGCGGAGGGCGACTTCCTCTCCGAGCAGTTCGTCCTGTGGTTCCTCAAGGAGCAGGTCGAGGAGGTGGCGACGATGTCCGACCTGCTGCGCGTCGTCGAGCGCTCGCGCGAGAACCCGATGTTCGCCGAGGAGTACCTGGCCCGCGAGCAGCCCGGCGACCAGGATGCCGACCCGACGGCGCCACCCGTCGCCGGAGGCGCCGTCTGAGCGCGTGGCCCGATCCCCTCGCGCCCGTCCTCGAAGGGCGCCTGGTGACGCTCGAGCCGCTGGCACCGGCCCACGAGGCCGGCCTGTGGGAGGCCTCGCGGCCGCCCGAGATCTGGACCTGGCTGCAGGCCCAGCCCGACCGCGCGGGCTTCCGCGCGATCCTCGACGAGGCGCGGGCAGCGACGGCACGCCGCGAGGAGTTCGCCTTCGCGACGGTCCACGCCGCGAGCGGCCAGCCCGTCGGGATGACGCGCTACATGGCCCTGCGCCCCGCCGATCGCGCCCTGGAGATCGGCTGGACCTGGCTGACCCCGGCGCTGTGGCGCACCGGGGCCAACGTCGAGGCCAAGCTGCTTCAGATGCAGTACGCGTTCGAGACGCTGGGCTGCCTGCGCGTCGAGCTCAAGACCCACGCCTCGAACGCACGCTCGCGGGGCGCCATGGAGCGCCTCGGCGCCACTTTCGAAGGCGTGCACCGCAAGCACCGCATCCTGCCCGGCATCGGAGTCCGCGATACCGCCTGGTATTCGGTGGTGGACGACGAGTGGCCACAGGTTCGCGACGGTCTGCGCGCGCGCCTCGCGCGTTTGGGCTCGGAGTCCGCGGGTAGCGCCAAGTGATGCTCTCTCTCACTCCGGTCGCCTCCGAGGCGATCCGCCAGCTCTCCGCCCAGACCGACGATCCCGAGGCCAGCGGCATCCGCATCAGCCCCGGGCCCGAGACGCCCGAGGGCACGGCGCTCGAGCTCACGCTGGTCGAGGAGCCCGAGCCCGAGGACGAGAAGGTCGACGACGACGGCGCCACCGTCTACCTCGAGACCCACGTCGCCGGGTTCCTCGACGACAAGGTGCTCGACGCCCAGCTCGACGAGGGGCGGGTCACGTTCGTGCTGCGCGACGACACGACGCCGCCCGAGCCCGAGTACGGGCATCCCAACGGCAGCGTCAACTAGGTCAGCCGGGCGTCGGGGGCGCCTGGCCGCGCACCCACTCGCCCTCCTCGCGCTTCCAGATCGGCGCGCGGCGCTTGATCTCGTCGATGATCTCGCGCGCCCCGGCGAACGCCTCGGCGCGGTGGGGGGCGCTGGCCGCCACGAGCACCGACGCCTCGGTGCGCGGCACGCGCCCGATGCGGTGCTCGGCCGCGGCCGCGGTGAGCCCGTGGCGGTCGATGGCGGCGGCGACGATGGCCTCGATCTGCTCCGCCGCCATCTCCGCGTAGGCCTCGTAGTCGAGGTGCTCGACGTCGCGCGTGACGCCGCTGAAGGTGACGACGGCGCCCGCGCGCGGATCGCGCACCGCGGCGACGAGGGTGTCGAGCGACAGCGGCTCGGCGCGCACGGCGACGTGCGGCGCGGTCGCCGCGCCCCCCGAGACCGGCGGGATGAGCGCGAGCTCGTCGCCCGCCGCAAGGCGCTGGTCGGCGGCGGCGTACTCGCGGTTGACCGCGAGCACGAGCGGCAGGTCGCCGGCGAGGTGGTCGACCGCGGCCAGCGCGTCGGAGACGAGCGCTCCGTCGGGCAGCTCCAGCTCGAGCTGGTCGCGCCCGGCGCGCTCGCGCAGTCCGGCGAAGAGTCTGACGTGGACGACCATGCACGTATCCTGCCTCAACGACGCCCTGGCCTGTGGCCAGGTCATGCGAGGATGTCGTCTGGTGACGATTGAGAGGTCCGCTTCATCGGGGCTCCTGACGCCCTACCGCCCGGACAGCGAGGGCACCCAGCCGCCGCTGCACCAGCCCGGCTACCGCTCCACGGAGCTGCGCGCACCCTCCCGGCCCCTGGTGCCGCTGCCGCACATGCTCACCGAGCTCACCGCGCCGGCCTTCGGCGACGGCCGCGTGCGCCCGGTCGACGCCGACCTCACGCGGCAGCACGAGGGCGAGCCGCAGGGCCAGCGGATCGTCGTCCACGGCCAGGTGCTCGAGGACGGCGGCCGCCCCGTGCCCGACACGCTCGTCGAGGTCTGGCAGGCCAACGCCGCGGGCCGCTACCGCCACGCCGGCGACCAGCACCCAGCCCCGCTCGACCCGAACTTCTCGGGCGGCGGGCGCTGCCTGACCGATCGCGAGGGCCGGTTCCGCTTCGTGACGATCCAGCCCGGCGCGTACCCGTGGGGCAACCATCCCAACGCCTGGCGTCCGGCCCACATCCACTTCTCGGTCTTCGGGCGCGCCTTCGTGCAGCGCCTGGTGACGCAGATGTACTTCCCGGGCGATCCGCTCTTCTTCCAGGACCCGATCTTCAACGCCGTCCCCGACCCGGCGGCGCGCGAGCGCATGATCTGCCGCTTCGACCTCGAGCAGACGATGCCCGACTGGGCGCTGGCCTACCACTTCGACATCGTCCTGCGCGGACGCGAGAGCACGCCCATGGAGAACGGGCGGTGAGCACGACGCCGTCGCAGACGGTGGGGCCGTTCTTCGCCATCGAGCTGCCCTACGACGGCGGGCCCTACGTCGTCCCCGACGGCACCGAAGGCGCCGTCCGGCTGCGGGGTCGGGTGCTCGATGGCGCCGGCGATCCGGTTCCCGACGCCCTGGTCGAGAGCTGGCAGGCCGGTCCCGACGGGACCTTCGAAGGCGACTTCCGCGGCTTCGGGCGCAGCGCGACCGACGACGACGGCGCGTGGTCGATCCTCACGCTCAAGCCGGGCCCCGTGCCCGCTGACGACGGCACGCAGCAGGCACCGCACGTCGATCTGTCGATCTTCGCCCGCGGGCTGCTGCGCCGGCTCGTCGCGCGGCTGTACTTCGACGACGAGGCGCAGGCCAACGCGGCCGACCCCGTCCTCGCCGCGCTGCCCGACGACGACGCGCGCGCCACCCTCATCGCCACGAGCGAGGACGGCGGCTACCGCCTGGACATCCACCTGCAGGGCCCGGATGAGACCGTCTTCTTCGCCGTCTGACGATCCGCGGCACGCCGCGGGCATGGCGGTGCGCCGCGAGGTGCTCGGCGACGAGCACGTCGCCCGGGCCGTGGAGCGCACGACCGAGTTCACCGCCGCCTTCCAGGACTTCATCACGCGCTGCGCGTGGGGCGAGGTGTGGACGCGGCCCGGCCTCGACCGGCGCATGCGGAGCGCCATCACGCTGGCGGTGCTGATCACGCTGCGGGCCGAGGAGGAGGTGGCGATGCACGTGCGCGCGGCGCTGCGCAACGGCCTCACGCCGGACGAGATCGGCGAGGTCATCCTGCACTGCGCGACGTACGCCGGCGTGCCCGCCGCCAACACCGCTTTCGCGGTGGCGCAGCGCGTGCTCGCCGAGGCCGACGCCACCGCGTGATGGACACCCGCGTCGGCATCGTCGGCGCCGGACCGGCGGGGCTGCTGCTGGCCCACCTGCTCTCGCGTCAGGGGATCGACTGCGTCGTCCTCGAGGCGCGCAGCCGCGACTACGTCGAGGCGCGGGTGCGCGCCGGCGTGCTGGAGCAGACGACCGTTGACCTGCTCGACGAGGCCGGCGTGGCCGACCGCCTGCACCGCGAGGGCCTCGTGCACGAGGGGCTCGAGCTGCGCTTCGACGGGGGCGGCCATCGCATCGACCTCAGCGCGCTGACCGGCGGGCGCGCGATCACGGTCTACGGACAGCAGGAGGTAGTCAAGGACCTCATCGCCGCGCGCCTTCAGGCCGGGGGCGACCTGCGCTTCGAGGTCGAGGACGTCAGGCTGCACGGCCTGGACGGCGAGCGGCCCTCGATCCGCTTTCGCCACGAGGGCTCAGATCACGAGCTGCGCTGCGACGTCGTGGCCGGCTGCGACGGCTTCCACGGCGTCTGCCGCGACGTCATCCCCGATGGCGTGCTCTCGGTCTACCAGCGCGAGTACCCGTTCGCGTGGCTCGGGATCCTCGCCGAGGTGGCGCCGTCCAGCGAGGAGCTCATCTACTGCCGTCACGACCGCGGCTTCGCCCTGCACAGCATGCGCTCGCCGCGGCTGACGCGGCTGTACCTGCAGTGCGCGCCGGACGAGACGCTCGACACGTGGCCCGAGGAGCGCATCTGGGCGGAGCTCCAAACGCGGCTGGCCACCGACGACGGCTGGACGCTGGAGGAGGGGCCGATCGTCGAGAAGGGCATCACGCCGATGCGCAGCTTCGTCGTCGCACCGCTGCGCTACGGCCGGCTGTTCCTCGCCGGGGACGCCGCGCACATCGTCCCCCCCACCGGCGCCAAGGGCCTCAACCTCGCTGCCGCCGACGTGCGCGTCCTCAGCGAGGCGCTCGAGGCCTGGTACGCGCGCGGCGACAGCGCCGGCCTCGACGCCTACTCCGACACGTGCCTGCGCCGCGTGTGGCGCGTGCAGCACTTCTCGTGGTGGATGACCTCGATGCTGCACCGCTTTCCGGGCGACGACCCCTTCGAGGCCGAGCTCCAGCGCTCGCAGCTTCGCTACGTGTGCTCCTCGCGCGCGGCCGCCACCACCCTGGCCGAGAACTACGTCGGGCTCGAGCATGTCTGAGCCCGGCCTGTTCGACGCGGTGCTCGCCCGCGGCGGCGTCCGCGACGCGGTCGCCGACGCGGCCTGGCTGCAGGCGATGCTCGACGCCGAGGCGGCGCTGGCGCGCGCCGAGGCAGGAGCGGGCGTCATCCCGGCCGCGCACGCCGAGGCCATCGTCGCGGCGTGCCGGGCCGAGGGCTTCGACGTCGCGGCGCTGGGGGCCCAGGCGGCCGCCGTGGGCAACCCGGCGGCCCCGCTGGTGCGCGCGCTGCGCGAGCGCGTCGGCGGCGACGCCGCGGCCGACGTCCACCGCGGCGCCACGAGCCAGGACATCGTCGACTCGGCGGCCATGCTCGTGGCGCGCCGCGCGCTCGAGCCGCTGCTGAGCGACCTGGAGGCGGCCGCCGACGCGGCGGCCGGCCTGGCGGCGGCTCACCGCGACACGGTGATGGCGGGGCGCACGCTGCTCCAGCACGCCGTCCCCGTGACCTTCGGGCTGAAGGCGGCGGGGTGGCTCGTCGCGCTCGACGAGAGCGCCGACCGCCTGCGCGCGGTGCGCGACACCCGCCTGGCGGCGCAGCTCGGCGGCGCGGCGGGGACGCTCAGCGCGCTGGGCGACGCCGGTCCCGACGTGCTGGCGCGCTACGCGCGCGAGCTGGGGCTGGCCGAGCCCGTCACCCCGTGGCACACCGACCGCACGCGCATCGCCGAGCTGGCTGGCGCGCTCGGCGTCGCCTGTGGCGTGGCCACCAAGGTCGCGGGCGACCTCGTGCTGCTGGCCCAGACCGAGGTCGGCGAGGTCCGCGAGGGCAGCGAGGACGGGCGCGGTGGCTCGTCGACCATGCCCCACAAGCGCAATCCGGTGGCCGCCGTGTCCGCGCGCGCGGCGGGGCGCCAGGCTCCCGGCCTGGTCGCCACCCTGCTGGCCGCCATGGAGCACGAGCACGAGCGCGCGGCGGGCGCCTGGCACGCGGAGTGGCCGGCCCTGCGCGCGCTGCTGCGCGCCACCGGGTCGGCGGCGGCGTGGCTGCGCGACGCCCTGGAGCACCTCGAGGTCGACCCGGAGCGGATGCGCGAGAACGTCGACCGGACGGGCGGCGCGCTGCTGGCCGAGCGCGTGGCGCGGGCTCTGGCGGACGCGCTCAGGCGCGAGGACGCGGACGAGCTCGTGCGCGAGGCGCTGGCGGCGGGCCGCCTGGAGGAGGCCGCCGGCGAGCACCTCGGGGCCGACGAGGCCGGACGCCTGCTCGATCCCGCGAGCTACCTGGGCGCCGCCGCCGTGTTCGTCGACCGGGCGCTGAGCGCGCACGAGGCGCGCCGATGACCCCCGTCGACCTCGAGCACGAGTGGCTCGGGCCCGACGGCGCGCCGGTCGTCGTGCTCTCCAACGCCCTGGGCACGAGCACGGCCATGTGGGACGGGCAGGCCCCCGACCTCGCCGAGCGCCTGCGCGTGCTGCGCTACGAGCATCGCGGCCACGGCGGCTCGCCGGTCCCGCCCGCGCCATACGAGCTCGCCGACCTCGGCGGCGACGCGCTCGCCCTGCTCGATCGCCTGGATCTGGAGCGCGTGCACTGGTGCGGCCTGTCGCTGGGAGGGATGGTGGGCATGTGGCTGGCCGTCAACGCGCCCGAGCGCATCGACCGCCTCGTGCTGTGCTGCACGTCGGCGCGCTACGGACCGCCGGAGATGTGGGCCCAGCGCGCGGCGACGGTGCGCGAGCAGGGCATGGAGGCGGTGGCTGACGCGAGCATCGGACGCTGGCTGTCGCCCGCCTTCGTCGAGCGCCATCCCGACGTCGCCGCCGCGATGCGCGCCATGCTCGTCGCCATGCCGGCCGAGGGCTACGCGGCGTGCTGCGGCGTGATCGAGCGGATGGACCTGGTGGCGCAGCTCGGCGCCATCCGCGCGCCGACCCTCGTCATCGCCGCCGCCGACGATCCGGCCACCCCACCCGAGCACGGCGAGCTGATCGCCTCGCTGGTGCCCGGCGCGCGCCTGGCCATCGTCGAGGATGCCCAGCACCTGCCCACGGTCGAGCAGCCGCGGGCCATGACCGACCTGATCGTGCGCCACCTCCTGGGCTAGATGATTGATTCCACGGCCCGCGCGGCCAGATGGCCGTGCACCGTGGATGCCGGGCGACGCGGGCCGAAGGGGGACAGTGGCAGAGCCACGGACCTCTTCGGACCGTGGCGATCCGGCGCCGCGGGGCGCGGACAGATGGTCGTGGAATCAGTCATCTAGTCGGGCCGCAGGTGGCCGGCCACGTCCCACGTCCAGAGCTCGACGACGTTGCCGTCGGGATCGTCGACATAGAGGGCGCGGCTGCCGCCGTAGCCGGGGAAGGCGTGCTCGACGACCTCCTGCCCCTGCGCGCGCAGGTGCTCGATCGCGGCGTCGTAGCGGTCCTCCGGGATGTGCAGCGCGAAGTGCACGTGGAGGCCGCCGCGCCCGCCGGCCAGCCCGACCTGCGGGCGCCAGAGCCCGATGCGCGTCCGGTCGCCGGCCATGACCCAGATCGCCTCCCGTTCGGGCCAGCGCTCCACGACCGGGAGGCCGAGGACGCCCGCGTAGAAGCGCTCGGAGGCCTCGAGGTCGACCACCTCGAGGACGAGCTCGCTGACGCCGGTCACACCGAGGTCCATCGAGACATCTTCGCCGCTTGCGTAGCCTTGGTGGCATGGCCACCGAGGAACGCCTGACGGTCGCGCCGGTCGTCGGCCCCGACGACCCGCGGCGCTTCACCGATTCGGGGATCGAGGTCAAGCCGACCTACACCGCCGACGACCTCCCGCCGGAGCTGCGGCTGGGCGAGCCCGGCGCCTTCCCCTACACGCGCGGCGTGCATCCGCAGATGTACCGGCGCCAGCCCTGGACGATGCGCCAGTACGCCGGCTACGCGTCGGCCAAGGAGTCCAACGCCCGCTACCGCTACCTGCTCGCGCACGGCTCGACCGGGCTGTCGATGGCCTTCGACCTGCCCACGCAGCTCGGCCTGGACTCCGACAACCCGCGCTGCGCCGGGGAGGTCGGGCGCACCGGCGTGGCCATCGACACCATCGACGACATGCGCACGGCGTTCGACGGCATCCCGCTCGACGAGGTCTCGACGTCGATGACGATCAACGCGCCGGCCGCGGTGCTCCTGCTGCTCTACGAGCTGGTGGGCGAGGAGCAGGGCGTCCCGTCCGAGAAGCTGCGCGGCACCACCCAGAACGACGTGCTCAAGGAGTACATCGCGCGCGGCAACTACATCTACCCGCCGCAGCCCACGATGCGCCTGACCACCGACCTGTTCGCCTACTGCAAGGACAACGTCCCGCGCTGGAACACCGTCTCGATCTCCGGCTATCACTTCCGCGAGAAAGGGTGCTCGGCGGTCCAGGAGGTCGCCTTCACGCTGTGCAGCGGCATCGCCTACGTGCAGGCCGCGATCGACGCCGGCCTCGCCGTCGACGACTTTGGGCCGCGCCTGGCCTTCTTCTTCAACGGCCACAACAACGTCTTCCAGGAGGTGGCCAAGTTCCGCGCCGCGCGCCGGATGTGGGCCACGATCATGCGCGAGCGCTTCGGCGCCACGGACGAGCGCTCGCTGAAGCTGCGCTTCCACACGCAGACGGGCGGCGTCACGCTCACCGCTCAGCAGCCGGAGAACAACATCGTGCGCGTCGCGCTCCAGGGCTTCGCCGCGGTGTGCGGCGGCACGCAGTCGCTGCACACCAACGGCTTCGACGAGGCGCTGGCCCTGCCCTCCGAGCGCGCAGCCAAGATCGCGCTGCGCACCCAGCAGATCCTCGCCCACGAGTCGGGCGCGACCGACACCGTCGACCCGTTCGCCGGGTCCTACTTCGTCGAGGCGCTGACCGACGAGATCGAGGCGCGGGCGTCGGAGCTCATCGCCAAGGTCGACGAGCTGGGCGGCTCGGTCAACGCCATCGAGTTCATCACCGGCGAGATCGACGAGTCGGCGTGGGGCTACCAGGAGCGCTACCGGATCGGGCAGGACGTCGTCGTGGGCGTCAACCGCTACGTCGAGGACGACGAGATCGAGGTGCCCGACCTGCTCCGCGTCGACCCGGCGTCCGAGCGCGAGCAGCTCGAGCGGCTCAAGGCCTTCAAGGCCGACCGCGACCAGGAACTGGTGGCGCGGCGCCTGGAGGAGCTGCGCAAGGTCGCGCGCGGGACCGGCAACCTGCTGCCCGCCATCAAGGAGGCCCTGCGCGACCGCTGCTCGCTCGGCGAGGTCTGCGGCGCGATGCAGGACGTCTTCGGCGCGTACCGGCCCACCTTCTAAGGGGAGCGCGACCGCATGCGCGGATTCGTCGCCGCCCTGGTCCTCATCGTCGTCGGGATCGCCATCGCGGCGGGGGCCGGCGGGCGCTTGGCGCTCGAGGCGGCGGGCGTGGCCATCGCCGGCGCCGGCGCGGTGATCGGCGTCGCGGCGGCGTTCTGGATCATCGGGCGCAGCGAGGACCGCGAGCGCGAGGGGCGGCGCTAGGAGCGGCGTGACGGCGCGGATGCCGGCGCCGGCCAAATAGGCTCCGCCCATGCCCCTCGCTGTCACCTTCTACGACGTCGTGCTCACGCTGCACGTCACCGCGGTCGTCGCCGCCTTCGGCTGGTGGTTCGCCTATCCGCTGCTCGTGCCGCGCGGCGACGCCGCCGCCCATCGCGCGCAGGTACGCGTGGCGCGCATGGTCGTCACGCCGGCCGGCACGCTGGCGCTGCTCGCCGGCGCCTACCTGGCCAGCGACCGCTCCTACTGGAGCGAGGTGTGGGTCAGCGTGCCGCTCCTCATCCTCGTCGCCCTGATGGGGCTCACGGGCGCCTACTTCGTCCCGCGCGAGAAGCGCCTGGCCGTTCTGGCCGACGGCGACGCGCAAGCGGACTACTCGGCGCTCGCCGGTCAGGTTCGCGGCGTCGCCCTGCTCGCCGCGGCGCTCGTCGTGGTGGCGATCTTCTTCATGGTCGCCAAGCCCTAGCCTGGCGGCTCAGCGCGGCGGCGCGGGCGGGATGCTGGCCACGCTCGGCGGCGCATCGGCCCACACGAGCAGGACGCGGCAGGGGGCGTGGTCGACGACGAAGCGCGCGGCCGGACCGAGGCTGTGCGGGCCCAGGCGCGTGTGGTCACCGTCGCGGGCGAGCACGAGGAGGTCCATCTCCTCGGCCGCGGCGACCACCTCGCGCTCGACGCGTCCACGGCGCCGCTCGATCGACGCGGCGCGCCCCAGGCGCTCGCGCGCGCCGGTCAGCAGCCCCTCGGCCGCCTCGTCGGAGATCGCGCGCAGCGGCTCGGGCGGCGGGGGACCGGGAGGGCGCTGGCGCGGGCGGCCGAGCAGGCCGTGGCGTGCGCCATGCGCGACGGACTCGACGTCGCTCGGCGCCACGTGCAGCAGGGTCGTCTCGGCGTGGGCGGGCAGGAACGCGGCCGCCTCGTCGACCGTCGCCTCCCAGGTGTCCTCCACGATCCAGACGAGCGCGCGCATGTCAGCCGATGACCTCCAGGCTGAACCATAAGAGCAGCGTCGCGGCCACGATGGCCGCCGGCACGGTGAGCGCCCCGAGGCGCACGAACTCGGCCAGCTCGACGTCGGTGTCCTCGACGTGCAGGACGCGCCGCCACAGGAGCGTCGCCAGCGAGCCGACGTAGGTGAGGTTCGGACCCACGTTGACGCCGACCAGGACCGCGAGCACGGGGCCCGGTCCGGCGGCGGCCGCGACCGGGACGAGCATGAGCGTGGCCGGGAGGTTGTTGACGACGTTGGCCAGGATGGCGCTGACGGCGGCGACGCCGAGCAGCGCCGGCAGCGCGTGGCCCGATGGCAGGAGGACCTGCACGGCGGAGTCCAGCCCGTTGTCGGCGGCTGCGCGCACGATCACGCCGAGGCCGAGGACGAAGACCAGGAACGAGGGCTCGGCGGCGAAGAGGACGCGCCGCGGTGAGGTCGTGCGCCGCGCGAGCGCGGGCAGCGTGATCGCCGCTGCGCCGGCCACCGCCACCCACACCGGCGCGATGCCCACCAGCGAGCTGGCGGCGAACCCCGCGAGCGTGAGGGCGACGATGCCCAGCGCGACCCGAGGCAGGGGCGGAGCCTCGCGCGCGTCCATGCTGGTCGTGCGGCGCGGGCGGCGCAGATCGACCGCGAAGAAGCGCGAGAGGACGAGCCACTCGACGGCCACCGCCGCGGCGGTCGGCAGCGCCATGAGCGACGCGAAGCGCGTGAACGACAGCCCGCTGGCGTGGAAGGCCAGCAGGTTCGTGAGGTTGGACACCGGCAGCAGCAGCGAGGCCGAGTTGGCGAGGTGCGAGCAGGCATAGACGTGCGGCTTGGGGCTCGTCCTCAGGCGCGCCGCGGTGGCGAAGACGATCGGGGTCAGCAGGACGACCGTCGCGTCGAGGCTGAGGACCGCCGTCACGCCGGTGGCGATGGCGAAGACCATGGCCAGCAGTCGTCGCGGACGCCCGCGCGAGCCGGCGGCCATCAACCCGCCCATGGCCTCGAACAGGCCCTCGCGACGGCAGCCCTCGGCGAGGACGAGCAGCGCCGCGAGGAAGCCGACGGTCGGCCCCAGGTCCTCGATCGCGTGACGCGCGCCGGACGGGCTCAGCGCGCCCAGGGCCACGAGCAGCGCCGCGGCGCCCGACGCCACCACGGTCTCCGCGGGCCACCGCGTGCGCGCGACCGCGGCGGCCAGGGTGCCCGCGAGCGCGAGCAGGGCGAGGACGAGGGCGAGCGCCTGCGGCACGCGGCGATGATGCCTGGCGCGGGCCGCTCAGCGCGGGCCGACCACCAGCGTGCGGCTGAGCGCCAGCTGGGTGGCGCCGTCGCGTAGCGTCAGGACGACGCGCGCCCGGTAGCGGTGCGCGAGGCGCAGCGCGAAGCGCGCCCGCGAGCGGCGGTCGACCTTGGCGCGCGCGACCGGCCACCATCCGAAGCGCTCCTTGAGGCGAAGCTGGAGCACCACCGTGGCCCCCGGCGAGGCAGGGGCCACGGCGGCGTTGACGACGACGCGGTGCCCGCGGCCGCCGGCCGAGGCCGAGAGCGTGCGGTCGAGGACCAGGAGCTGCACCGGCGGGCTCGTCTCCTCGGCCGTCACCGCCCGGTACGCGGTGGTGACGCTCGGAACGACGTCGGCGCTGAAGCTGCCGTCGTGCTCGACGGTCGCGTTGGCCGCGGGCTGGAAGCCCGCGCCGCTGTTCGCCTCGATGGCGACCGTGCTGTCCGCCGGCAGGGCCGCGCGGCCGCGCAGCACGAACGGGCGGCCGGGCGCGCCCGGCTCGGCGGGCGCGTCCAGCAGCACGTGGTGGACGTCGACCACGCCGCGCATGAAGACGTGCAGCATGCAGTAGTACGGCTCGGACCCGGCGGTGTCGAAGCGGTGGGTGAAGGTCTCGTTCGGGAGCACGCGGGCCGACGACCAGGCGCCGCTCTCGGCCGACACCGTGTGCGTGCGGATGCTGTCGTTGCTCCAGCGCAGCGTGTCGCCCATGAGGACGTCGGTGTGCGGCGGCTCGTACCCGGCGAAGCCGATCGAGACCGTGCCGATGGCCTCCCCCGCGTCGTCGTGCATGCCATGGCCCATCTGGGCCGACGCCGTCGGCGCGGCGAGCGCCAGCAGCGCGGCGATCGCGCCGAGCGCCAGGCGCCTCATCGCCGCCTCACGTGGTAGGTGCCGATCATCCCGGCCATCATGTGCGCCTCGACGTGGCAGTGGTACAGCCACGTGCCCGGGTCCTCCTCGCGCCAGCGGATCCGGAACGTCTCCGCGGGACCGACGGTCTGCGTGTCCACGTTGCGCCCGTCGGGATCCCGCCAGCGATGGCCGTGCACGTGGAAGGTGTGGTGCTCGGAGCCCATGGCCATCACGTCCCACTGGATGGTCTGGCCGGTGAACGAGGTGAAGACCGGGGTGTTGCCGACGAACGCGCGGCCGTCGATGGTCTGGAAGACCCCCATCGGGGCGAAGACGACCTCGAACTCGCGGTCCGGCGGCTTCTCGCCCCGCTCGAGGATCGAGAGCATCCCGTACATGCCGCCCATGATCGAGTCGTGCATCGAGGGCGAGTGGTCGTGGTAGGGCCAGACGCCGGCCGAGTCCGAGCCGGCGGTGAGCTTGTAGGTGTAGGTCTGGCCGGGCTTGACGTCGCCGTCGCGGCCCGAGACGCCCGGGACGAACGAGCCGTCGGAGCTCGGCTTGTAGTGGACGCCGTGGAAGTGCATCGAGTGCGGGCGCTTGTAGAGCGTGTCGAGGTTCTTGAAATGCACGCGCAGGCGATCGCCGACGCGCGCTCGCAGCAGCGGTCCGGGGATGAGATCCTGGTTGCTGGAGCGCTCGGGCGCGTTGGGCATCGGGTGATGCCAGTGGGGGCTGTAGCGCCGGTAGACGACGGTGGGGAACACGGTCTGGGCGGGACTGAGGGCCACGCCTTCGATCGCGTCACGCTGATTGGGGGCCATGTTCCAGGTCGGCGCCGGGACGGCGGCCACCCAGTAGTCGCGCACCGCCCCGGACGCAGCAGGGGCGGCGGCCGAAGCCACCGCCCCCGTTCCGACGGTCATGGCCACGAGGGTGGCCAGCCTTCTCACTGAACGACGACCGTCCCCTTCATGAACGTGTGGATCAGGCAGTGGAACGTGTACGTCCCCGGAGTCGAGAACGTCACCTGGTTGGCCGCCGGTGGCGGGCTCGCCGCCACCTGGTCCATGGCGCCCGAGTTCCAGAACCCGTTGCCGTGCAACGTGGGACTCAGCGAGGCGACCGTCCCCGGCGGGTCGCTGGGATAGATCGCCAACGGGCTGATCACCGGGCCCTCGAAGCTGGCCGCGATCTTCCCGATGTACGAGCTCGGCTTGTTGATGTCGCCGGGCCCGAACGTCGCCGTGTGGGTCTCATAGGTGCCGGGCGACATCCGGAACGTGAGCGTCGTGCCCACCGGGACCGTGCTCTTGGCCGGGACCATGCCGAAGTACTCGGTCCCGCCCTTGCCGGCCACGCCGACGTTCACCGTGTTGGCCGGCGGCTTGGCCTTGGACAGGTTCTTCGACCGTACGAGGTCCAGGGCGATCTGGTGCCTGATGGACCTGGCGTGGGCGCGCGCCGACGGCACGTGCTTGGTCTTGCCGAGGACCCTCACCGTGGCCTTCATCCCGGGGTGGACGTCGCAGAAGTAGGTGAACGTGCCCGTCTTGGCGAACTTCACCGTCACCGGCTTCGGCTTGTTGATGAGCGGGAGGCCGCTCTCGACGCCCCGGGCGCCGGTGTAGGTGAACGTCTTGCCGAACCCGGCCGGCGCCAGGGCCGGGAGGTTGAAGCTCAGCAAGGGCTGGTTGTTGAACCAGAACGGCGCGCCGGCCGCATCGACGGCGCCCGTCACCACCTGGCTGCCCTGCGGGGTGATGAGCGGAATCGGTTGGCCACCCGTCGCCGGCAGGTCGAGCGTATGGAAGCCGACCGGCAGGAAGCGGACGGAATCACCTCTGTGAATCGTCGTCGTGCTCGGGAAGAACGCGTTGACGTCCACGAAGCGCTTCTCGAAGGACTTGCCCGCGCTGGGCGGAGTCCCCATGTTGACGACTCTGGTGGCCGCGCTCGCGCTCGCGGGAACGACGAGCACGACTGCGGTGGCGACAAGCGCCGCCCTTCCGCGGTGTGACAATGGAGCCCCCCTTGATCGAAGGATGTGGGTGTTGGACCGTTCGCCCGCCCGAGATCCCAAGGGCGAGCACTCTGGGCCCACCCTATGAACTTCGATGGAGCGGCGTCAATAGTCCTTTCGGACGACGAACGTGCGGTCGCCGAGGATGAACGCGGGCGGCTCGTTGCCGGTGTCCGTAACGCCGCACGGCCGGCAGGGTGACGCGCCGCGACGGCGAAAGACGATCGCGATGCTCGAGCCACGCGCCCAGAGGACCCTCGTCAAGAGCCCGCCCGAGTTGTGGGCCGAGGTCTCGGACCTCGAAGCCCTCGCCCGCCACCTCGGCGAGTTCGGCGACATCCGCATCACCCGCCTGGAGCCCGAGACCACCGTCGCCTGGGAGGGCGACCGCGCACGCGGCACGGTGCAACTCGAGCCATCCGGCTGGGGAACCAAGGTCACCCTGACCGCCGAGCTCGAGGAGGCGCCCCCGCCGCCAGAGCCGGCGACCGCCGAGCCAGAGCCAGAGCCGGAGCCCATCGCCGCCGAGCCAGAGCCCGAGCCCATCGCCGCCGAGCCGGAGGCCGCCGAGCCCGCCCCGGAGCCGCTCGCCGCCGAGCCGGAGCCCGACCCCGATCCGCTCGCATCCGAGCCGGCCCAAGCTCCCCGCATCGGATTCTTCGCCCGCCTCTTCGGGCGCCGCGGCAAGGCCGAGCCGCTCGCGCACGCCGACCCAAAGCCCGCGCATCACGAGCCGGAGCCGGAGCCGGTGGCCGCCGAGCCAGTCGCCGAGGCCGCTCCGCCGGAGCCGGCGTCCGTGGCCGGAGGCGCTCGGCGGGAGCCGGATCCCGAGGCCGAGCTCGCTCTGCCGCAGCCCGAGCCGGAGTCCGTGGCCGAAGCCGCTCCGCCGGAGCCCGAGCGGGAGCCGGAGCCAGGCCCCGTGGCCGAGGCCGCTCCGCCGGAGCCGGAGCCCGAGCCCGAGCCCTCCGCGAGCGAGGCGCTCGACGGCGACCGCGCGCAGGCCATCCTCACCGGAGTGCTCGACGACCTCGGCTCGGCGCACCACCGCCCGTTCTCGCGCGGTTGAGCCGGGCCTCGCGCCGCGGCTGCGCCTAGGGGCCCGCGGGTAGCATCCGCGGCCCGATGACCCAGCGCCAGCACAACCCCGAGAGCCTCGAGGAGCGCCTGGCCCATCTGCAGGAGCTGCGCGAGGCGGCCATGCACTCCTCGCCGGAGGCGGAGGCCAAGCAGCACGAGCGCGGCAAGCAGACGGCGCGCGAGCGCATCGAGAAGCTCCTCGACCCGGGCTCGTTCCAGGAGCTCGACACCTTCGTCCGCCACCGCACCGTCGAGTTCGGCATGGAGCGCAACCGGCCGTGGGGCGACGCCGTCGTCACCGGCCACGGCACGATCGAGGGCCGGCGCGTGTGCGTCTTCAGCCAGGACTTCACGGTCTTCGGTGGATCGCTCGGCGAGGTCATGGCCGAGAAGATGTGCAAGATCATGGATCTGGCGGCCAAGATCGGCTGCCCGGTCATCGGGATCAACGACTCGGGCGGGGCGCGGATCCAGGAGGGCGTCGTGTCGCTGGGCGCCTACGGCAACGTCTTCACGCGCAACGTCATGTGCTCGGGCGTGATTCCCCAGATCAGCCTCATCATGGGCCCGTGCGCCGGCGGCGCCGTCTACTCCCCCGCCATCACCGACTTCATCTTCATGGTGAAGGAGACGTCGCACATGTTCATCACCGGTCCCGACGTCATCAAGACGGTGACCGGCGAGGAGGTCGACTTCGAGTCGCTCGGCGGCGCCATGGCCCACAACGAGAAGTCGGGCGTCGCACACCTGGCTGCCGACGACGAGGACGCCTGCCTGCAGGACACGCGCTACCTGCTCTCGTTCCTGCCGCAGAACAACCTCGAGACGACGCCGCGCGTCCTGCCCACCGACGACCCGATGCGCATGGACGAGGAGCTCGACTCCATCGTCCCCGACAGCCCCAACAAGCCGTACGACATGCGCGACGTCATCCGGCTCGTGGTCGACGACGGCGAGTTCTTCGAGATCCACGAGCACTGGGCCATGAACATCGTCGTCGGCTTCGCGCGCCTCGACGGCTACGCCATCGGGGTCGTCGCCAACCAGCCCGCGCAGCTGGCCGGCGTCCTCGACATCGACGCCTCCTCGAAGGCCGCGCGCTTCGTGCGCACCTGCGACGCCTTCAACGTCCCGCTGCTCACCTTCACCGACGTGCCCGGGTTCCTGCCCGGCACCAACCAGGAGTGGAACGGGATCATCCGCCACGGCGCCAAGCTGCTCTACGCCTTCACCGAGGCGACCGTGCCGAAGATCACCGTGATCACGCGCAAGGCCTACGGCGGCGCCTACGACGTCATGGCCTCCAAGCACTTGCTGGCCGACTTCAACTTCGCCTGGCCGTCAGCCGAGGTGGCCGTCATGGGTCCCGACGGAGCGGTCAACATCATCTACCGCCGCGACATCGCCGGCTCGCCGACGCCCGAGGAGCGCCGCCAGAGGCTCATCGACGACTACAAGGCGCGCTTCGCCAACCCCTACACCGCGGCCGAGCGCGGCTACGTCGACGACGTCATCGTCCCCCACGAGACGCGCCCGAAGGTCATCACGGCGCTGCACACGCTTCAGACCAAGCGCCAGGTGGGCCCCAAGCGCAAGCACGGCAACATCCCGCTCTAGCGGGTCGGAGCCGCCGGACGGCGTCGGCGGACGTCTGTCGAGTTCTTCGAGGTCGCGGTCGACGTCAGGACGTAGCGCCGGCTATCACAGCTCCACCGTCGCGGCCGCGATGCGGCCCTCGCGCCAGGCGTCGTAGGCCGCGGCGGCGATGGCAAGGTCCTGGATGGCCAGGCCGGTGGAGTCGAACAGCGTGACGGCGCCGGGGTGCGGCCGACCCGGCGCCTCGCCGGCCAGCACGGCGCCCAGGTCGGTGACGATCTCGCGCGTTACGAGGCCCTGCTCCACCGCGCCGGTCAGCTCGCCGCCGTGGCTGGCCTGCGCCCATTCGTCGCAGAACAGCGAGCAGGCGATCACGGCCTCGACGGTGGCCTCCGCCTTGCCCGGCCCGTCGGCGCCGAGCATGTTCAGGTGCAGCCCGGGCCGCAGGTGGCCGACGTCGACCACCGGCTCGACGCCGGGCGTCACGCAGCACACGACGTCGCACGCCAGCGCGGCACCCCGGTCGCCCGCCGTCCAGCCCAGCTCCCGCGCCAGCGCGCCGGCCGCGTCAGGCCGCGGGTCGCAGCAGACGCCGGGCCCGTAACCGGCGGCGGCCAGGCAGCGCGCGGCCCAGGCGCCGTGTAGGCCGCAGCCGATGACCCCCACGCTGCTCGCGTCGTCGCACGCGATGGCCTGCGCGGCGACGGCGGCCACGGCGCCGGTGCGCAGCGCCGTGACGGAGCGCGCGTCGAGCAGCGCGACCGGCGCGCTCGTGCTGGCGTCGCTGAGCACGACCACGCCCATGACCGTCGCCAGCCCCCGCTCGGGATTGCCCGGGAACGACGAGATCCACTTCAGCATGGCCAGCCCGTCGCCGCGCGCGGGCATGGCGCGGAAGTCGCCATGGCCGGGACTCTCGAGGTAGACCTTGGGCGGCATGGCCCACTCCCGGGCGTGGTGGCGCACGAAGGCCGCCCGCGTGCGCTCGATCGCCGCGGCCGGCGAGACGGCGGCCAGCACGGCGTCGTGGGAGAGGACGGGGATCGGGGCCACGGGCTGGCATGATGGCGATCCGTGCCCAATCGACGCCCGCAGCTCCAGATCGTGGCGCCCGCCGCCTCGGCCGAGGAGGCCGCCGCGGTGGTGGCCGCCGTCGAGCGCTTCATGCGCGACACCGCGCCGACCCCGGCACCGGCGCCGCCGCGCCTCAGCGGTTGGGTGCAGGCAGCGCGCCTGGAGGCCGTCGAGCGCCAGCCGCCACGTGAGCCCTGGCTCTAGCGTCGAGCGCCGGGGACCGCCTCGTGCGCGCCGACCTGTGCGCCGAGGCCATCCGCCTCGCACGCCTGCTGGCCGAGCTCATGCCCGACCACGCCGAGGCCTCCGGCCTGCTGGCGCTCATGCTCATCCACGACGCCCGCGGCGCCGCGCGCGTCGCGGACGACGGGACGTACGTCGCGCTGCCCGACCAGGACCGCCGCCGCTGGGACCTCGAGCGCATCGAGGAGGGCAAGGACATCCTCGATCGCGCCCTGCGCCTGCGCCGCCCCGGGCCGTACCAGCTCCAGGCCGCCATCGCCGCCCTGCACGTCGCCGAGCCGGTGGACTGGCCGCAGATCAGCGCGCTGTACTGCATGCTCGCGCGCGTCGCCGCCCTCGCCCGTGGTCGAGGTCAACCGCGCGGTGGCGCTGGGCATGGCCGGAGACCCCGGCGCCGGCCTGGCGGTCCTCGACCGCGTCGACCTCGACGACTACCAGCCCTTCCACGCCGCACGCGCCGAGCTCCTGCGCCGCAGCGGCGACCACGCCGGAGCCGACCGCGCGTACGCGCGCGGCATCGAGCTCAGCGCGAACGCGGTGGAGCGAGCGGAGCTCGAACGGCGTCGAGGATCGCTGCGCACGAGCGATCGACGTCACTGAGGCGCGTCGCCCAGTTGGCGACCGAGATCCTCATCGCGCGACGCCCGCGCCACGTGGTGGAGCCCATCCAGCAGGTGCCCTCGGCCTGGACCGCGGCGACGACCGCGTCGGTGACGTCGTCGTCGTCGTCGAAGCGGACCAGCACCTGGTTGAGGACGACGTCGTTGAGCACGGCGACGCGCGGCTCGGCCGCGAGCACCTCGGCGAAGCGCCGCGCGCACGCGCAGCAGCGCTCGACGAGCTCGGCCACGCCCGTGCGGCCGAGCGAGCGCAGCGCCGCGTAGACCGCGAAGCCGCGGGCGCGCCGCGAGAAGTCCGGCACCCACGCGCAGCCGTCGCGCTCGCCATGCTGGGCGAACTTCAGATAGGCGGCGCTCGCGCTCATCGCGGTCGCGTGCGGTCCAGGACGCGCGACGAAGGCCAGCCCGCAGTCGTAGGGAACGTTGAGCCACTTGTGGGCATCCGTCGCCCACGAGTCGGCCCGTTCGGCGCCGTCGACCAGGTGGCGGTGGCGCGCGCTGACCGCCGCCCACAGCCCGAAGGCGCCGTCCACGTGCACCCAGGCGTCCGCGGCATGCCCGGCGTCGACGATCTCGCCCAGCGGATCGAAGCCGCCGGTGTTGACGTCGCCCGCCTGGGCGCACACGATGGTCGGCCCCTCGCCCTCGGCCAGCGCCGCCCGCAGCGCCGCGACCTCCATGCGTCCCTCGGCGTCGACCGCGACGGGCACCAGCGCGTCGTTCCCGAACCCGAGGAGCCGCGCGGCACGGTCGATGGTCACGTGGCGCTCCTCGCTGACCACGATCCGCACCCGCGGTGCGCCCTGCAGGCCACCCGCGTCCACGTCCCACCCGGCGTCCGCGAGGACGGCGTGGCGCGCGGCGGCCAGGCAGGTGACGTGCGCCATCTGGCAGCCGGTGGTCAGCCCGAAGGACGCGCTCGGCGGAAGCCCGAGGAGCTCGGCGATCCAAGCGCCTGCGACTTCCTCGGCCACGGCCGCGGCCGGCGACAGCGCATAGCCACCGGCGTTCTGGTCCCACGCGGCGGCCATGACGTCGGCCGCGATCGCGGCGGGCATGGCGCCGCCGATGACGAAGCCGAAGTAGCGCGGCGACTGGCTGCGCACGATGCCCGGCGAGGCGGCCGCGACAAGCTCGTCGAGCACGACCCGCGACTCGGTGGGGCCGTCGGCGAGGGGGACGGCGAGCGCTTCGCGCATGGCCTCGACGTCGAGGACGTCGGCCTCGACGCGCGCCTCGGGAAGCGTCGCGAGGAAGTCGGCCGCGTGGTGAGCGGCGGCCGTCAGCAGATCACGCGAGTTCATGGCCCCCGAGCGTAGACCCAATCGCAAAAAGGCTGAATCCTGGTCGACATTTGATAGGTTGAGTGGTCCCCCCGCGCACGCGAGCAAGGAGACCGACCCGTCATGGAGCCCGCTTCCATCCCGGTGGCCAAGGGCCGGGGCTCGATCGAGGATCCCGAGGTCCTCGAGAACGTCCCTGGTCACGTCATCCCCATCCTCGAGCGCGAGTTCGACGACTTCGACACGGAGTCGTCGAAGTTCCTGCGCGGCGAGACGCCGGAGAACGAGTTCATCGGCTTCCGTCTGAAGCAGGGCGTCTACGGCCAGCGCCAGGCCGACGTGCAGATGATCCGGGTAAAGCTGCCCATGGGCGGCATCACGCCCGAGCAGCTGGAGGCCTTCGCGGACGTCATCGAGCAGTACGTCCCGCTCAAGAAGGGCCACATCACCACGCGCCAGAACATCCAGATGCACCACGTGCCCCTGGACGACGCGGCCAAGCTCATCCGCGCGCTCTCCGACGCCGGGCTCTCGAGCCGCGAGGGGTGCGGCAACACCGTGCGCAACGTGACCGGCGACCCGTGGGCGGGCGTGGCGCCCGACGAGCTCTTCGACCTCACGCCCTACGCCGGCGCCTACGTGCGCTACTTCGTGCGCCACCCGACGACGCAGCTCATGCCGCGCAAGGTCAAGACGGCGTTCGACGCCTCTCCCGAGGACCGCGCGCTGACCGGCATCCACGACATCGCGTTCATCGCCCGCGAGCGCGACGGCGAGCGCGGCGTCGAGGTCCGGGTCGGCGGCGGCACCTCGATCATGCCGCGGGTCGCCCCGACGCTCTACGACTTCGTCGGCCTTGACGACGGCGAGTACCTCGAGGTGGCCGAAGCCGTCCTGCGCATCTTCGACCGCCAGGACTGGCTCCGGGTCAACCGCGCGCGTGCCCGCCTCAAGGTCATGGTCGACAAGATCGGCATCGACGAGTTCCGCAGGCTCGTCGACGAGGAGCGCCAGGGCGACTGGGTGGCCGAGCGCGACTTCGACGTCGCGGGGCTGCGCCTCGACGTCGACGAGGAGGACCGCGCCCCCGGCGTGCCGCCGTCCTACGCCTCGCCGAACGGCGACGGGACCGAGTTCGAGCGCTTCCGCGCGTCCAACGTCACCGCCCAGCGCCAGAAGGGGTTCTCCGCGGTGCAGGTCCACGTCCCGCGCGGGGACCTCAGCCCCGAGCAGCTGCGCGCGCTGGCCGACCTCGCGCGGCGCTACTCCGGGGGCTGGGTGCGGACCACGGTGCACCAGAACCTGGTCCTGCGCTGGGTGCGCGACGAGACCGTCTACGAGGTGTGGGAGGCGCTGCGCGCGCTGGGCCTCGGCGACCCGGGCGCCGACCAGGTCGGCGACGTCGTCTCGTGCCCGGGCACCGACTCGTGCAAGCTCGGGATCACCTCGTCGATGGGCCTCAACGCCGCCGTGCGCGAGCGCCTGGCCGCGATGGACATCACCGACCCGCTGACCCGCGGGCTGCACATCAAGATGAGCGGCTGCCCCAACGGCTGCAGCCAGCACCACATCGCCAACATCGGCTTCTACGGCGCCTCGATCCGGGTCGGCGAGCACACGATCCCGGCCTACGTGGCCCACATCGCCGGCAACTACGAGGGCGGCGAGATCGTCTACGGCCGGCGCCTGAAGGTGCGCCTCGCGGCCAAGCGGGTTCCCGAGGCCGTCGAGCGCTGGATCCGCTTCTACGAGCGCGAGCGCACCGAGGGCGAGCCGTTCAACGCCTTCGCCGCCCGCGTCGGGAGCACGGCGTTCGAGGATGAGGCGCGCGACCTGGCCATGCCGGTCGAGTTCGGCCTCGACACGATGGAGCAGTTCATCGACTGGGATCGCAAGGTCCCCTTCGTCGTGCAGCGCGGGGAGGGCGAGTGCGCGGTCTGAGGAATTCCCAAGAGGGGCCCGGCTCCGGCGGCCATCGACCAACGGCTTCGCCGTCGGTGCCCTCCGCCTCCGCCACCCTCACGCTCGCGCAGGCCGCGCAGCACGAGCGGCTCGTCTTCCTGTGCTCCTTTCAGAAGGAGGAGTCGGTGATCGTCGAAGAGCTGGTGCGCGTGGCGCCCCACGCCCGCGTCGTGACCATCGACACCGGCGTGCTCTTCCCCGAGACGCTCGCCACATGGCGCGCGTTCGAGGAGCGGTTCGGACTGCGCGTCGAGGTGGAGGACGCGACCGGCGCGTGGACCGGGGTGGGTGGGGATGGCATCTGCTGCGGCGAGGCCAAGGTGGCCGCGCTGGAGCGAGCGCTCGACGGGGCCGACGCCTGGATCACCGGGATCCGCCGCGAGCAGGCGGCGACGCGCGCCAACACCGAGTTCGTCGAGTGGGACGCCAAGCGCTCGATGTGGAAGTACAACCCGCTGGCCGACTGGACCGAAGCCGACCTGTGGAAGCGCATCCTCGAGCGCGAGCTGCCCTACCACCCGCTGCACGACCAGGGCTACGCGTCGATCGGCTGCGCGCCGTGCACGCAGCCCGGCAGCGGGCGCGAAGGGCGCTGGGCGGGAACTGACCAGGTCGAGTGCGGGCTGCACGTCGCATGAAGCTCACGCACCTCCAGGCGCTCGAGGCCGAGGCGATCCACGTCATGCGCGAGGTCGCCGCCGAGCTGGAGCGCCCCGTGCTGCTGTTCAGCGGGGGCAAGGACTCGATCGTGCTCCTGCGGCTGGCCGAGAAGGCCTTCCGCCCGGCCCGCTTCCCGTTCCCGCTGATGCATGTCGACACGGGCCACAACTTCCCGGAGGTCCTCGAGTTCCGCGACCGGCGCGTCGCCGAGCTGGGCGAGCGCCTGATCGTGGCCAGCGTGCAGGACTCGATCGACGCCGGGCGCGTGGTCGAGGAGACCGGCCCGCGCGCGTCGCGCAACCGCCTGCAGACGACCACGCTGCTCGACGCCATCGCCGAGCACGGCTTCGACGCGGCTTTCGGCGGGGCGCGGCGCGACGAGGAGCGAGCGCGCGCGAAGGAGCGGATCATGTCCTTCCGCGACGACTTCGGCGGCTGGGACCCCAAGCGCCAGCGCCCCGAGCTGTGGAACCTCTACAACGGGCGCATCCGCCCCGGCGAGCACGTGCGCGTCTTCCCGCTCTCCAACTGGACCGAGCTCGACGTGTGGCAGTACATCGTCACCGAGGGCCTCGAGGTGCCGTCGATCTACTTCGCGCACGACCGCGAGGTCTTCCGCCGCGACGGGATGCTCTACGCCGTCTCGGAGTTCGTCGAGCTCATCGACGGCGAGGAGCCGTTCGTGGAGAGCGTGCGCTATCGCACGGTGGGCGACATGAGCTGCACGGGCGCCGTGCGCTCCACGGCGACCGAGCTCGGCGACGTGGTGGCCGAGATCGCCGCGACGCAGATCACCGAGCGCGGCGAGACGCGCGCCGACGACAGGGTGTCCGAGGCGGCGATGGAGGACCGCAAGGTTGTCGGTTACTTCTAGCGACCTGCTGCGGCTGGCCACGGCCGGATCGGTCGACGACGGCAAGTCGACGCTCATCGGGCGCCTGCTGCACGACGCCAAGGCGATCCTCGGCGACCAGCTCGACGACCTGCGCGGGCGCGACGGCGAGCTCGACCTGTCGCGCCTGACCGACGGCCTGCGCGCCGAGCGCGAGCAGGGCATCACCATCGACGTGGCCTATCGCTACTTCGCGACCACGCGACGCACGTTCATCCTCGCCGACACGCCGGGCCACGAGCAGTACACGCGCAACATGGTCACCGGCGCCTCGACCGCCGACCTGGCCATCGTCCTCGTCGACGCCCGCAACGGCGTCGTCGAGCAGACGCGCCGCCACGCCTTCATCGCCTCGCTGCTCGGCATCCCGCACCTGCTCGTCGCCGTCAACAAGATGGACCTCGTGGACTTCTCCGAGGACGCCTTCGACGCCGTGGTGCGCGACTTCTGCGCCTTCCGCCCGCAGCTGGCGGTGCGCGACGTGGCCTACGTGCCCATCAGCGCCCTGCGCGGCGACAACGTGGTCGAGCGCTCGGACGCGATGCCGTGGTACGGAGGGCTGCCGCTGCTCGAGCACCTCGAGACGGTCGAGATCGAGGCCGACCGCAACCTCGACGAGCTGCGCTTCCCGGTGGCCTACGTCATCCGCAACGGCCAGAGCGACTACCGGGGGTACGCGGGCCAGCTGGGAGGCGGCGTGCTGCATCCCGGCGACGAGGTCCTCGTCCTGCCCTCCGAGCAGGTCACGACGGTGTCCTCCATCGACACCTACGACGGCCCGCTGGAGACCGCCTTCCCGCCCATGAGCGTCACCGTGCGCCTGGCCGACGACGTCGACGTCTCGCGCGGCGACCTCATCTGCCGGCCGAGCGACCGCCCCGCGCTCTCGCGCGACCTCGTGGCCGACGTGTGCTGGATGGCCGACGCGCCGCTGCGCGCCGGCGGTCGCTACGCGATCAAGCACGCGACCCACACCGCCCGCGCGATCGTCGAAGCGATCGAGGACCGCGTCGACATCACGAGCCTGACCCGCGCATCCGGCGCGGCCGAGCTCGGGCTCAACGACATCGGTCGCGTGCGCCTGCGCACCTCCAAGGCGCTGGCCTTCGACCCCTACCTCCGCAACCGCGCGACGGGCTCGTTCATCCTCATCGACGAGGCCACGAACGACACCGTCGGCGCGGGGATGATCGTCGCGACGTAGCCGCGGCAGCCGTCGTCGGCCTGCAACGGGGAGCGATCGTTTCAGGCTGGGTAGGTAGCGCCCATGCACAATCTCCTCTGCCGCGCCGGAGCGCTCGCCGGCGCGCTTCTCTTGATGAGCGCCGCCGCCGCGGGCGCGGCCAGCGAGCGCACCTACGTCGTCGTCTACCAGCACGGCGCCAGCCTCGACGCCGCGCGCCAGGCGGTCCGCGACGCGGGCGGCACGATCGTCTCCGAGAACAAGGCTGTGGGCGTCGCCACGGTGCGCTCGTCGGATCCGGCCTTCGCGGACAAGGCGGACGCCGAGCAGGCGCTGTACGGCACCACGGCCAACCGCGTCATCGGCCAGGCGCCGCGCGACGACAGGCCGGCCTGGCGCGACGTCGAGAGCGAGCGGGGCTCCCCCAATCGTGGTGGCCCACGGCCCAACGCGCCGGTCGACGGCGATCCACTCTCGGGGCTGCAGTGGGACATGCAGCTCATCGGCGCCACGCCCTCGGGCTCCTACGCCCGCCAGCAGGGCAACCACGGCGTGCGCGTTGGGGTCATGGACACCGGCGTGGACGGCAGCCATCCGGACATCGCGCCGAACTTCGACCGCGCCCTGAGCCGGAACTTCACCACCGACAACCCCGTCCCGGGCATCGATGACGGGCCCTGCGAGCACCCGAGCTGCGTGGACCCCGTCGACGAGGACGACGACGGCCACGGCACACACGTCGCCGGCACGATCGGCGCGGCGCTGAACGGGCTCGGCATCGCCGGCGTGGCCCCGAAGGTCGACCTCGTCAACATCCGCGCCGGCCAGGACTCCGGGTTCTTCCTGCTCGGGCCGACGGTCAACGCCCTGACCTACGCGGGCCAGGCGGGCATCGACGTGGTCAACATGTCGTTCTTCATCGACCCGTGGCTGTTCAACTGCGCCAGCAACCCGGCCGACTCGCCCGAGCAGCAGCAGGAGCAGCGCACGATCATCGAGGCCACGACGCGCGCCGTGAACTACGCGCGCGCGCATGGCGTCACCCTGATCGCGGCGGAGGGCAACGAGTCGACGGACCTCGGCCACCCGACGTCCGACGCGATGAGCCCGGACTTTCCGCCGGACGCCGCCTACGAGCGGACGATCGACAACGGCTGCCTGGTCCTGCCGACGGAGGCCCCGGGCGTGCTGTCGGTCTCGTCGGTCGGGCCCGTCAACTCGGCGGTCTCGCCGTACCCGCGCAAGGCGTACTACTCCAACTACGGCGTCGAGCAGACGACGGTGGCCGCGCCGGGCGGCGACCGGCGAGAGTTCTTCGGCACGCCGCAGTACAACGCGCCCGAGAACCGCATCCTCGCGCCGTACCCGCTGAATGTGGCGATCGCGTGCGGCGAGGTCGACGCCAACGGCGTGCCGAACGGGGCGACGACCTGCGGCCCGAGCCCGCGCTTCCCGGCGCTGGTGCGCAACTGCGCCAACGGCACGTGCGCGCTGTACCAGTGGATCCAGGGCACCTCGATGGCCTCCCCGCACGCCGTTGGCGTCGCGGCGATCATCGTGGCGCAGAAGGGCAGGCGCGACCCGTCGCGCGGGGGGCTGACGCTCGACCCCGACACGGTCGAGCGGACCCTGCGCAGGACGGCGACCGACACGCCGTGCCCCGCGCAGGAGCCGTTCGTGTACCCCGACGCTCCGGGGGCGTTCGACGCGACCTGCGAAGGCACGCCGGCCTTCAACGGGTTCTACGGCGACGGCATCGTGAACGCGCTCGCGGCGTCGCGGGTCCGCAGATGAGGGACGTCCCCTAGGGACGATTCCCAATGGTGGGGACCGCCGGCGGCCGCCAGGCTGTCCCCACCATGAGCAACGAGAACCCACCCACAGAGAACGACCCCGCGCCCGAGCCGGAGGAGCAAGCGGCGGGCGAGCAGCCGGCGGCGGGCGAGCAGCCTACGACGGAGCAGGCCGCGCCGCGGCGGCTGTACCGCTCGCGCGGCGACCGCGTCATCGCCGGCGTGTGCGGCGGCCTGGCCCGCTACCTGAACGTCGACCCCGTCATCATCCGCGTGACCGCGGTCGCGCTGATCTTCGCCGGGGGAGCCGGCCTGTTCCTCTACCTGGCCGCCTTCCTCCTCGTTCCGAACGAGAAGGAGGGCGGTCAACCCGGCGACCCTCCGAGGCGTGGACTCGTCATCGCCGGCGCCATCGTCCTCGCGATAGCCATCGGGGCGCTGCTGCCCTTTCATGGTGGCTGGTGGGGCGGTTGGGAGCTCCTGCCGCTCGGGTTCGTCGCCCTGGCCGGGCTGCTCGTCTGGCGCCTGGCTACCGGCGAGCGTCCCCAAGGCGACGCGCGCGCCATCGTGCGCGCGACCGTCCTCGGGGTCGTGCTCATCGTCGTCTGCGTCCTCCTCGCGTTCGGCTCCGCATGGGCCGCCGCCGACGGGGGCGACGAGGCCGTGGCCGGGATCGTCCTCGCCGCCGGCCTGGCGCTCGTCGCCGGCGCCTTCGTCGACCGGCGCGCCCGCTGGCTGATCCTGCCCGCGCTGGCGGTCGCACTTCCCGCCGGCGTCGTGGCCGCCAGCGGCCTCGACGTCACGGGCGGCCACGGCGAGCGTACGTACCGACCCGCCTCGAGCGAGGCCGTCCGCAGCGCCTACCACCTGGGGGCCGGCAAGCTCGTGGTCGACCTGCGCGGCGCGCACCTCACGCCTGGCGATCATCGCATCGAGCTCCGACTCGGCGTGGGCGACGCGCAGCTCGTCGTCCCGCCCGACGTCTGCGTGTCCACCGCCAGCCACCTGGGCATCGGCGGCGTCGAGGTGTTCCAGCACGACAGCGGCGGCATCGACGTCGAGTGGCGCGACGAGCGCCGCGCCGCGGCACGCACGCCGCGCGTCGTCGTCGACGCCAAGGTCGGGATCGGCGCGTTCAGCGTGCACCACACGGAGGACCAGGGCTGGCACGACGAATCCGGCGTGCCGGGCAACGAGGCGTGCGCATGATGCGAGGCCGGCCCGACCTCCCGTCCGCCGCGGCCGGCGTGGGATTCGTCGTCTTCGGCGCGGTGCTGCTGTTCGACGCGTTGGACGTCGTCGACCTCAGCTTCGCCGCGCTGGCACCACTCGCGTGCTTCCTGGTCGGCGCCATCCTCCTGGCCAGCGGTCTGGCGCGCCGCGGCTGACACCGTCGCGGCGCTGGCATGATCGAAGGCGACATGGCCGCCTCAGGCACCGCCTCCCCTCCGCGCGAGCCCCTGCGGCGCGACCGCGCCGGCGGCTACGTCGCCGGCGTGTGCGCGGGACTGGGCCGGCACCTGGGCGTCGACCCGCTCGTGGTCCGCATCGCCTTCGTGGCGGCAGCCACGGCCGGCGGCGTCGGCATCCTCCTCTACGGCCTGGCGTGGATCATGATCCCGAGCCAGGATCGGCCCATGACGCCGCACCGGAAGCCGCGTGAGGGCCGCGGCGCCATCGAGGTGGCCGTGGGTGTCGGACTGCTCACGCTCAGCCTCCTGCTCACCATGCGCGCCCTCGGACTTTGGTTCTCCGACGTGGTCGTGTGGCCCGCCGTCCTCGTGGCCGCCGGCGCGGCGATGCTGTGGCGCCAGTCGCTGCGCCCGACGCCCGTCGACGTCGCTCCCGGCGTGGGCAGCGTCGCTGCGCCCGAGTCGCAGGAGGAGCGCCGCGAGCGCAATCGCGTGCTCTCGGGCAGCGGTCTCGGAGCGGCGCTGGTCATCGCCGCGGGGGTCGTGTTCCTCCACGTCACCGGCGCCCTGAGCGCCGCCCGCGACGCCATCCTGGCCGCGCTCGTGGTGGCGGTCGTGCTGGGCATCATCTTCGCTCCGTGGATGGTGCGGCTCGTGCGCTCGCTGTCCTCCGAGCGCGAGGAGCGCATCCGCTCGCAGGCGCGCGCCGAGATGGGGGCGCACCTGCACGACTCGGTGCTGCAGACGCTCGCGCTCGTCCAGAAGCGCGCCGGCGACCCGCGCGCGGTCGCCGCCCTCGCCCGCACCCAGGAGCGCGAGCTGCGCGCCTGGCTGGCCGGCCGCGAAGGCGGGCACGAACGACTGGCCGCAGCGCTCGAGGCCCTGGCCGGCGAGGTCGAGCGCGCGCACGGCGTCCCGGTCGAGGTCGTGGTGGTGGGCGACCGCGAGCTCGACGGCCGTGGCGACGCGCTCGTCGCCGCCACGCGCGAAGCCATGGTCAACGCCGCCAAGTTCGGCGGCGGGTCGACCGTGGACGTATACGCAGAGGCTGACGGCGGCCAGCTCCAGGTCTACGTGCGCGATCGCGGTCCGGGCTTCGACCCGGCCGCCGTGCCGCGGCACCGGCGCGGCGTGCGCGAGTCGATCATCGGGCGCATGGAGCGCCATGGCGGGGGCGCCGCCATCCATTCGGCGCCGGGCGCGGGGACCGAGGTCGAGCTCACCCTGCCGGAGGCGCCGTGACGCGCGTCGCCATCGTCGACGACCACGGGCTCTTCCGCGCGGGGGTGCGCGCCGAGCTCGAGGGCCACGTCGACATCGTCGGCGAGGCCGCCACCGTGGGCGAGGCCGTCGCTCTGGTCACCGAGCAGCGACCCGACGTGGTGCTCCTCGACGTGCACATGCCCGACGGGGGCGGGGTCGCGGTCATCCGCGGGTCGGCCGACGAGGCGCCCGCCACCGTCTTCCTCGCGCTCTCGGCCTCCGATGCCGCGGAGGACGTCATCGCCACCATCCGCGCCGGCGCCCGCGGCTACGTGACGAAGAACATCGCCACCGACGAGCTGCTCGACGCGATCGATCGCGTCCGCGGCGGCGACGCGGTCTTCTCGCCGCGCCTGGCCGGGTTCGTCCTCGACAGCTTCGCCGGTCCGGGGCCGCCGTCCGAGGATCCCGAGCTCGACCAGCTCACCGCGCGCGAGCGCGAGGTCCTGCGCCACATCGCGCGCGGCTATCTCTACAAGGAGATCGCCCTGCGGCTCGGGATCTCGGCCAAGACCGTGGAGGCCCACGTCTCCGCCGTGCTGCGCAAGCTCCAGCTCTCCAACCGCCACGAGCTCTCGCGGTGGGCGGCGGAGCGACGCCTGGACTAGAGCCTCGTCAGCGCGCGGGCGCCGTCACGCCGAGCGCCGCGCGGACCGCGTCCACCACCGCGTCCTGCTGCTCGAGGGTCATCGTCGCGAACATGGGCAGCGTCACCGCCCGCGCGCTGTAGCCATCGGTCAGCGGAAGGTCGGCGTCGCCGGCGTAGATCGAGAAGCGGTGCACCGGCGGGTAGTGGACGCTCGTCTGGATGCCGCGTGCCGCCAGCAGCTCGCGGAAGCCGTCGCGGTCGGCGCCGTCCTCGAGGACGACGGCGAAGAGATGGTGGGCCAGGCGCGCGCCGGCCACGGGCGCCAGCGCGGGGGTCACGCCCTCGACGCCGCCCAGCAGCTCGCGGTAGCGCGCGTCGAGCGCGGCGCGGCGCGCGTTCTCCTCGTCGAGGCGGGCCAGGCGGCGCCGGGCCAGCGCCGCCCTCGGCTCGTCGATGCGGTAGTTGAAGCCGAGGGCGACGACGTCATAGGCGGAGGCATGGCCGCGATGGCGGTCCCACGACAGCGTCGTCATCCCGTGGGAGCGCAGCAGGCGCATGCGGGCCGCGACCTCGTCGTCGTCGGTGACGACCATGCCGCCCTCGCCGACGGCGAGGTTCTTGTTCGAGAAGAAGCTGAAGGCGCCGGCGCGGCCGAAGGTGCCGAGGTGGCGCTCGCCCAGCCACGAGCCGGCGCCGTGCGCGGCGTCCTCGAGGAGCAGGAGCCCTCGCTCGCGTGCCAGGGCAGCGAGGTCCTCGATGCGACCCGGATGGCCGCCGTAGGGCATGGTCATGATCGCCTTCGTGCGCTCGGTCACGGCGGCTTCGACGGCGTCGGGCGACAGCCACGGCTCGGTGAGCCCCGCGATGTCCGCGAACACCGGCGTCGCATCTGTATACGCAACGGCGTTGACGGTGGCGACGAAGGTCATCGACGGCACGACGACCTCGTCTCCCAGCCCGAGCGCCGCCCCCGCGCAGATGAGGTGCAGCGCCGCTGTGCCGTTGGCGACGGCAAGCGCGTGCCGCGCGCCGGTGTAGGCCGCGAAGTCGCGCTCCAACGCCTCGGTCTCCGGGCCCATGCTCAGCCAGCCCGAGCGATAGACCTCGGCGACGGCGGCGATGTCCTCCTCGGGCACGACGACGTCGGCCAACGGCACGGTCCACTGGGGCATGCCGGAACGCTACAGCGTCGTCACGGGGTGTTCGTGTGCCCGCGGTCGAAGGGGTCGGCGAACTGACCGGCGTCGAGCGCGGCGATGATCTCGGCGATCCCGTCGGGGACCGTCATCGTGGGCTGGAAGCCGAGGACGCGCGCGATCTTGTCGAAGGCGACCTTGTAGTCGCGGGGGTCCTCGTCGCGGTCCACGAACGACACGGTCCCGCGGTCCATCTGCGAGCGGATGAGCTCGACGAGATCGAGCTTGCGGTAGTTCTCGGCCGACTGGCCGACGTTGAAGACCTCGCCCGCGACCTGCTCGGGCGGCGCCGCGAGCACGAGGCGGATCGCGCGCCCGGCGTCACGGACGTGCACGTAGGGGCGCCAGAAGTACTGCCCGAAGACCTCGAGCGGGCGGTCGGCCCACAGATCGCGCGTGAACTCGTTGACGGTCAGGTCGAAGCGCATGCGGGGCGCCACGCCGTAGAGGGTGGCGAAGCGCAGGCACGTGACCGCCATCGGGGCCTGGGCGCCGTTGAGCAGGGAACGCTCGATCCCGACCTTCTGCTCGGCATAGAGCGAGACCGGCGCGAGCTCGCCCTGCTCGTCGATCGGCACCGTAGGATCGGAGATCCGCCCGTAGTTCGAGCACGTCGAGGCGAACAGGAAGCGGCCGACGCCGGCGGCGTGGGCATCGGCCACCAGGGCCGCGGTCCCCTTGACGTTGACGGCATCGGCCAGCTCGGGGTCGCGGGCGCACGCCGGGTCGCCCACGATCGCCGCCAGGTGCACCACGTCCTGGACGCCGTCGAGCGCGCGCCGGCGCGTGTCGGCATCGCGGATGTCGCCGCGTATGACCTCGACCCCGCGTTCCTCCAGGGCGCCCACCATCTCGTCCTGGCCTTCGTGAAGGAGCGCATCGAGGATACGCACGGGCCGCGGCGCCGCGAGCAGGTCTTCGGCGACGGCCATGCCAAGATAGCCGGCCCCGCCTGTCACCAAGGTCGGTCGCGTCATCGGCCCCACTCTAGAGGTCGCGGCTCGTCGACCCCGTACCGATGGATAGGGTCGTACGCAGGCCCTGCGTATAGCTCAGGCTCTCGTTGAGGCTGAGACTTTCGCAAGCCCATCGGAGACTCGCCAAAAAGGGGGCGCGGGGCGTTGCATCCCCGCCGGGGGGTGGCGTAGCCTGCATGGCCTAGGGGTCGTGTGAGCAGCGTCGTGGACAGGGAAGGCCGGGCAGATGACGCGCTGCGCGCGCCCATCAAGCGTGCCCTCGACGTGGTCGTCTCGGCGGTAGCGCTGGTGGTGCTCGCACCGCTGTTCTTGGTCATCTCGCTCGTGATCGTGATCGACTCGCCCGGCTCGGTCTTCTACCGCGCCGAGCGCGTGGGCTTCCGCGGCAAGCGACTGCGGATGCTCAAGTTCCGCAAGATGCACCCCACTGCCCACGGCGCCGTGCTGACGACCGTCGACGACGACCGCTTCACGCGCGTGGGGACGTGGCTGGCGCGCACGAAGCTCGACGAGCTTCCCCAGCTCTGGCACGTGCTCCGCGGCGACATGAGCCTCGTCGGCCCACGGCCCGAATCGCCCGACTTCGTTGCGCGCTACGCGTCGGACTACGACGTGATCCTCACCACGCGTCCCGGCCTCACGGGCTACTCGCAGCTCGCGTTCGCGCGCGAGGGGGCGATCCTCGACCCCGAGGATCCGCACAGCCACTACCTCAACGCTCTGCTGCCGCAGAAGGTCGCGCTGGACCGCATGTACGCCAGCCGGCTGAGCACGCGCCGCGACCTGCGGATCCTGGTCGCCACCTTCATGACGGTGTTCCTGCGCAAGCCCGTGGCGGTCCACCGCGGCACGGGCGCGCTGACGCGTCGCCGGCGGCCCGCCGTGCAACCGGTGGGCGCGCGCAACGCGCCCGTCGAGCCCAGCTGAGCGCGACCAACGGCGGTGATGCACCGCCTAGCGGTCTGTTCACGCCGGGACGATCCGTGTGCCGGCGGCCGCTGCTTCGGGTAGATTGCCCCAGGCCGTCAGTTGGCCCGCGAACGTGACGGGGGTTGTGGTTGCCGGGAATCGGCAGAGAGGGGATGCGCAGTGCCCGGTCGTCCCGGCGAGCTTTCGTCGGCGCGCTGTCGACCCTGGCCATCCTCGGCGTCCCGGCCGCCAGCGCGGGCGCCAGCGACACCGTGAGCGCGTCGGCCGCCGTCGTGACCACCGCCGACGCGCTCACGACGACCGCCACCACAACCGCAACGACGGCGGCCGACGCGGCGACGGCTCCGGCGGCCACCCCCACAGGGACGGCAGCGGGCGCGGCACCGGGCAGCCCCGCACCCATCACGCCGACGACCACGCCGGTGCCGACAGACCAGCCGCCGGCCACGACGACGGGCACGCCGGGAGACCCCAAGCCCTCCGGCGGCAAGCCCACCGACGCGAAGCCTTCCAGCGGCAAGCCGACGGCCAAGCCCGGCGCCGGCAAGCCGTCGCCCAAGCCGCCGGTGACCAAGACCCCACCGGCGGGCAGCGGCCAGTCCAGCGGCGACCCGCCAGCGGGCGGCGCGCAGGGCGGCAACGACCCGCCCACCACAGCGCAGCCGTCGGATCCCGCGACGCCGGTTTCCGGCACCGATCCGTCGCGCGGCGACGGCAGCTCGCCCTCGCCGCCGGTCCCGCCGGCCCCCAGCGCGGCGGCCCCGTCCGCCGCCACCCCCGTCGTGGTCGCGCCGGTGCCGGCCACCATCGCCGCGCTGCCGGCGCCGCCAGGCACCCTCGGCGGCTCTTCGCCGGCGATCGTGCGCGCGACGGCGTCGACGGGATCGGCCATTCTCAGCGCGAGGATCCCGCTGAGCGGCGCCCCGCGCAGGCAAGCCGGCGTGGCCATCCTCCTGGCCGGCGCCGCGCCGCCGCCGACGCCGCTCGACGGCCGCTACCACTCGGCGCGCGCCTACGAGTCTTCAGCTTCGCCACCGTCCGCCCCTGGACCGAGAGCGAAGTCGCACACGCCCAGGCCCGCTCCCGCCGGGAGCGCCGGTGACGAGCGCTCGCCGCGCTCTCCCGCCGCACCGCCGGGGCGGGGCGTCGTGGCGGGCGGCGCGAGCGCATCGGGCGGCGGCGGCGCCATCGCCATGTGGTGCGCGATCCTCGTCGGCCTCCTGGCCTACAGCGCCCGCGAGCTTCGCCGTCATCGCTTCCGGCTGGTCCTCTGCGGGCCGGTCGGCGTCGTCTCGCCTCAGCAGCGGCCTGGCTAGCGCTCCCTCCGGGACGTACTAGCCAGCGACGTGCGCCTTCAGCGCGCGTCGCCATCGAGAGCCGTTCTGAAGGGAGACATCAACATGACCAAGGACTTGGTCGCCCTGAGCAACAGGGCAAGGTCGATCGCAATCATCGCCGTCGTCGTCGCCGCAGCCACGCTCGTGACGGGCCCCGCCCCGACACGTGCGCTCATGCGCAGCTTCGGTGCCTTCGCCATGTCAGAGGGGCTGGCGTCGCGCATGGCCGCGCTCCGCGAGCTGCGCTCGAGGCGGCGTCGTCGCCGCCACCAGCAGCACCCGCCCTCGTTTGCGACGGCCGTCCATACCCCCGAGCCGCAGGCGCCCGAGGCCCTGCGCCCCGAGCCCGTCGCCGAGGCGGCGGCCAACGACGCTGCCGATCGGCCCGCGAGCGGGCTGCAGCCCGGGGCGCCGGTGATCGGATACGTCACCGCTGCCGAGCACGCCGTCAACGGCGACCTGTCGCCGACGGAGCGCGCCATCGAGCAGGCATGCGCGCGCGCCGGCTGGCGCCTCGTCGCCATCGTGCGCGACCCCGAGGCAGGCCGGATCCTCGACCGCCCCGGCCTGTCGCACGCGCTCGAGCAGATCGCCGACGGGCATGCTGCCGGCCTCGTCGTCAACGACGCGAGGCTCCTGAGCCGGTCGCTGGACTTCGCCGGCCTGGTGAACTGGTTCCGCGACGCGGGGGTGCCGCTGATCGCGCTGGACCTGGGGCTCGACACGTCGACGCCCGAGGGCAGGCGCGTGGCCAGCACGCTCATGCGCCTCAACGGGTGGGCCGGCGAGCGCATCGCGAGGCGGGCGACCGTCGTCGAGGAGGTCACCCTCGAGAGACGGGCGGGTGGATGATGCTCGACCCTGCGCGAGAGCCCCGGCGAGCTAGCGCTCGCTCGCGACCGTCCCGCGGGCGGGCTCGCGGCCTTCCTCGGCCGCGTGGTAGACCGGGAAGTCCACGAGCGCCCGGTTGAGCACGATGCCGAGGATCGGGGCCCGCGCGTTGGCGAGCTGACGCTTGGCGGCCAGCAGGTCGCGGCGGCGGGCGCGCTCGAGGTCGACCACGAGCAGGACCCCGTCGGCCGCCGCGGCGACCGCCGAAGCGTCGGCCACCGTCGACACCGGGACCGTGTCGACGAGCACGTAGTCGGCGTCGAGGCGCAGGTCCTCGAACAGCTGCTGCAGGCGGCCGCGCGCGATCAGGCCGGCGGGCAGCTGGGAGTGGTTGTTGCCCGGGAGCAGGCGGAGGTGCGGCGCGGTGATGATCCCGCGCGTGCGCGCCGCGCGCAGCTCCGCGTACGTCGGCGCGTGGATGTCCTTCCAGCGCCGCAGCGTGGACTCCGAGATGTCGTGGCCCGCGGCCTTCAGCGCCCGCGCCGCGCGGCGCGCGTTGCCGCCCTTGCGCGCGAGCTCGTCGAGCCCGGTGGTGATGTCCTCGCTGCTGTAGACGCGCCGGCCGTGGGGCTTCTCCTCTTCGGCCTCCTGCACGGGCTGAGACGGCGCCGGCGGCTCGGCGCCGTTCTCGTTGGCAGCGGCGATCAGCGCCTCGAGCACGCCGTCACCGGGTTCGCGCGTCGCGTTGAAGTACGTGTGCAACTCGGGCTTGCGCAGGTCGAGGTCGACGGCGACGACCTCGTCGCCGCTCAGCGCGAGCGAGCGCGCCAGCCAGCCGACCACCGTGGTCTTGCCGTCACCGGCGGCGGGACTCGTCACGGCCACGACGATGCTGGCGCCGTCCTTGCCCATGAGCTGGAGGTTCAGGCGCAGGAACTCGAAGGCCTCGAGGAAGGCGCGGTCCTGGTGCGGCGTCCAGACCTGGGTGAGGCGCCGCGAGCGCTCGACCTCGGGGATCCGGGTCAGCACGGAGGCGTCCATGAGCTCGGCCAGCTCGTCCTCGTCGTGGATGCGGTCGTCGAAGCGGGCGAGCAGCACGACCAGGAAGAGGCTGAGGATCCCGGCCACGATGCCCGCGATGACCGCGTTGCGCGTCGGCTTTGGCGAGCTGCGGTGGTCGGGCGGCGTGGCGCTCTCGACGACGTGCACGTTGCCGTTGGTCACGCCCTTCAGGCCTTCGAGGACCGAGATCTTGTCCTCCAGCGCGGCGGCGCGCGTGCGCTCGGCGGGGGTCTTCGGGTCCGGCGGGACCCTGGCCTGGAGCGCATCGATGCCGCGCTGGATGTCGTCCTGCGACGTCTGGCGGCGCAGGGCGACGATCTCGCCCGCGAACGCGTTGGCGATCGCGGCCGCCTGCGTCGGCGAGCTCCATTCCGCGGTGACGGTCACCACGTCGGACTCCCCCTGGGCCTTGATCGAGACCGCGTCGCGGATCTCCTGCACCGTGGCGGTGCCCCGAAATCGCTGCTTGACGCGAGTCGCCACGGTGTCCAGGCCGGCCAGGGCGAGGTTGGTCGCCGCCGCCCGCTCGGGCGTCTCGCCCGTGTCGGTGGGCGTGCCGGCGATGACAGCGTCGGCGTTCGTGGTGCGGCCGAACAACAGGTCCGCGCTGGCCTGGTAGCGGTTGGACTGCGCGAGCGAGGCGACGAGCGCGAGGGCGGCGGCCACGACCATGATGGCGGCGATGAGCCACCGTCGAGCTCGGACGATGCCGAGGAACCGCGGGAGATCCATACCCAGATAGCCGGTCATTGGCCCAGACAGCATAGGCAGGTCGCGCGGCCGCGGGGGCCGATCACCGCGGAACTCCGAGGAACGCCTTGCCGTAGACAGAGAAACGCATGTCGCCTTCGATCGATGCGCGCTCGAGGTGCAGCGGATCGGTCCCGCGACGCGAGAAGCCACGGATCCCGAGCGCGCAGTCGAGGACCCCCGCATCGAGCAGTATGGGCTCGTGCCTAGGCTCGCAGCGCCGTCCGAACGGATAGGAGAAGGGCAGCGAGGCCACGCCGAGCTCGGCCCTCAGCCGCTCGGCCGGCTCGAGGATCTCGGCGCGCACGCCGTCACCGTCCAGGCGCGAGCAATCGGGGTGCGTGGCGGTGTGCAGGCCGACGCCGTGGCCGCCGGCCAACCACGTCGCGAGCCCGTCCCTGGTGAAGTACGGGCGGTGTTCGCCGAGGAAGTCGCTCAGCGCCGGCATGTCGCAGGCCGCCCAGAGCTCGTCCGCGAGCTCGTCCTTGCGCGCCATGTCCCACCGCATCGCAGCGCTCAGCAGCTCGGAGGGCGCGGCGATAGTGGGCGCGCCGACGCTCTGCACCAGCCGGTTGTACGCGGGGACGTAGGTGTCCTCGGGACGCAGCGCGCGGATGGCGCTGAGCTTGTTGCGCCACATGAGCCCGCGGTTGTCGAGCATCTCGGTGAGCACGAAGGTCGTCGCCTTCACCCCGTGCGCGTCGAGGACGTCGAGCGCACCGGTGCCGATGAGGTCGAAGCCGTCGTCGAAGGTCACGGCGAGCCGCTCGGAGGCCGCCTGGCCATCCGCGCCGTTGGCGGACAGGACGTCGGCGAGAGGGGCGAACTCGAAGTGCCGTCCGAGCGTGGTGAGGTGCTCGTCGAGCTGCTCGGCCGTGAAGGCGGGCCCGAACGAGGCCAGATGCGGCGCCGGTGGGCCCACGTGATGGGCGTAGACGATCTTCGTCCGGCCGCGCAGCGCGCGCCTGGTCCACGGCGCGAGGGGACTGGACAGCGCGACCGCGGCGGCGTGGCGCCGCAGCCGGGCTCTCACCGAGGCGTCTGGTAGCACACGGGCATGGGCACGCAGAGGATCCGTCACCTGACGTCGGTTCATAGCATCGGGGATCCGCGGATCTTCCACAAAGAGTGCAAGAGCCTGGCCAGGCTCGGCCACGACGTCGCGCTCGTCGCCTGCCACGAGCGCGCCGAGGTCGTCGACGGCGTCAGGATCGTGCCGGTGCGACCGGCGCGTGGCCGTCTCGACCGCATGCTGCGCGTCGGCTGGCGGGTCTACCGCGCCGCCCGGCGCGAGCGCGGCGATGTCTACCACTTCCACGATCCCGAGCTGCTGTGGGTCGGCGTGCTGCTCAAGCTCGGCGGCGCCACCGTCATCTACGACGTCCACGAGGACGTCCCCAAGCAGATCATGGGCAAGCACTGGATCCCGGCGTGGGCGCGGCCGCTCATCGCCCGTGCCGTGGCGGTTGCCGAGCAGGTCGCCGCGCGCGTCGTGGACGGCATCGTGGCCGCCACGCCGTCGATCGCGCGCAGGTTCCCGGGCGGCAAGACGGCGGTGGTCCAGAACTTCCCCGAGGCGTCCTTCGCGCACGCCGACGGCGCCCCGAGGCCCTGGGAGGAGCGCTCGGACGCGTTCGTCTACGCGGGCGGGCTCATGGAGATCCAGGGCGTCCGCGAGATGGCGCGGGCCTTCGCCTTGCTGCCGGAGGGCATGACCGGCACGGTGGCGGGCACCTTCAACCCGCCGGCGCTCGAGGACGAGATCGCCGTGATGCCGGGCTGGCAGCGCGTGCGCTACCTGCGGCAGGTGCCGAGGGCCGACGTGGTGCAGGCCATGCGCGATGCGCGCGCCGGCCTCGTCCTGAACCATCCGACCGTCAACTACGTCGACGCCTACCCGACCAAGATGTTCGAGTACATGGCTTGCGGGCTGCCCGTCGTGTGCTCGAACTTCCCGCTGTGGACCGAGATCGTGCGCGACGCCGACTGCGGCCTCGCCGTGGATCCGCACGACCCCGAGGCGATCGCCAGCGCCATCAGGTCGCTGGGCGACGACGCCGCGCTCGCCCGGCGCCTCGGCGAGAACGGTCGGCGCGCGATCGCCGAGCGCTACAACTGGGAGGCCGAGCTGGCGACGCTCGAGGCCCTCTATCGGAAGGTCGCGTGACGCTCGTCGTCGAGGTGCCCTCGGGCTACGAGCCCGAGCGCCGCTACATCCTCGACGTCGTCCTCAGCGACTGGCTGGGGCTTGAGTGGAGGCTCCGTCAAAGCGCCCTCGGCGACGTCCGGATCGCGCTTGCCGAGGATCCCGACGGGCCGGCCGTCGTGCTGCCCGACGTCCTCTTCGCCACGCCCCCCGATCAGTGGCTGACGCCGGCCTCGCTGCCCGCGGTTCGCCGCGCGGCCGACGGCCTGCCGGTCCTGTACGGCTCGGACGCGGGCATCGACGTCCTCGGCAGCGCGTTCTTCATGCTGACGCGCTACGAGGAGCTCGCGATCACCACCCGCGACCGGTACGGGCGCTTCCCGGCGCAGGCGTCGCTCGCCGCGCAGGCGGGCTTTCTGGGCGTGCCCGTCGTCGATGCCTACGTCGAGCGCCTCTGGGACGCCCTCGTTGCGACGTGGCCGCGGCTGGAGCGCGCGCCGCGCGCGTTCGCGCTGGCCCTCAGTCACGACATCGACCATCCGCTGGCGACGCTCGATCATGGCCCCCGCGACGCGGTCCGCCAGCTCGGCGGCGACCTCCTCGTCCGGCGCGATCCGCGCCTGGCCACCCGGCGCCTTCGATCGCTGATGGGGAATCCGGACCTCGATCCGAACAACACCTTCGACTTCCTCATGGAGGTCAGCGAGCGCCACGGCCTGCGCAGCGCCTTCTACTTCCTCGCCCACCGCCACGAGCGGCCGCGGGAGGGCGCCTACCTGTTCGAGCATCCGTGGGTGCGCTCGCTCATCGGCCGGATCGGGGCCCGGGGCCACGAGATCGGCATCCACCCCAGCCACTGCACCCATCGCGATGCGGAGCGGACGCGCGAGGAGCTCGCGCGCCTGCGCCGCGTGGCCGAGGACGAGGGCGTGCACCAGGAGCGCTGGGGCGGCCGACAGCACTTCCTGCGCTGGGCCAACCCGGAGACGTGGCGCAACTACGAGGCGGCGGGGCTGAGCTACGACAGCACCCTGGCCTACGCCGAGGCGATCGGCTTTCGCAGCGGCACCTGTCACCCCTACCGCGCCTTCGACCTGGAGGTCCGACGCCCGCTCGACCTCCACGAGCATCCGTTCCAGGTCATGGACGTCACGCTGCTTTCCTCCATGGCGCTCGCGGGCGACGCCGCGCGCGCCGCCGTGCTCGAGATCGCCGCCCAGTGCCGGCGCTACCGCGGATGTTTCGGCGTCCTCTGGCACAACAACACGCTGCTCCGCACGGCACGCGAAAGACACCTATACGAAAGCATGGTCGCAGCGATCCTCGCGAGCTAGAATCCGGTTTCACGCGGGGTGGGGACGAGGTCGTGAGCGAGGAGAGCTGGGGCACGGACGCCAAGATTGAGTGGCCAGAGGGCAAGGCCTTCGCGTTCACCGTCGTGGACGACACCGACCTGGCGACGATGGAGAACGTGCCGCCCGTGTACGCCCTGCTCGCCGACCTCGGGCTGCGTACGACCAAGTCGATCTGGCCGCTGGGCGGCGATGCGCGCGACGGCCTGGCCTGCAACGACGCGCGGTACCGCGCCTGGGTCGAGGGCCTCCATGCCCAGGGGTTCGAGATCGCGCTGCACAACGTGGCGTCGCGGACGTCGTCGCGCAAGCGCACGATCGAGGGCATCGAGCGCTATCGCGAGATCGTCGGGACCTATCCGTCCCTGCACGTCAACCACAGCGTCTGCCGCGAGAACATCTACTGGGGGTCACGGCGAGTGTCGGGAACGAACCGTGCCCTCTACGAGGCGCTCAACGGTCGCAAGCGCGGCGAGGTGTTCGAGGGCCACGTGGAGGACAGCCCGCTGTTCTGGGGCGACGTCTGCTACCGCAGGCTCAAGTACGTGCGCAACTTCGTGCACGGCGACATCAACACGCGCCGCTACTGCCCCGAGATGCCCTACCACGATGCCCAGCGCCCGTGGGTCCGATACTGGTTCGCCTCGACGGAGGGGCCCAACGTCGCCGCGTTCGTGCGCAAGCTGTGCGACCGCAACCTCGACCAACTCGCATCGGAGGGCGGCGCCTGCATCATGTACACGCACTTCGCCTCGGGCTTCGCGCCCCATGGCGAGCTCGACCCGGCCTTCGTGCGGGTCATGCGCCGCCTGAGCTCGCTCAACGGCTGGTTCGTGCCCGCGACGACGTTGCTCGACCACCTCCTGGACACGAAGGGCCACCACGAGATCACCGAGGCCGAGCGCTCGCGCCTGGAGCGGCGCTGGCTTGCTCACAAGGTGCGCGTCGGAGGGCGCACGTGAGCGCGCCGCGCGCGCCCGAGCAGGGCGTGGCGCTGCTCGACGGCGCGCCGCGCGACCTCGCGTAGCACCGCGAGGCCCGGGAACCGCGACCGGCGGAAGAACGGCAGTCGCAGCTCGCGCGGCCCGTACTTGCGCTTGTACTCGCCGCCGCCGCCGAGGTCGAGCGTCGTGATGCCCCGCTCCCGCCAATAGCGCATCGCGTACCAGAAGATCGCCTCGTTGGGCCGCAGGATCTGGTGCTCGCGCACGCTCGCGCCGCCCCAGAAGTACGCGGTCCGGTTGAAGGCCGGGAAGATGGCGGTGGCGACCGGCACCCCCTCCGGGGACCGAGCGCGCACGAGCAGCAGGTGACCGGTCGGCTCCAGGCAGTCGATGAGCGCGCGCACGCGCTCGACGTCGTAGGTGGGCACGAGCGACTGCCGGGCGAAGACCTCGACCAGCTGCGCGTAGTACTCGTCCGCGAAGGCGGCTCCGGTCGCCTGCTCGACGGTCACGCCGACCTTCTCGCCCCGGCGCACCGCGCGCCGGCAGGCGCTCGACATCCGCCCGAAGATCGCCGTCTCGTCGTCGGACAGGTCCACCTCGAAGGTGCGCGTCGGCTCGCTGGTGAACCCCAGCCCATGAAGGTCGTCATCGCGCTCGAGCCGCCGGTCCTTGAGCTCGACATGCGCGCAGCCCAGCGTCCGGAAGGCGAACGGGATCAGGGCCGCGGCCGCCTCGCGGCGGCTGACGCCGTCGTCCAGGTTGAAGCCCATCGACTCGGTCGTCCACCCCGGGAACGGGCTGCCCAGGATGCGGAGGCCGAAGCGCCGTACGACAAGGCCGGTGAAGTAGCCGACGCGCTCGTCGCCATCCATGACCGCCGCCACCACCGGCTCGGCGCCCTGCGTGCGCGCGAGGAACTCCAGCCACTCGCGGGTCTGGAAGACGACGCGGTCGCCGAACGCGTCCATGCGCTCCCACGCCGCGCCGGTCGGCGCGATCCGCTCGAGCGTCAGCGCCATGAGCGTTGGCGGCGCGCGAACGCCCGCAGCGCACGCGCCGCGGCGCGCGGCACCGACGGCCGCAGGTGGCAGGAGCGCGGCGACAGGCCGACGCGCCGCAGCGCGGCGCGACACGCCTCGACGTCGTAGGGGATCGAGAAGAACCGCGTCTCGCGCGCGACGAGATCGAGGACCGCGAAGCGGGCGCGGGCGCGAAGCTCGCGCGACTGCCCGGCCGCGCCGGGATTGAGCAGCACGGCGTCGCTCTCCGGCAGCGCCATGCGACCGCGCGTCGGCAGCCAGCCCGCTCGCCGCCCGAACGCCAGCGGCCGATGCGTGTGCCCGAGGACCAGGACGCCGGCGCCGTCGCGCTCCTGCACCACGGCCAGCTGGGCGAGCGCCTGACCGCTCGTCGACGTGTACTCCTGTGGGTCGTCGAGCGAGCCGTGTGCCATGACGACGCCGCCCGGCGCGGTGACCGTGGGCGGGAGCGCGGCCAGGAAGGCGCGGGCGTCGTCGCCCAGCACCTGCCGGGTCCAGGCCAGGCTGCGGCGGGCGAGCTCGATGCAGCGGCGGTCGGATAGGAGCCCGAGCGCGATCAGGTCGTGATTGCCGGCGACGCAGCTGGCCGGAAGCTCGGCGACCGCCGCCACGCATTCGTTCGGATACGGCCCGTAGCCCACGAGGTCACCGGCGACGAGATACCGGTCCACCCCGTGGCGCTCCAGGGCAGCCACGACGGCGCGCAGCGCGTCGAGGTTCCCGTGGATGTCGGCGAG